>CASEZU010000082.1 GCA_949292445.1 uncultured Spirochaetales bacterium | reverse complement strand
CCCGTGATGTAAGCCATAGGCACTCCGGAAAGCCTTCTTCCGGCGAGTTCCAGAGCCTTATTGTGCTCTTCAGGCGTTATGAGGCGGCCGGACTCCGTTATCTGATGTATCTCATCAAGACCCGTTGCGAGGCGCACAATGATGCGCGCATCGACCTGGTCCATCATGGCGAGAATCTCCCTGCGGAGCTCCGAAAGTGTCACGCTTCCCTCAGCGCCTCTTCGCCTGCTGCGAGCTTCAGGGCATCTATCAGTTCATCCAGATCCCCCTCCATGATCGAGTCGAGCTTGTAGAGCGTCAGGTTGATGCGGTGATCAGTGACCCTGTTCTGCGGGAAGTTGTATGTGCGGATACGCTCCGACCTGTCTCCTGAACCGACCATGCTGCGCCTCGCATCGGCCCTTTCCTTCTGCTTCTTCGCCTCTTCCATCTCGTAGAGCCTTGAACGGAGCACCCTCATCGCCTTGGCCCTGTTCTTTATCTGGGACTTCTCATCTTGGCATATGACGACAAGACCTGTCGGGATATGTGTGATCCTGACAGCGGAATCGGTTGTGTTGACACACTGGCCGCCCGGGCCTCCCGCTCTCATGACATCGATCCTGAGATCTTCCTGCTTTATCTCTATATCCGTTTCTTCAGCTTCAGGGAGCACAGCCACGGTGATGGCTGATGTGTGGATCCTTCCGCCTGACTCGGTCTCAGGCACGCGCTGCACTCTGTGCACGCCGGACTCGAAGCGGAGCGAACCGTATACATCCTTTCCGGATATCGAGACGACAATCTCCTTGTAGCCGCCGATCCCTGATTCGCTTGAGGACATTATCTCCATCTTCCAGTGCTGTTTCTCTGCATAGTGCGAGTACATGCGGAAGATATCGGCTGCGAAAAGCGAGGCCTCGTCCCCGCCTGTTCCGGCCCTGATCTCCATGATGATGTTCTTGCCTTCCAGGGGATCTGGCGGTATCAGGAGGATCCTGCACTCTTTCTCCTTCTTCGCATAATCCCCCTCCAGCGCCTGAAGCTCCTCTCTGGCCATCTCCACAAGCTCTGGATCCTCCTCGCTGTGTATCATCTCCTTTGAGCCTGCTATCTGTTTCTCAAGCTCCGACATCTCCGTGAGCTTCTCCACCACAGGCGCAAGGTGTGACCGTTCCTGCATCAGGGTCTTATATAGATTCATATCGCTCAGGGCTTCGCCTGAGAGCTTCCTGTCCAGCTCTTCCAGCTGGGTCCTGAAGCCTTCCAGCTTATCTGTTAGTTCGGACATAGCTTATTCCTATCATTTTATGACCTTATCGAAAAGCTCCTCTCCATATTCCTTCAGACGCAGGAGAATTTCCTTGTCACGGTAATCTGTATCGACGCTCTCCAGCTTCTCACTGACGCTCCTCATGTAGAGCTCGTATGTGGGGGTGCCCTCGACAGGAGGGTTTATCAGGCGGAGCGCGCAGAAATTCCGCCAGCTCTCCCTGTCCTTTTCCGACAGAACTTCCGGCCAGTTTCTTGCCACCTGTCTCCACAGGAGCTTGTGATACTTGTCATCCTCGAAAAGATGCTCGCCCTTTGTCAGCTTTTCCTCCGGCTTCATCGCCCTGATCGAGGCCATCACGCCTTTGTCATGGTCGGACGGGAAGCTGCTGTAGATCGTGAGATCCGGATCCTTCGATCCTTCCTCAAAGGGTTCCCTCGCACCAAGTATGGACTCTTTTGAGAGTGCCGGCGACTGAAGCGCCTCGCTTGCTTTCTGCCAGATCCAGGCTTTCGTGAAGCCTAGCCGCTTCTCGCTTTCACTGTCCAGCACGCTCACCGGTGCGATGAAAGGCGAGCGGTTTATCATCAGCCTCATTATGCCAGTCTCATGGTATGTGCCTTTAGCGCTTTCCGGAATCTCATGCGTCAGATCAAAGCAGTAGAGCGCTGCCGATTTCTCCGCTTCATAGAATAGGGGAAGAAGCGGATGCGTGTTCCCTCTTTCCGATACGAAGAGAGGGCAGGTGTGCAGGAAGGGCAGGTGGTTGAGAACCTTTATCTCCTTCGCTATCTCATTCTTCGACCTGTGTTCCAGCGCCCACTGGAAGAGCTTGGGCTGCTTCTGCTTTATCAGTTTCGCGACAGCTATCGTAGCCCTTACGTCAACAAGCGCATCATGGGCCCCGACCTGCTCGATGTTGTTCTCCGCCGTCAGATCCGTGAGCCTGAATGACGGGGCATTGGTCTCCGGATTCACCACGGAGAAGCTGATGCCGTCTGGCCTGAGATCCCTCGTGGCTCTCACAAGATTAATGATGTCCCATCTCGAGCATCTGTTGCGGTATTCGCGCTCAAACGGGTCATAGAGGTTGCGGTATAGCGTCGATCTTATGACTTCATCATCAAAATTTATGCTGTTGTATCCTACTGTTATGGTCTCAGGAACCATGAATTCGGAGCGGAGCCTGTCGATGAGCTCCGCCTCCGTCATTCCCTTCTCGTTCACCTCCTGCGGCGTGATTCCGGTCACGAGACAGGAGTCAGGGGAGGGAAGGTAGTCCGGCGACAGCTTCGCATAAAGCACCAGCGGTTCGCCGATCTGATTGAAATCCATGTCCGTCCTGATAGCCGCGGCCTGGGCGATCCTGTCATAGCGCGGATTGAGGCCGAACGTCTCGAGATCATACCAGAGAAATGTCTTCATACGGCAAATATAGCACGAATCAGCTGTTATTTCCTGTCCCCTGCGACGCTTCTGTAAAGGAGATATCCGCCCGAGAGGCTTCTGGCTTTCAGCCCGTGTCCCTTCAGGATCCGTTCTCCTATGTAGCTCCGCTGGCCGCTCCTGCAGTAGACGAGGATTGTCTTGCTGCGGTCAAGTTCCCCAAGCCTTTCCCTGAGCTCGTCCAGCGGAATGTTCACCGCACCCGGTATCATTCCGCCCCTTGTCTCTGCCGGCGTCCGGAGGTCAACGAGCATCTCTGTGCTGCTGTCTATGGACGGAATGTCGCGGAATGAGAACTCCTCAAGTATTCCGCGCATCTTGTTGCCTGCGATATACCCGAGGATGTTTACAGGATCCTTTGCTGAGGAATACGGGGGAGCATAGCACATGTCGAGAGAGGCAAGGTCGTCCACATCCATTCTCGCCGCGATCGCGACAGAAAGCGTGTCGATCCTCTTCTCCGTCCCGCTTCCTCCCGCAGCCTGTGCCCCGAGAACTTTTCCTGAGACTTTGTGGTAGATCAGCTTGAGCATGATACCCTCAGCTCCGGGATAGTAGCCGGCATGATTGCCCTGGAACGTGAAGACCGTGTCATAATCCACGCCTGCAGCTGCGGCTGCCTCCTCGCTCATGCCGACAGAAGCGGCGGTGAGGGAGAAAATCTTCACGACGGATGCTGCTGTGCTTCCTCTGTAGTGGCTTTCAATTCCTGCAATGTTGTCAGCAGCCACCCTCCCTTCCTTGTTCGCCGGTCCTGCGAGTGCTATCATGCCCATCTTTTCCGTCGCCCTGTTGAGAATGGAGACAGCATCTCCCGCGGCATATATCGAGCTGTCCGATGTCCTCATCGTATCATCGACAAGTATGGACCCGCGCTCATCCATCTCCAGCCCTGCTTTCCTGGCGAGCTCTGTGTCTGGACGCACGCCGACAGCCATGACAGCAAAGGCGGCTTCTATCTCCTCATTCCCGGCCTTTACGATAAGGCGGCCATCCTTTTCTTCAAAACCTGTTACAGCCGTGCTGAGCCTCAGGTCTATTCCGTTCTTTCTGAGTTCTGAATGCAGGAATGAGGCCATATCGCCGTCGAATGTCTGCAGCACATGATCCGTGAGCTGCACAAGCGTGACGGAAAGTCCGGTATGGACGAGATTCTCCGCCGCCTCAATGCCGACAAACCCTCCGCCGATGACGACAGCGCGTCCTCCCGGATAACGCTCCGCCCATTCCCTGAGCGTGAAGGCATCCTCGGTGTGGCGCAGTGTGAGTATCCTGCAGCTGTCTGCGCCAGGCAGCGGCGGAACGATGGCCGAAGCACCGGGGGAGAGCAGCAGAACATCATAGCTTTCCGTATATTCACGCCCTGTTTCAAGTTCGCGTACCAGTACTCTCCTGTTCTTGCGGTCGATGGAGACAGCCTCGCTTCTGACCCGTGCCTCTATGCGGAAGCGCTGCCAGAAACTCTCCGGCGTCTGCAGTGTGAGATCTTCCTTCTCACTGATGATTCCGCCGACATAGTACGGCAGGCCGCAGTTCGCGTATGAGATGAAGCCGCTTCTCTCGATGATGATTATCTCAGCATCTTCCGACAGCCTCCGGAGCCTTGCGGCTGCGGTCGCCCCGCCGGCGACTCCGCCGATGATGACTGCTTTCATTTGTTTTCCTCAGCAATTTCCGTGATGAGACTGGCAATGCCCGTCCTCATGGTGATGGCCGCACTGATGCCCCTCTTCGTGGTGGTGGCAGACTGCATCTGCATTGTATTCCAGCCTGCCTTCAGCCAGAGCCGCAGCTGCCTCATCCGCACTTCCGGAAACACCCGGGTACACCGTGATGCCGCAGGACGCGAGCGCCGCTCTTGCCCCTCCGCCGATTCCTCCGGCTATCAGAGCCTCCACACCGTTTTCCCTGAGAAACGGAGCCAGAGCGCCGTGTCCGCCGGTTGCCGAAGCATCGGCATCGAAGTGTGAGATGATCTTTCCATCCTCTACGGTATAGATACGGAAAGTCTCCGTCCTTCCGAAATGTTGGAAAACATTTCCGTCATTTTTGTCATATGCAGCTGCTATTACCATCTGATCCTCCAGAATAATTAACTTTTCCTTAATATAATCCGAATTGCCTGATCGGGTAAGAATCCGTAGAATCACTACGTTTATGAAGGATTCCAGAAAACAGATTATATCATGGGCATTATACGACTGGGCTAACAGTGCGTTCGCAACGACGGTGATGGCGGCTTTCTTCCCCATCTTCTTCTCCCAGTACTGGTCTTATGGCGGGGACAGTGCTGCGAGCACGTTCTTCCTAGGGCTCGGCAACTCGATTGAATCGCTGATCGTCGCGGTCTGTGCGCCTGTTCTCGGCGCGATAGCCGACAGGGGCAGCTACCGCAAGAGGCTCCTGATTTTCTTCGCTTTCCTCGGCGCTGTCATGACGAGCGCGCTGTACTGGGTCTCGATAGGAATGTGGCCCTTTGCCATGACTCTCTATATCATCGCCAATGTGGGCTTTGCCGGAGCCAATACGCTCTATGATTCCCTCCTGCCATCCGTAGCTTCGGAGAAGAAGGTCGACTTCGTCTCCTCCCTCGGATACAGCCTTGGGTATATCGGTGGCGGGCTTCTCTTCCTGCTGAATGTCCTGATGTATCTTTTCCCGTCGTTTTTCGGGCTCGCAGATGAGATCGCGGCCGTGAAGGTTTCGTTCCTGATGGTCGGTATCTGGTGGATAGTCTTCATGCTCCCGCTTGTATTCTTCGTAAAAGAGCCGGAAGGGGAGAAGATCAGCCTCGGGACAGCGGTCAGGGAAGGCTTCGGATCGGTGCGCAGGACGCTTTCTTCCCTGAAGAACCTCAGGAACACCGCACTCTTCCTTGTGGCTTACTGGTGCTATATAGACGGAGTCGACACCATCATCCGCATGGCCACCGACTACGGTACAGCGCTTGGTTTCTCCTCATCCAGCCTCATCGTCGCGCTTCTGATCACGCAGTTCGTGGCATTCCCGTCAGCGCTTCTCTACAATATCTTCGGACACAGGATCGGCGTGAAGAGAGCCCTTCTCATAGCGATTACCGGATACACCGTCATTGCGGTTTTCGGGTTCTTCATGACGAGTGAGATGCAGTTTTATATCCTTGCTGTCTGCATCGGTCTTTTCCAGGGTGGCATACAGGCACTTTCGCGTTCATATTACACGCGCCTCATCCCGCAGGAGCAGTCATCGCAGTTTTATGGATTCTTCAATATGCTCGGCAAGTTCGCCGCGATCATCGGGCCGCTTCTCCTCGGCATTGTCACACTCATAACCGGGGAGCAGCGTTTCGGCATACTCTCACTGATCCTTCTCTTCGTCATCGGAGGCGTACTCCTCAATAAGGTGGATGAGAGCCGCATTGAGGCTGATCTGGAGGCATTCCGCAGGGCAAAATAAGCGATTTTTGCGTTGCAGAGGCTTAAATGCGTTGCTAGAATTTATTCTACCGGAATGGAGGACGGGCGGTGAGAAAGGCAATTGCGTTTTTCATGGTTCTGCTGATGTTCTGCTGTTCTGTACCGGCTGCTCTGACAGCAGGTGGGGAAGCCGCTCTGGCTGGGCTCTCAGACGGAGTCATGTCGGCGGTGGCTTCGTATCTGTCGGAGCCGAGGATCGCGCTGCAAGGAGTTACAGTCGTCCAGGGAGAGGGCGTAGTCCCTCTCCGGATATCTTTTGTGCGCTCGGATGTCTCGACGTATGCCGCATCCCTCTCGTTTTTTGACCAGGGGATGAGCATGAACGGCAGTACGGAAGCAGTTACGCCGCTTCCTGAGATGCTGCCGACGGATCTGGTGCAGAACTGGCTGCAATGGCATGATTTCGCCGCCGGTGATATAGTGCTGGACGGTTCCGTACGCCTGCTGGAGGGTGAGGCGGTTTCTGCTGCGGAACTTGCTGCTGTCAGCGACTGGTCATTCTTCCATGTCCGCTTCTCACTCTCTATAATGGCAACAGGCGCTCTTGCAGGTGGGGGATCCATCATCGAGGGTGTTGTCGACATATATGGTGAAGAAGGACGCACCATGAGGGTGGAGGCCGGGAACCTGACAGTCGACGGAGAAACTATTAGCGCCGAGCCGGTTTTCTTGTCATTCGGCGGGTAGGAGGTATTGATGGACAGGACAGGGGAATTCCTAGAGAGGCATATGCTCACTGCATCTTCTGTGGATGCAGACAGAACTCTCGATTTCATTCTCTCGGAGATGGAGAAGGGGCTTGCCGCAGATGACGGAAGCTCGCTGCAGATGATTCCGACATATGTCTCTCCGGATACGGACATTGTCCCCGGAAAGAGCGTCATAGTCATGGATGCGGGCGGAACGAATTTCCGCACATGCCTTGTGACTTTCGATGAAGACAGGAAGCCGGTCATAACGGACTTCCGCAAGGTCGGCATGCCTGGGGTGAAGGAAGAGGTCAGCGCCTCTGAGTTCTATTCCATACTCGCTGATAACATCGAGCGTCTCATAGACAAGAGCGACAGAATCGGTTTCTGCTTCTCCTATGCCGCGCGCATTACGGAGGATCATGACGGAGTTCCAATTGTGTTCTCCAAGGAGATAAAGGCTCCGGAGGTCATAGGCAAGCCGCTTGGGAAGAATCTCCTCGAGGAGCTCGGAAGGCGAGGTTTCAATGTCTCAGGCAAGAAAGTCGCAGTCGTGAATGACACTGTGGCTACGCTTCTTGCGGCCAAGGCTGAGAGGCCTGAGGCGGCTTCCTCGTATATCGGATTCATTCTCGGCACAGGTACAAACACTGCCTATACGGAGAAAAACAGCGCCATAGGCAAGATTCCGTTCAATGAGGGACGCGAGATCATAAATGTCGAGTCCGGCTGCCTTGCCCTCGATCTCGGTGATATCGACAAAGAATTCGTAAGCAGCACTAAGGATCCTTGCAAATACTGGTTTGAGAAGAAGATAAGCGGTGCTTACCTTGGTCCTTTCGCAGCTCATGTCATTGAGACTGCGATAAAGGAAGGCGTGCTTACAGAGTCCTTCGGAGAGCGCTTCAGATCAATTCTGCCGCTTGATACGACGAGAATGAGCCACTACCTTGAGGACTGCCATAACCCAGAGTATGACCTTGTGAAGGCTGTCGGGGACAATGAGGAGGATGCGGCTACGCTCTACAGAATCATAAAGGCTGTGATCGAGCGTGCAGGAAAGCTCACGGCTATCAACCTCACCGCTGCCGTGCTCCGCTCCGGAGAGGGAAAGAATCCACGGTATCCGGTCGTCATCAATGCGGATGGGACGACATTCTACAAGACGGCATTCCTTGAGTTCTATACCAGGCTCTATCTCGATGAGCTTCTGGAGAAGAAGCATGGTAGATACTACGAGATGGTGAGGATTGACAATTCTCCGACACTCGGTGCCGCAATAGCGGGACTCGCCATCTGATGGCTGTACTTGCGATACACGATCTCTCGTGCTATTCGAAATCATCGCTGACAGTTGTCCTCCCTGTGCTGGAGGCGCTGTCTGTCGAGACAGCCGTGCTGCCGACAGCGCTTCTTTCGACTCAGACCGACGGTTTTGATGATATCTTCATCGAGGATGAGCATGAGGCCATGAAGGCGGTACTCTCGCGTTTTGAATCGCTCGGCCTCTCTTTCAGCGGCATATATTCAGGTTTCCTCGGTTCTGCTGAGGAGATAGGGACCGTACAGGAGGCTATGGCACATTTCGGAGGCCTTTCATTCGTCGATCCTGTGATGGGGGACAACGGTACGCTTTACCAGACGGTAGACAGCGAAATGTGCTCCCGGATGATCCGCCTCGTGAGGAAGGCCGATGTGATAACCCCCAATTTCACAGAGGCGATGATACTCACCGGCATGGACGACGGTTTCCATGCACAGGGGCAGAAGGCCATCAAGGATCAGATAACGGTGCTGCGTTCCCTGGGACCGCAGCGCGGTGTCATTACAGGCATACCCCTTGAAGCCGGAGGAACAGGCAATGCCGCATGGGACGGGGATGAGATAAGGCTCTTCCAGTATGAGGATGCCGGCATCTCTTATCCCGGCTCCGGCGATCTCTTCGCCTCCCTTCTTTTCGGGCTGATCATCAAGGGCGGCAGCTTCTTCGGCTCTGTGGGACATGCGACATCAATAGCAACCTATGCCGTCTGCGAGTCCCGGCGCCTTGGCCGTGAGCGCAGGCTTGGGATTATGCTCTCTCCTGTGATGGAGGAGATCCGGAGGAGGATGCTGTGAGGCTTCTTGCCGTAGCTTCCGACAAAGCTGAGCTCAGGGGGTTTCCTGACAGCTGGACGAAAATAGTCTGCGGCACCGGACCGGTGCTCGCCGCTGCCGTGACTGCAGCTGCATTGGCTGAGGCACGGCCTGATGCCGTTTTCTCAGTGGGAAGCGCAGGAAGCCTCGGGTCTCTGAAAGTGGGGGACTGCGTGTCGTTCGGCAGTGTTGTATGCCCCGATCAGGATCTCACGCCGTTCCATCTTGCAAGGGGGGCTGCATTGCTTCCGTCGCATGCTGTCATGGGCTCACTGCGTCTTGACAGGGCATCAGAGCTTGTCCTTTCATCATCCGGTGCGTTCGCTGCCTCCAGGAATGTCCCCATTGCAGCGGACGCAGCAGATATGGAGGCTTATGGAGTTGCTGCGGCTGCATACCTTGCCGGTGTTCCGTGTTTTGCCGTAAAGGTGATCACTGATGTGGCTGGAGAGAGGATATCCCTTCCGGAGTATGGCTTCACGCTCCGATCCCTCCGCTCCCTTCTTTTTCCTAAGGCTGAGGAAGTGCTCCGGGGACTCTGAGGCGTACAGCGTCCGGTGTCGGTGCCTTTGAGAGCATTCCTGTCCATTCATCCAGTTCCTGATGTTTCTCCTCATACATCTTCTCCGCAGCCCTGAGCAGGATTTCCATTGACTCCTTTCCTGTTTCATCGAGGCGGATTCTCCTGTCCAGTACCTGTGCCCATATCCTCGTGTATTTCACTCCGGGAATTGCTGGCAGCGTTTCATCCGCGACCTGAAGCGCGGCATTCTGGAATATCCTCGATATCTGTCCTCCCCAGCCTGTTATGCCGCCGGGTGTGCTTTCTCCTTCTGTTCTGTATACAGGTGTCCCCGTCGAAAGGCTCAGGATCCTGAACTCCCCTGCCTCCGGATAGAGCTTCCTCGCAAGCGAGTAGGCAATGAGTGACGGATTGTTCGCAGCTACACCTCCGTCTATCAGATGCAGTTTCCTGCCGTTGTATTCCCTGATGAATGTGGGGAAATAGAGCGGAGCGGCAGAACTTGCCCTCGCGCCTTCCCATATCTTGAAATCAGGAGTATTCCAGCTTGTTATCGGGAATATAGTTCCTGAATCGGTAGAATATGACAGTAATGCTGTTGGAACCATCAGGTCTCCCATGAGTTTCTCTCCATAGAGCTTCTGCAGGAACCTGCTGTACCCGGAGCCGCTGTACTTATCCGTGAAAATGGGGCCGAGTATCGCAGCAACGCTCTTCTGCGGGAAGATGGAGGGTCCGTTGCTGATGTAGAACGATGTGAATGTGGCGGGGGCTGTCGAAGGGATGATCGTTCCCCTGAATCTCCTCACTCGCCGGGTGCGGAGGAATTTCCTTTCCTCTGTGACGGTGAAGACATCCTCATTGCTGTCCTCGGCGGTGAATGCTGTCCCTTCCACCGGTATCGATGCCGCAGCTGCGATGAGCGCGCCTGTGCTTGTTCCGGCTATCAGATCGAAATGGGAGTATAAGGGGCGCCTGTCCCCGGCCTTTCTCAGATCCTCTGCAAGATGGGAGAGTATCTGGGCCGGTATTATGCCCCTCATCCCTCCTCCGTCAATTGAGAGGATGTATCGTATTTCAGTCCTTTTCTCAGATCTCCCTGCTATCTGGTTCAGAAACGACATGGCAAGATTCTTCTCCAATCGCTCTCCGCCGTCAATCGGTGATTAGTGCCAAGTTCCGGCTTTTGGTGCTATGATCGCTGTCATGGATTACAGATATTGCGAGCTCTGCCCGAATCTCTGCCGTGTGGACAGGACAAAAGGCACCGGAGTATGCCGTCAGGGGGACAAAGTGAGGATTGCCTGGTCAGGCCTCCACAGAGGTGAGGAGCCGCCAATTACAGGCGAGCATGGCTCAGGCATGATATTCTTCACCGGCTGTCCGCTTCACTGCCCCTACTGCCAGAACAGGCAGATATCGGGCTCGGATGGCATGAATCTCGGCATCGACATTTCGGATGAGGAGCTTTCCCGCCTGATGCTCTCACTTGAGGAGCACGGAGCTGCCACGCTCAATCTTGTCACGGGAACACATTTCATCCCGTCGATCATCAAGGCGCTGAAGATGGCAAAGGCGGAGGGGTTCACGCTTCCCGTTGTCTGGAACAGCTCCGGTTATGAGCGTGTTGAGGCTCTTGCGGAGATAGATGATTTCATTGATATCTATCTTCTGGACTGCAAAACACTCTCCAGATCCACCGCTTCCCGCTTCTGCGGCAGGGCTTCCTATGCCGATGTGATAATCCCTGTGCTCGATGCTGTGAAGGCGTGGCATCCCCGCACTGATATGGATCGCATGAAGGGGACGCTTCTCCGCCACCTCGTGTTCCCGGGCGAGCTTGAGTCAACGTTCGATTTCCTCCGTCTTTTCGCCGAGCGCTACAAGGACAGCTTCTATCTCTCCCTCATGACGCAGTTCGTTCCGCCCAAGGGGGATCCAGGATTCCCGAAGATGACGGAGGATGAATACGATGAGCTCGTGGATATGATGGAAGTGCTGGGGATCGACGACGGATTCATGCAGGATCCGTCAGATGATGACGTTCTGTGGATACCGGATTTCACCCGTGATGTTCCGTTCCCGGCATCATTTGCCGATCCCGATCCATATTTCCTTTCGCTCAAACACCGATGATGGTGCCTTCGAAGGGCTTTCCTTCGAGGATAGCCCTCGTGTTCTCTATATTCCTTCCGTCTGCGGCGATGACTCTCATGCCGTCCTCCTCGGCCAGGCCGGAGGCTATCGGATCGAACGGAGCATTCAGCCCGGGGTTCCATTCGTAGCCGACCATTTTTCTGAAATCGGGCCATGAGATGGTGTCGATGGGCTTTGCATCGGGATTCTTCCTCGGGTCATCGGTATAGACCTTCTTTATGTTGGAGAGGTTGACGACGGTCTTTCCTCCGAAACGGCGGGCTAGGTACACGGCATCGGTGTCGGTGGAGAATCCCGGCTTCCAGCCTCCTGCCACCAGTATCCTGCCGGAGAACGCTATCGACGGATCTGTGGGGTCAGTCACAAGCTCGTCCTCGCAGAGGTCGCTGAAAACCGCTTTCAGCAGCATCCCGTTGAGGTGCGTGGCCTTTATTCCCAGCCAGTCCTGGAGCGAGGCATCGGCTGACGGATTGATTTTCCTCAGCGCCTCCTGGTAGACACGGGCAGGAGCGCCGCCTCCTGCGACGAATATCAGCTTCTCATCGGGATGTAATGAGAGGTGGGAGAGTATCATGGTGCGGAAATCCGAGAGGAACGCGTAATCGACCTTGTCAGGGGAGATTATAGAGCCCCCGACTGATAATACTGTGAGTTTCATGAGTCCATTCTAGCACAGATCGGATTCAGGATTTTGGCATCATCTGCAGCCTGGAGCGTATATTGGGCAGGAGGAATTCATGAATCATCTGAACAATGTACTCATCGAGGGGACATTAGTGGAAGATCCGCACAGGGTGCCGCTTGCTGATCCGCCGGACGGCACACGGCTCGTGAAGTTCGATATAGCGAGTAACCGCTATTATATCGATCGCGAAGGAAACAAGGCCCAGGAGACGCTCTTCATTCCAGTGCAGTGCTGGGGTGCTCTTGGAGACCGCTGTATGGACAGGCTGCGTAAAGGCATGGAATGCAGGACTGTCGGACGTCTGAGGCTGTGCCGGTGGGTGTCGGGTGACGGGAACACGCGGAGGGCGGTTGAGATCGTTGCCCAGCATATTGAGTTCCGGTCACGTTCGGCCGTCAAGGGGCAGGAGCAGACCGAGGTAATAGAGGACAGCGATGACGAGTGCGGCAGCACGGGAGAGATTGAGGTGCTCTATACATTCTGACAGGAGCGGCCTGCGGGCCGCTTTTCCATCACTCCTCATATGGAAAGTAACCGTTCGGCATGCCGAATGATGACTTTCTCGGCTCTGTTATGAAGAAATCGGCAGCACTGTCTGTGTCGATGCCTCCCGGCAGCCTCGCGATGACCCTGCTTGCCGTGACAAGTGCTGATGACACAGGCTCGCCGGACCATTTCCCGCTTCTCCGCAGTGCAAGTGCTGCGTTCTTTGTCCTGTTGTTTCCATAACCGTCCGCAAGATCGCTTTCGCCGGTGGTGTAGATGATCCCGTCTGTTATCTCACCTCCGAGCTCTGAGTATATAAGGACAGCTCCGTTTGTGCCTGAGAGTGTCGTATCGCTTTCAGCCCAGAGGATATATCCGGAGGTTCCCGCCGAATATACAGGTTCCGTGCTCTCCGGCTTCCTGTCCCAGTAGAGGACTATCAGATCGCCTGGCGCGAGTTCCATATCCGGCAGTACCGCAGCGTGGTTCTCTTCTCCCTCTATGCCGTCGCTGACGATCATTCCGGCAGGGTTGCCGCCGTCCGGGAAGAGCAGTTCAATCCTGTCAGGAGACTCTGCAGTCCCCTTTATGGAAAGTTCGTTTATTAGGACCGGCGGTATCTCCAGATTCTTTCCGATCAGTCTGTAAGATGAACGGGCCGTGTTTCCTGCCTCATCCTCCGCCATCACTGAAAATGATGCCTCCTCTCCTTTCCCGAGGGTCCTGCCGAACGGTATCACGAAAACTGTGCCGCTCAGGCTGTAATCCAGCTTCCTGCCGTTGAAAATTATCTCGGAGAGGAACACATCCTCATCATATACAAGCCTCATGGAGGAGTTTTCCACCATGCCGTAGCTGAGGACCTTGGGCATTGCCATGTCCTTGCCCTGGAACGCATCGTATGTCCTGATGCTGCCGTGAGGGCATGCCGATAAAACCAGTGCGGCCAGCGCCGCTGCAGCCAGTATCTTCATACTGTTTATCCGCAGCATGCAGCCTGATGTGTCAGCTTTTGCCCTCAGACTATGGAAAAAGCCCTCCAAACCCTGTAGATTACCGGTATGGCGAAACTCTGGCAGAAGAATTACACGCTCGACTCAATGATGGAGCATTTCACGGTACGCAATGATTATATCTATGATGAGGAGCTTGTGCTCTCAGATGTCATCGGCTCAGCAGCTCAGGCAAAGGGGCTGGAAAAGATCGGTATCCTCTCGCGTGAGGAGGCATCGGCTCTCCTTGAAGGGCTGGGAAAGATCGCGGAACTCAGGAAGAAGGGCGAGTTCCCGATCACTGTCTCCGATGAGGACTGCCATACCGCGATCGAGGGCTTTCTCACTGGCATGTACGGTGATGCCGGCAAGAAGATACATACAGGCAGGAGCCGCAATGATCAGGTCCAGACCGCACTGCGCCTCTATATGAGAGAGGCGGCTCTCAAGCTCTCAGCTGCTGCGATTTCTTCAGCCTCATCGCTCATTGCCCTTGCGGAGAAGGGCAGGGATATCCCGATGCCGGGCCGCACGCACATGCAGATAGCAATGCCTTCATCAGTAGGACTCTGGGCTCTTTCATTCGCGGAGGAGCTCATCGAGGAGACGGAGATGCTGATGGATCTCTACCGCGTCCTTGACCAGAGCCCGCTCGGTTCTGCGGCATCGTACGGCGTGACGCTTCCGCTTGACAGGGAATACACAGCTTTTCTGATGGGATTTCCCAAAGTGCAGAACAATGTGCTTTATGCGAACAATTCACGCGGCAAGTTCGAGGCATTCTTCCTTGATCATGCCGAGTACATAGCGCTCACGCTTTCAAAGCTGGCACAGGATCTGATGCTCTTCACACTGCCTGAGTTCGGATACTTCTCACTTCCCCGCGAGCTCTGCACAGGCTCATCCATCATGCCGCAGAAGAAGAATCCTGACGGGCTTGAGCTTGCGCGCTCACGCACAGCCCTGATCGGATCATGCTCCGTGAGGGTCAAGGCAATCATCAAGGCGCTTCCTTCCGGCTACAACCGCGATTTCCAGGATACAAAAGAGCCGCTCATCGAGGGATTCAGGACTGCAGAGGAGCTTGTGCTCATCATGAAGGAGATGACAGACAAGCTGGAGATACATGCAGATGCCCTTGCGAAGGCCTGCGTTCCCGAGCTTTATGCGACTGACCGCGTGATGGAGAAGGTCCTTTCAGGAGGCAATTTCCGCGACAGCTACAAAAGCGTCGGCCTGAACCTCAGGGATGTTGAGGGGGAGGATCCCGTTGCCTCTCTTGCCAGACGCACAAGTACAGGAACGACAGGAAATCTCGGCATAGAAAAAGACATGGCGTGGCTCGAGGTGCTTTCCGGAAAGGTAAGAGGTGAGATGGAGAGGCTGAGCGGGTGCTACAGCTCCCTTGTTCCTGCCGTGACGGAGGTTATCATCTGAGAGTCAGATGGGATGTTTCATAACCGCTATGTTTGTTTCATGAGGATATCTGCCGCATGCCATGGGATTCCGGGCATTCTTGAAAAGGCCCTTTTATTGTAATAGAGTTGCGGTATGAGCATCATCAAACCCCACAAGCTCGGTGTCATTGCTGGCCCGGGTTCAGAGTATTTCACCGGCAAGGTCGTAAAGCATCTCAGACGTCTCTATATTGACCGTTACGAGAAATTATCGGAAGTCCTCACCAAGCGTCACAACATGACGGATGAGGAGCTTTTGAAGATGGTCACGCTCATTGATGACCTTGACAGCCGGAAGATACCTGCAGGGAAGCTGCCTACGGCCTTCCACTGCCCGGACCTCACGATCAACGTGAAGTACACCAGATTCGCCAATGGAGAGGAGAAAGCGGAGATCATCGATCCTGTCAGAGGACTGAATGTCTATATTGTCCATGATGTCTCCAATTCCGCTCCCATAAAGGTTGCAGGGCTTGATGAGCCGCAGCCACTGAGCGTGAATGACCATCTGATGTTCCTCTTCACGACGATCCATGCCGTAAAGCTCGCCGGAGCCCTCTCGGTGACGCTCGTCCTTCCGACCTACCCCTATGCAAGGCAGCACAAGAAGGCGGGACGCGAGGCTCTCACGGCTTCGATGTTCGCTCATTTCTGCGAGAATCTCGGCGTGGAGCGCATCATCACCCTCGATATCCACTCAAGGGAGATAGAGAATGCTTTCACCACATGCCATCTGGAGAATCTCCATGGCTCGTATCAGACACTCATCGCGCTCCGCAAGCTGATAGACTTCTCTGATCCGGATCTCGTCGTCGTATCACCCGATACAGGCGCGGTCTCCAGAAACAAGTTCTATGCACAGGGCCTTCACAGGCCGCTCGCCATGCTCTACAAGGAGCGTGATTACTCGATCGTCTCACGCGATGCGAAGAACTCAAACATAAAGAGCATCAACCTCCTCGGCGATGTCAGCGGCAAGACCGTCCTCATGGCGGATGACATGATTGCCACCGGCGGCACGATGATCATAGCGATGCGCGAGCTGATGAACAGGGGCGCTAAGAGGATCATCTGTATGGTCTCCCTTCCGTTCTTCAACGGCAATGCGATTGAGAACTTCGATGCGGCTTACAAGGAGGGCGTCTTCTGGAGGATCATCGGCACCAATGCCGTGTATCAGGGGAAGGGCCTTCTTGAGAAGGAGTGGTTCGTCCAGGCTGATGTCACTGAGCTCTTCGCCAGAGTCATCTCACGTCTCCATCACGGCCGTTCGATCTCCCCGCTTCTTGACAACCGCCGCTTCATCCAGAAACTCATCGATACATCCCAGGCGAATCCGAGCGCTCCGCTCATTCAGGAATCGAATCAGGACTGAGGAGGCGCATCATGCAGATGTCGAACAGGATTTCCAGTTTCCAGTGCTCTCCTATACGCCGGCTTGTTCCTTACTCCAGAGATGCGGTGGAGAAGGGTATCCATGTTATTCATCTGAATATCGGGCAGCCTGACATCAAGACGCCGCGTGAGGCGCTTGAGGCGATCCGCGGCTACGACAAGGATATAATCGCATACGGGATCAGCGAGGGCGAGATGTTCCTCCGCCAGGGGCTCTCGAGATACTATGAGCGCTATGGGCTCTCCATAAGCCCCGAGGACATTCTCATCACGACAGGAGGCAGCGAGGCCATTCAGTTCGTGTTCATGACTCTCTGCGATCCCTATGATGAGTTCATCATCCCCGAGCCTTACTACACGAATGTCGCCACATTCGCGAACATAGCGATGGTAAACCTGCGTCCTGTGACATCATCTTCAGATGACAACTTCGCTCTGCCCTCGATATCTGAGTTCGAGAAGAGGATCAACAAGAAGACAATGGGAATCATGCTCTGCTCTCCGAACAATCCGACAGGGCATGTATACTCGCATGAGGAGCTCAGGGGGCTTCTTGAGCTTTGCAGGAAGCATGATATATTCCTCGTCGTGGATGAGGTCTACAGGGAGTTCTGCTACGACGGCAAGAGGTTCACGTCCGTGCTGTCTTTCCCGGAGTATCAGGACAGGGTCATCTGCATCGACTCATTCTCGAAGCGCTTCTCTATGTGCGGATCGAGAATAGGTGCCATCGTTACCCGCAACAGGGATGTGCTGGAATCGGCGCTTAAGCTCGCTCAGGCAAGGCTCTGTCCTCCTGCGGTGGAGGAGGTGGCTGCTGCCGCCGCCCTCAATGCTCCTGATGAGTATGTCGAGGATGTGAGGGCAGAGTACGAGCATCGCCGCAATGTCATGATCTCGCGCATGCAGAGGATCCCAGGAGTGAGATGCAACCTTCCTAAGGGAGCTTTCTACTTCGTTGTTGACCTCCCTGTGGATGATGCGGAGAAGTTCGCGATCTTCATGCTCCGTGATTTCTCCTACGAGGGATGCACCACCATGATAGCTCCTGCCGAGGGCTTCTATGTCACGCCCGGACTTGGCAAGCAGCAGGCCAGGATCGCGTATGTCCTCAATGAGAAGGAGCTTCTGATGGCAGCTGAATGCATTGAGCGCGGTCTCAAGGCATACCGCAGAAACGTAATGGGCATCAGGGACTGACAGTAAAAACTGACTATCAGAGCGGGAATCCTCTTCTGAACCGGGTTCCCGCTTTTTCTTTTCTTAAAATAAATTAGCTGGAATCTGGCATCATTATTCCTTTTATTCAAAAATTTCTCGGCATTCATTTTCATTTTCTTCGAAAGATTTTCCAGAAAAAGGCTTGACAAAATTAAACCGGGGGGGGGGTAGGCTATTGCTGTAAATCTTAGGAGGAGAGAATACGATGAAGAAGTCGATTCTTATTGGAGTGCTTGCAGCACTGATGCTTTTCGCATTCACAGCTTGTGAACAGCAGGGCTATAAGATCCCTATTGGACTTGAGCTCACAAATGCAAAGACAACATATCTTGTTGGTGAACCGTTCGATTATGAAGCCATAACCGGTACTGTCTCATTCAGCGATGATTCTTCAAAGAATGTAACAGGAATGGACCTTATTGGTTCGAATGTTTCGACTGATGGTGCTGGAACAAGACTTGCTACATTTGCGTATGGTGGAACGCAGTCTGGTGTCGTTGCTTCTGTTGCATATGAAGTAGCAACTCCAGTTTCTGTCAAACTCACAACACTTCCTACAACAGGAGAAATTGGAGCTACAACTATTAAGGGAGTTCCTGCAGAGGTTAAACTTTCCAATGGAGAAACAATTTCAATGGATGTGGATGTGACTGTAACAGCTCTTGCTGGTCAGGCCGGGTCTCAGGCAGCAGTAACAGTTGGTTCAATCAAACTCTATACTACTACAGTTGATGCAGCCAAGATTACAGGTGATGAGAACTGGAAGGTTACACTTACAGCAGCTTCTGACAAGTTTGATGCTTCAAATGTGACAAGTCTTGTCGTTGTTTACACGAATTCTGATTCCAATTCAAGTGCAGAGAGCCCGTATGTTGGTGATACAGTAACTGCTGCAATCTATGCAGTTGATGGCAATGGAAACAGAAATACTACAGCTCTTACACCTTCTGATTATGTAGTGAAAGATGGAAAGACTCTGACCCTTTCTCACACTGTAACCAAGGATGCAAGCGAGGTCTATACTGTTATCTACAAAGCAAAACCCACTGTTTCCGTTGATGTACAGTTCAAAGGTGGCAGAGGATATGTATCAAATCTTACTGCTACAGCCAAGGTTCCGCAGCCTGCAATCGTTGAAGGTTCTACGATGACACCGGAAATGCTGGCTACATATTACACGATTGATACGACTTATGTCGGACCGGAAGGCGGAGATATTGCTCTCAATGCTACAAACTGTGTGATTTCCAATCCTACAGTAACAAAGACATCTTATACACCGTCTGTTCAGGTTTTCTACGGTAAGGCTGGCGCAGAGGAGTGGAAAGCTCTTTCTCTAACGGCACTTTCAGTAACGGACAAATAATTAAGTAGTTCTGCTGCTTGCCTCTGAGCGTTCAGGGGCAGGCACTCGTTCAAGGAGGACGATGATGGAAAAGACAACATCCGTCCGACACAGGATTCCGAACGAGAAACGTCAGGAATGCTTGAAGCTCTTTGAGCAGGGATACGGATACAAGAAGACCGCTCAGCTTGCAGGCTTGAAT
>CASEZU010000081.1 GCA_949292445.1 uncultured Spirochaetales bacterium | reverse complement strand
ATCGGATCCGTGAAGTTGGAAACATGGCCGGAAGCCTCCCAGACCCTCGGGTGCATGAGGATTGCGGCATCGAGCCCGACTATGTTGTCATGCAGCTGCGTCATCTCCTTCCACCAGAAGTCGCGGATGTTGTTCTTGAGCTCGACTCCCATCGGACCGTAGTCATATGCGCCGTTGAGACCGCCATAGATCTCGCTGGACTGGAAGATGAAGCCGCGGCGGCGGCAGAGCGATACTATCTTATCCATTGTAACTTCAGCCATATCAATTCTCCTCGAATAGCTTGTTCGCCCTGTTAAGGCGCTTTTCTGTCTCATCGATTCCCAGAAGCCGTATCGAATCGAAAAGCGGCAGGGAAACTGTTGAATTCGTGATCGCTACCCTGATGGGCTGGAACACGCCGTTGACCTTGATCCCGAGCTCCGCAGCAAGTGCTGAGAGTTTCTCCTCGATCGACGCCTCCTCTTCTCCGGCCCTGAGCCCGGAAATGAGGATGTCCGCTCCGCGTGCGAGCGCGATCCTTGTGCTCTCCTCGTCAGAACCCTTTGCGATGTAGATGCCTCTGTCCTCCACAGGCTTGTCCTCAAAAAGGAATGCAGTGAGAGGAACGACATCGGAGAGAACCTTCATCCTCTCCTTGACGGGAGGAACGATTCTTGCGATCAGGGCCTCGTCATCTGCTGTGAGCGGATCCGAGACGTACCCGGCCTGCTGCAGATACGGTGCGATAAGTCCTGCAAGGCGCTTGTCATCCGCCTGCCTGATATACTGGCCGTTGAACCAGTCGAGCTTCTTGTAGTCGAAGACAGCCGGCGCCTTGTGTATGCCCTCCATCGTGAAGCACTTCTCAAGATCCTCTCTGGAGAAGAACTCAGTGGAACCGTCAAGTGACCAGCCGACGAGCGTGACATAGTTGATGATCGCCTCCGGAAGGTATCCCTTCGCGCGGAAATCGCGTACAGCGGTCGAACCATGTCTCTTGGACAGCTTCTGCCCGTCCTTTCCCATCACCATCGGCAGATGGCAGTACTGCGGGATATCCCATCCGAATGCCTGATACAGCAGGACATGAAGCGGGCCGGAAGGAATCCATTCCTGGGCACGCATGATGTGGGTTATCTTCATCAGATGATCATCCACGACATTTGCCAGATGATAGGTCGGGAAACCATCGCTCTTGAGAAGAACGGGATCCGGTGAGATATCGCGGTTGCGGCGCGTGATGTCCCCCATGAGGATATCATGGAATGTCGTCTTGCCCTCTGTCGGCACACGGAAGCGGATGACAGGTTTTATGCCCTGTCTCAGGTACTCCTTTATCTCGGAATCCGAAAGATGGGCGCAGTGCCTATCATAGCCCTGGTACTCGCTCTTTGACTCCGCCTGCTGCTTTCTCACTGCCTCAAGGCGCTCTGGAGTGCAGAAGCAATAATATGCCTTGCCCTCATCGACGAGCTTCTCCGCATAGCTGCGGTAGAGGTCAAAACGCTCGGACTGTATATAAGGACCGTAGGGGCCGCCCACCACGGGGCCCTCGTCCCACTTTATCCCGAGCCACTCGAGAGTGCTGTAAAGGTCCTCCAGGGATTCATCGGAATACCTCTCCCTGTCCGTGTCCTCGACGCGGAGGATGAACTTTCCCCCGTTCGCCTTGGCGAAGAAATAGTTGAACAGCGCTGTACGGATGCCGCCGATATGCTGAAGCCCGGTCGGCGATGGCGCATAGCGAACCCTAACGTCCATTGTCGTCTCCTAAATTAATAACAGGAGAAGATTATCCTCTTTCCGCTGTTTCAGCAATGCAGGCTGCCTCACTTCACCTCGTCCTTCTGCTAGAATGACTCCATGAGACTTCACAAGGACCTCAGGGCAGTCAGTATCTTCAGATGGCCGGGGAAAGGGATCCCCGTTCCAGTAATCAGGGCATCGAGGCTGCTGTATCCTGCCCAGAGGCTGACAAGGCCTCTGGATGGCGTTGTGAAGACACAGGAGAAAGCTGCAGGAATGAATTGCATTGTCCTGCGGGGAGGGAAGGCGGAATGCACAATCCTTGACATGCACGGCGGAGCTTTTGCCTTTCCTGCAGCGCCTCATATGGTGAAGATCGCATCAATGTATGCACTTTCAGGGTTCCGCGTCATCATACCGGATTACCCGCTTCTCCCGGAGCACAGGCACCCTGAAGCGCTGGAAAAACTCAGGCTCCTTGCCGCCTCCATCAGTGACCTGGCCCTCATAGCCGGAGACAGCGCCGGCGGCTTTCTGGCGCTGATGACAGCAGCGGAAATGAAAGTGAAGCCTCCCCTGATGCTTATATATCCTGCAGTGCAGCCTGATACAGCTACGCTTTCGATGAAGATGTTCAGCAATACTCCGATGTGGAACAGCACCCTCAGCCGATGGATGTGGGAGAATTATCTGGGGCATGAGAAATTCAGCCAGCCTGAGATAGCCGGAATACCAAAAGCATTCATAGAGACTGCAGAATATGATCCTCTCCGCGATGAGGGAAAGGACCTTGCCGCAGCCCTGGCCGCAGCAGGAACGGAAACGGAGCTTTCAGAAACAGAAGGAACCGTACATGGTTATGATATTCTCTGGAAAAAACCTTATACCCGGGCTCTGATCAGCAG
>CASEZU010000080.1 GCA_949292445.1 uncultured Spirochaetales bacterium | reverse complement strand
AGGAATATGGCAATCAGCGCAGCAGACGTAAAGAAGCTCAGGGACGTTACCGGAGCTGGAATGATGGACTGCAAGAAGGCTCTCACCGAAGCGGGCGGCGATTTCGCTCAGGCTGAGAAGATCCTTAAGGAGATGGGCCTCGCAGCAGTCGCAAAGCGCCAGGACAGAGCAACAGAGAACGGCCGCGTGTTCGTCAAGACCGGAAATGGCAAGGCAGTTGTCCTTTCCCTTTCCTGCGAGACAGACTTCGTGGCTCAGAACAAGGACTTCGCCAAGCTCGGCGATGATCTCTGCACAGTCATCCTCGAGAAGGGATACACTGGGATCAACTCCGAACTCGAGGAGATGGTCAACGCACTCATCGCCATCATCAAGGAGAACATGCACCTCGTGAAGTTCTCCGTCTATGATATCCCGGCCAACGGCTATGCTTCGACATATATTCACGGAGACGGTGCAGTCGCAGTACTCGTGATGCTCCAGTCCGACAAGCCGGAGATCTTCAAGGAAGCTGATGTTGAGGAGCTGGCACACAACCTCGCCCTCCACGCAGCGGCATTCAAGCCCCAGTTCCTCGACGAGAAGGCAGTCAGCAAGGAGTACGAGGAGGAGCAGCTCGGAATCTTCCGCAAGCAGGTCGAGTCCGACGAGAAGCTCGCTTCCAAGCCGGAGAAGGTCAGGGAAGGCATCGTAAGAGGAAAGCTCTCCAAGCTCTACAAAGAGGTCTGCTTCCTCGATCAGGCTTATGTGAAGGATGACTCCAAGTCCGTAAGCCAGATGCTTCAGGAGACCGGAAAGGCTCATGGAGCAACACTCCAGATCACTGCATATACAGTGTACCAGGCTGGCGTATCAGCCTAAGGAGGAGCAATGCAGACAGTCATTGACAACTGCAGCGCAAGAATGAAGAAGTCAGTTGAGGCGCTCTCCCAGGAGTACGCCTCGCTGCGTACAGGCCGTGCTTCCGCGCAGCTTTTCGACAAGATCAGGGTTGACTACTACGGAGCGGAGACTCCCCTTTCGCAGGTCGCTTCCATCAGCGTACCTGAGGCAAGGCTGGTGGTTATCCAGCCCTGGGACAAGAGCGTGCTCTCCGCAATCGAGAAAGCGATCCAGAAATCTGAGCTCGGACTCAACCCGAACAACGACGGAAAGCTCATACGCGTTGCCTTCCCCCCGCTCACTGAGGAGAGAAGGAAGGAGCTCGCAAAGAGCGCGAAGGCAACTGCTGAGACAGCCCGCGTTGCGATCCGCAACATCCGCCGCGATGCCATGGAGGAGCTCAAGAAGCTCCAGAAGAACGGGGACATAAGCGAGGACCAGCAGAAGGAAGGAGAGCAGAAGATCCAGAAACTTACCGACTCCTCAATTGCGGAGGTGGGCAAGCTCGCCGAAGCCAAGGAGAAGGAGATCATGGAGATCTGAGGTGGGAGAACTCAGGCATCTTGCGCTCATAATGGATGGCAACGGGAGATGGGCAGAAGCGAGAGGGCTTCCCCGCTCCGCCGGCCATCTTGAAGGCGGGAAGGCAGCTCTGAAGGTAATACAGGGCTGCCTCTCATGCAGGATTCCTTACCTCACACTCTACTGTTTCTCGACAGAGAACTGGAAAAGGCCCAGGGAGGAAGTCGGATACCTCATGGGCCTTTTCTCGTCGCGGCTCAGGGCAGAGCTTCCAAGAGCGGTGAAAAACGGAATCAGGATCCTTCACTTAGGAAGGCGGGAGGGACTGCCGGATGATGTTCTGCAAGCGATCGACGAGGCTGAAGAAGCCACACGGACGTGCTCTGCCCTCACGCTTCAGCTTGCGATAAACTATGGCGGATATGATGAAATAGGACGAGCCGTGGAAAGAGCAGCAGCTGCCGGCCGGACAACCTTCGGCTGGGAGACGCTCTCGGCTTATCTTGACAACCCTGAAGTCCCCCCTCCCGACATGATAGCCCGCTCTTCCGGGGAAATGAGGCTTTCCGGTTTCCTGCTTTACCAGTCAAGCTATGCAGAATTGGCATTTTATGATAGACTCTGGCCTGATTGGGACGAATCGATGATCGGAATCATCATCAGTGATTTCAGCTCCAGGAAGAGAAGATTCGGAGGGATTTGACATGGGCAGTCTGAAAAAGAGAATACTTACAGCGGTGATTGCCATCCCGGTTCTCGTTCTGGTAGTTGTCTTCCTCCCCCATCTCGACCATCTGGCATTCTGCGTGCTCATCACAGGCATCACAGTCCTCGGCTCGATGGAAATGCACGCCCTGCTGTCGAAGGATCAGGAGAAACTGCCTTTCACATCCTATGCCGGTGCACTGCTTCCATTTGCCCAGTATGTGCAGTTCAGGTACTTTCCGGAGCTGGAACTGACATTCTACACTCTCATGTTCCTCATCGGGCTCACGCTCTTCATGGAGATCTTCACCGGCGCGAAGGACAGTTTCCATGGAACGTGGGAGCGCAACAGCAAGACGGTGCTGAATATCATTTATCCGGGGCTCTTCGCCTCATTCGTGATACGCCTCGCGTTCCTTCAGCATGCCTCGTGGTATATTCTCTTCTTCTTCCTCCTCGTATTCGGTTCTGACACATTCGCATATTTCTTCGGAATAGCATTCGGCAGGAACAACAAGGGCATCATCAAAGTAAGCCCGAATAAATCGGTCGCCGGCTTTATAGGCGGTCTCCTTGTTCCGGCAGTCTTCGGTCTCCTCTCTTCCTACCTCTTCCCTGATGTATTCAGCTATACCCTTGCAGAGGGTTTCGCCCTCGGCGGAATAACCGCAGCAATGGCTGCTGCAGGAGACCTCATAGAGTCCTCTTTCAAGAGATGTGCAGAGGTCAAGGATTCCGGAACCATCATTCCGGGACGCGGCGGCATCCTCGATTCTGTCGATTCAATAGTGATGGCTGCCCCGGTCTACATAGCCATCCTCACCGTTATACTCGGAGTATGATCCGTCTCCTGATTCTCGGCGCAACCGGTTCGATAGGAACCACATGCCTAAATGCCCTGCGAAGCGGCCTTGCGCCTGAGATCCGCATAGCAGGACTCACAGCATCGCGCTCAGAGAGCCTGCCCGCTCTCGGAGAGGAATTCTCCGCACCTGTAAGCTATCTTGATGGAAGGGACATGAAGGGCATCGGGGACTTCATTGACCGGACAGAGCCTGACATCATCCTCAATGCCATTGCAGGAGCCGCAGGGCTTCCGGCAACGCTGGCCTCTATCGGGAAGGGAAAGAGGATAGCACTGGCAAACAAGGAATCGGTTGTGATGGGCGGACGATTCATGCTTGAAGAAGCGGAAAGAAACGGGGCTGCGGTCATCCCCGTGGACAGCGAGCACAGCGCAATCTATCACCTTCTCTCCGGCCATAAAGCACGGAAGCTGATCATAACTGCATCCGGTGGTCCGTTCGTGGACAGGGATGACACATCATCAGTGACTCCGGAGGAGGCACTGCACCACCCCACATGGAAGATGGGCAGGAAAATAACCGTTGACAGCGCCACCCTTGCGAACAAGGGGCTGGAGGTCATCGAGGCCTCTCTTCTTTTCGGCTTCCCGCCGGAAGATATCGAGGTGACAATACACCGCCAATCTGTTGTCCATTCCATGATCGAGACAGATGAGGGAGCTGTCTATGCCCTGATGTCGCCTCCTGACATGACGCTGCCGATACTCTCCGCCATACAGGGCGAAGGCAATGGACTGAAAGGCGTCGTGGGCTCCCTGCCCTTCTCATCCCGCTTCTCACTCACTTTCGAGGGCTGGAGCAGAAAGAGGTTCCAGATGCTGGCTCTGGCATATGATGCCTTGAAAGAAGGCGGAGGATACCGCATCGCCTATTCAAGGGCGGATGAGGTTGCTGTCATGGCATTCCTCGAAGGAAGGATACCGTTTGACGGGATCTGCCGCACTGTGGATAAAGTGCTCTCAATGGGTTTCAGCAGCAAGGAACCCGGTTCCTATGAGGAAATATGTGCAATAGACAGGATTGCTGAGGAGCGCGCCGGAGCACTATGCTGACACGTCTCCTGTACCTTGTCCTCGGCCTTCTCGGCATAGGCTTCGTCATATTCCTCCATGAGCTCGGACACTTCGCCGCAGCAAGGCTACTGAAGGTGGATGTCGAGGTGCTTTCATACGGCATGGGACCGAAGCTGGTATCGCACTGCGGCAGGAAGACTGAATACAGGCTCTCAGCCATTCCATTCGGAGGCTACTGCCGCATGAAGGGATCGCTGGATTTGATGAAAGCCCTCAGAGATGACTCACGAAGCATGGAGAAGACGGAGAAAGGATCATATTTCGGCACGACCCCGGTGGTGAGATTCTTCATCTACCTTGCAGGGCCGGCAGCCAATTTCCTCCTTGCTGTGCTGATGCTTGCCGTCTCTGCCGCAATTCCTGTCTGGAGGCTCTCCGATCCTGCGCTTGTCACACCTGTGGCGGAGTATGAGAGTGTTTTCAGTACAGGGGCAGAACAGGGCGACATCAGAAAAGGTGATCTCCTCCTTTCCTCCGGAAACCATATTTTCCAGGACTGGCAGGATGCCGCAGCTTACATAGAGGAAAGAGCCGGGGAGACAATTCCAGTGACCGTGGAGAGGAATGGAAAGATCATCAATACAGAACTTATTCCCGCATGGACGGAAAACGGTTATGTATACGGAATCACGAATCTGCAGGAGGCGGTCGTGGGCCGCTCGCTCTCCCCTGATTTCCTCCCCGGGGACAGGATCGTGGCGGTTGATAGCAAAGATGTAGAGTACACTCTCGATGTCTATGCAGCTGCTGCCGGCAGCTTCACGCTGACAATTGAAAGGAACGGAGAGAGGCTTGAGCGGAGGATAGAGGATGGGCAGCTGCCGTTTGCATGGCAGAGCAGCCTCAGGAAGAGCGCAGAGAGCGATCATCCTCTCTCCTATGGATTCATGAGAGCAGCCGGAATGTCAGCAGCAGCGCTCAAAGCGCTCGCCTCTTTCGTGACATTCCATCTGGAAGATGCCATGACTGTCATAACAGGACCTGTAAAGGCTGCTGAGAGCATCGGAGGAATAACCGCGCTGGCATTCTCTTCCAGCACTTTCAGCGGGCTCAGGGCTCTCCTGATGCTCCTTTCAATGGTCTCAGTCTCCATCGCCGTCGGAAACCTTCTCCCTGTCCCGACATTCGACGGCGGCCAGATGCTGATAAGCCTGGCAGAGATCGTGAGAAGGAAAGCCCTCTCACCGCGCTCCTATGTGCTGCTGCAGATCGCAGGCATGCTCATCGCCCTCGCGATAATGATCATGATGTATTCGCTGGACATCAAAGCCTACTTCTTCTCGTAGCCTCGTTTCTCCGGCGGCGTCGGCTCGATGAACTCGGCATTCTGCACGACCTGCTCAAAGGATGTAGTCGTCGCATTGTAGCCTACCTTGAATTCACCTGTCTCTCCGTTCCTTTGCTTGGCGACAATGACCTTCGTGACCTGCAGCGTCGCCTTGCCTTCGCTGTCCTTTGCATTGCGCTGCTTCTCCTCCTCAGAGAGGATCCTCTTGCGGTGGAGGAACATGACGATATCCGCATCCTGCTCGATGGAGCCGGAATCGCGGAGATTGGAGAGTATCGGCGCTTTCTCCTCGCTGTCGCGCGATACCTGGCAGAGGACGATGATCGGTATCTTCAGTTCCCTTGCAAGGCTCTTCAGCGATCTTGAGACAGTGGCAATGACCTCATGCCTCGGTGTCTGGGGGCCAAGGCCCGGATCAATGAGGCCGATGTAGTCGATCATGATCACCGTGATGTCCTTCTCCCTCTTCAGCGCCCTCGCCTTCGCCCTCAGCTCGTTGAGCCTGATATTCGGCACATCGATGATATAGAGATCCTTAGAGAAGAGCATGTCGGCGGCGTTCATCACACGCTCGAAAGCATCCTCGCTGGAGAGGTCTGCCTGTGCGATGTTCCGGAGATTCACGTGGGAGATATTGGCAAGAAGACGCTCCGTGATCTGGCTCGCAGGCATCTCAAGCGAGAAGAAAGCGACGCGCTGGGGCCTGTCGGTATCACGTATCATGTTGCGGATCATCGAGACGCCGAAAGCTGTCTTTCCGATTGATGGACGCGCCGCCACAACAATATAGTCCTGGGGCTTGAAGCCTCCGTTCGTGTACTTGTCGAGGATATCGAAGCCTGAAGGCACAGAGTCATCGGCAAGCGTTCCGTCCATCTTCTTGATGATCCTGTCGACAACGGAGCTCACAGCTGTGGAAATGGAGTAATCGGACTCACCCGTGCTTCCTGTCAGAGAGAGCCTGAGCATGTCGCTCTGCCCCTCATCCAGCACCTCACGGATATCGGCGGTGGCATCCATCGCCTTCTCGGAAAAGGATGCGCTCATCGATATCACGGAACGGCGGAGGGACATCTCTTTCACGATCGCCGCGTACTGCTCGACATTCGACGTGACATTCACAGATTCCGTCAGTCCAGCTATGTACGCCACTCCTCCTGCCTTGTCCAGCGAGCCTTCCTTCTTGAGGAAATCTATGAGCGTGATGAAGTCTATTGCCTGATTCGTAGACTCCTTCATCTTCGTGATGGCAGTATAGATGACGGTGTTCATCGGCTGATAGAAATCCGAGGCATCTATCACCTCTGACACGATATCGTAGGCATCCTCCCTCATCAGGAGCGCACCGAGTATCGCCTTCTCAGCCTCATCATTATGCGGCAGTGTTCTCATCTTCTTCTCCAAGCGAGTGGATTATAGCATGAAATGAAAAAAGTGAGATATATGGGGAATAAAAAACTGCCGGCGTACCGGCAGTCAATAATTCAGCTGAAGTTCTCAGTTGTTCTCAGCCTCAGCAGGAGCTTCCTCCTCAGCTGGGGCCTCTTCTGCAGCAGCCTCAGCCTCTGCAGCCGCAGCTTCCTCAGCAGCCTTCTTAGCCTCTTCTGCAGCCTTTGCCTCAGCCTCAGCTTTTGCCTTCTCTGCAGCGGCCTTCTCAGCCTCGGACATGACAACGAGCTTGATGTGGGAAAGGTCGTTCTCATAAAGGTGAACAACGACTGTGTATGTTCCAGTCATCTTGATTGCGTGAGTAGCAACCTCGATCTTCTTCTTCTCGATTTCGAAACCGAGCTTCTGGAGCTCTGTCTGAACCATTGTGGATGTGACAGAACCGAAGAGCTTTCCGGACTCGCCTGCCGGCACGACGATCGAGAGGGAAACTCCATCGAGTCTCTCCTTGAGGGAAGCGGAAGCAGCCCTCTTCTCAGCCTTTCTCTTCTCGATTGCAGCAGCGCGAGACTTGAAGAGCGCAGCATTGGCCTTGTTGTAGATTACAGCAGTTCCGGTAGGAAGAAGGTAGTTGCGGGCGTATCCGTCCTTTACCTCTACCACGTCTCCCTCTTCTCCGAGATGCACAACGTCCTGATTAAGAATGATCTTCATAACCAATTCCTCCCAGTTTCTTCAGATCGAAGAAACTCTCAAGGACTCCTATAAGCGGAAGCCCTATGAGAACTATAAGATTTATCCCCGGGATCAGCGTGCCTATGAGCACTATCACGATGAGAAGGGTCATGCTTCTCATCGAGGGGCTGTGCCTGCGTATACGTGCGAAAAGCACTGAAAAGCCTTCCGCGCCGTAGACCACAGTCCACACGCCAGCCATGTTCAACACTGCCAGTTCCAGCAGCAGGGGTGCTGATACAAAGCGGAAGAGAAGAACCAAGGCCCATGAGACGATGAAACCCCAGACCGCATCAGGAGAGTACTCCATCCGCATGACCTTCTCCTCAAAGCCGCTTTCTCTTGAATGCAGAGCCGTCTCATAAATGAAACAGCTTGCACAGATGCCGATCAGCAGAACCGGAAATACCAGAGAAAGCACTGTCAGGAGCGCGGCATAGGCGATCACGCCGATATCCACACCTGGCAGCAGCAGCTCCAGCAAAGGACCCGCCAACGCGGCAAACGCATCCTCGAATGCCTTGACGACTGTATCGAGAAGCGCCCTATCAGTATAGAAGAACACAGCCATGGCAGCCGCGAGCAAAAGAGCCGGAACGAGGGTCAGGAAGAGCCTCGGCAGGACCCGTTTTCCTCTGGTGCCAAGCCACACCATCCCAGCCGCTGACAGCGACAGGGGAATATACATGTCAATAAGCAGGACAGCAGCTCCCAGTTTTCCTGCCGTGAAGAGTCCGCCGGAAACACCGTCTGCGACAAGTGCGATGACGAACCCCAGCACGATGAGGAAGGAGGCCGCCTTCCTGCCATGCCTGATCGCGAAAAGCAGAAGCGGAGCGACGGCAATAAGCGATGCGACACCGATACGCGACATCACAGCGCTCAGTAAGAGAAGCAGTACAGCCTCCCCTGCCGTCCGCAGCCTATCTTCCACCATGTCTCACTTCTTCTCGAACGGAAGGTATGCGAGGACCCTGGCCCTCTTGATCTCCCTGTTGAGCGCTCTCTGGTGCTTTGCGCATGTTCCGGTGATGCGTGCCGGGAGGATCTTTCCGCGCTCTGTGATGTAGCGGCGGAGCATATCAGGATTCTTGTAGTCAGCAGGAGCTGCGCCCTGGCAGAACTTGCAGACCTTCTTCTTGAATCCCATCTTCCTTGCTCCCATCTTCCTGTCTCTGAGAGCTCCGTCTTTCTCTGCGAAATCCTTATCTTCGTGCATTTTCTTGACTCCTATCAGAATGGAATCGAGTCATCCTCGAATGACTCTGGTCCAGGACCCTGAACCGGCGCCTGAGGAGCGCTCTGCGGCATCTCCCTTGCCGGCTGGGGCCTCTGTGAATACTGGCTGGAGAAATTTCCGCCAGCAGACTGTCCCTGATTTCCGCCGGAAAGCAGGGATAGCGTATTGACTACGACATCCAGCTTTGATCTCGGCTGTCCCTCGTTCTCCCACTTGCTCTGCCTTAACTCGCCCTGTACCGCGACCTGCTTGCCTTTCACAAGATACTGGCTTATCGACTGCGAATTCTGACCGAAGTAGATACAGTCGATGAAGGATGGCTCATCGCCCCAGGTGCCGTCAGCATTCCTCTTTGACCTGTTGACTGCCACCGTGAACGACAGGAATCCCGAGCCTGATCCGGTATATCTGAGCGCTGCATCGCGGGTGAGACGACCAACGAGAACAACGGAATTGATATCAGTAGCCATAAGCGCTCTTATTTCCTTTCCGGATTGACGAACAGGAATTTGAGAACGAGCGTCGAGAGCTGGAATACGCGGCTCATCTGTGCGATGGATGCTGTGTCAGCCTTGAGCTCGAAATAGACATAGTGGCCCTTCTCCTGCTTCCTGATGATGTAAGCAAGTGTCTTGACGCCGAGGTCCTCTTCCTTTGTGATCTCTGCGCCGCAGCGCTCGAATGTGCTCTTCACAAGCTCGAGGCCGGCCTTTGTCTTCTCTTCGTCTGCATCGAAGATGACTGTGAACTCATAATTCTGGATCATGGTTCCTCCTTGTGGTCTTTAGAATCGATCCGGACATACGCCCGGATAAAGAGGTCAATGGTTTATATCATCCAAACCGCCTGAAAGTCAACATTCTACTCAATGCAGGACAAGAATATATTGCTGAAAACTTACGTACGGGTCATGAGAATGGGAAAATCGGAGAAAACTCCCATGTTTTCTGCAGTTGCCGCCGCCGATCGGCATGGGATAATCAGAACAAAGGAGCACAGATATGAAGCGACACATCATTATCAGGGCCGCCATCGGGGGACTCCTTATGGCAGCTTTACTGACAGGATGCAGTCCATCTGCAGACACACATCCGACCGGCCAGGCCGCCGCTGAAGTGACAGTCAGGGCAATGGCTGAAGCCATAGGATCAGCCGGCACGGATCCGGCTGTCAGCATTGCCGGAAACAGCTATACAATAAACAGTTTCAAGGCTGATGACGGATCGCGCATCACAGGAACTATCCAGACGGGAGATGACGGGACAATCACGGCAGCAAGGCTCCGTCTCACCTATCCCGACGGCACTGCAGGCCCAGAGTTCGTTCTGACAGCAGATAACGGGAGTACAGATGTGACTGTTGATGATCAGAGTGTTAATGCCTCCCGTCTTCCGCAGGCGATGACACGTTCCCAGCGTATAGCTTTCCTGGCATTCCTCAGCGGTTTTGATGAAGCCTTCGACGAACTCAATGAGATCATAGAGGAATCAGTCGAGTATCTCGAGGACAGGAGACCTGGCGAATACAGTGTTGACAGAGGCTGGCTGAAAGGAACCGTCACTGTCGGACGTGAAGAACCGGGAGATGATGACACGGAAATCATTGCTGCCGATATAGCCGAGTTCAATATCGAAATGTGGAACGGTGCGGGGATAAGCGGCAGCTACAGCTTCACCGAGCGGAATAATAACGGAAAAGCCGACATCCGCGTAACGATGAGAGGCTTCTCGGAAAGCGATGACGGATTCCGCGTCACTCTGGAAGAGATAACAGTCGATGCCTCAATCGAGGAAGGAGAGAGATTCGATGATGACTATTTCTCATTCGACGGCAGCATCGGAGGAAAATACATCGTGAACGGAGAGAAACACACCATCTCGTTCAGCGGTGAAATAGATGCCATGGAGGACCGCTACTTCCGTTTCCCAAGCTATTCGCTCACGATTGACGGAGAGGATGTCCTGATCGGCAGACAGTCCAGATACTAACTAGAAGACACCGCCTTGTCCGGCTTCTCCGCGGAGCCGGACTTTTCATGCTGCGCCTGCGAGGCTATCATCATCATATGTTCGATGCCCATGCCCACCCGGGAGAGACAATTTGCCACGAGGCGCTGATCTGCACAGCATCCACCGATGAGTATCCCATGCTCCTCCGATACAGATACAAGGCGCTAGGAACCATTCCTGAAGGCGGGAGACACCCGGATTTTATCCTGCTGGAGGAAGCTGCTTCAAAAGGCTTCTCCATCGGTGAGATAGGACTCGACAGAAGATTCCCGGATATGGAGAGTCAGAAGGCCGTATTCCGGAAAGCACTGGAAACAGCTGCCGCATACAGCAGGTTTGCGGTGATACACACTGTCAGGGAATACGGCGCTGTATATGAAATGCTCAGGGAAGCTGGAATAAAACGTTTTCTCCTTCACGGATACACAGGCTCTCTGGAGATGGCTGAGCGCTTCATCAGCATCGGAGGAATCATCTCCCTCTCCCCCAGAGCAAGGAAAGCAAAGAGCTTCATGCAGCTCCTTTCCCTCCCCTTCGTGACAGAAACTGACATGAAGGCAGGAAAAGATGAGGCAGAGGCTCTCTGCGCATGGAACAGAGAGCTTTCAGAACTGACAGGCGTCGATACGGGAAAAAGGACGGAGGCCATTATGAAGGAGGTGCTGCCGTGAGGGAACAGTTCCAGCGAATAGCGAGATTCATCGGAGAGGAAAGCGTCAGCCAGCTCGGAGAGAAAACCGTGGCAGTCGCTGGAGTGGGAGCAGTCGGAGGCTATGCGGTTGAAATGCTCGCCCGCTGCGGCATCGGGCATCTGAGGATCCTCGATTTCGACACAGTCTCCGAGAGCAATATAAACCGCCAGATAATAGCGCTGCATTCGACGGTGGGAAGGCTGAAGACCGAAGTGATGAGAGAGCGAATCCTCGACATAAACCCCGAGTGCGATGTCGCAGCCATTCCGGAAAAGCTCGGAGAGAATAACATTGATCAATTCATAAATGGCGCCGATATTGTCCTTGACTGCATCGATACCGTAAGTGCCAAGCTCGATCTGATAGAACATGCCTGCAGGAACGGCCTCCTGATTATATCATCAATGGGGGCTGCGCTAAGAAAGGATACATCACTCATCCGTACAGGCGATGTGATGGACACCTGGGGATGCCCGCTGGCGAAGCAGGTCCGCTCAGGGCTGCGGAAGAGAGGAATAGGACGGGGAGTTGAATGCGTCTTCTCACCAGAGAAGGTCAATTTCCGCTATATCAGCCCGGAGGAGGATCCGGATGCGGAGGACGCAGGAAACGGCAGGAAGAGGCTCGTGCTTGGTTCTCTCCCCTATGTGACGGCTGTCTTCGGCGAGAAAATGGCAGAACTTGCAATGAGGCGTCTCCTGCCCTCTTCCGTACTTGCAGCGGAAACAACCTGATGAAAAAAAATGGGTATCCGAGGTTTTCGGTGGTTTCGGATGAAAACAATCAAAGTATAGCAACCAAGTTTTTGGTGGTTTTATCCAAAGAAAAAGGTGGAAATTCCCTTGGAATATGCTATATTCCCTAGTACGGAGGAAGCTATGCCTGATGATCTGAAAACCACTACTGAACCTTATGATATCGGATTACCTGAGTTCAGAGTCGAGTCCCGAAAGGAAAACAGCAACGGTGATTATCTCTATGTGCTTATTCCAAGGAACCGCCCCAGTGAATGTCCGGAGTGCCATTCTACTACATTACACATCCATAGAGATGCGGAGAGAAAGGTAAAAGATCTCACCGTGTTTGGGCATCGTACTGGACTTCTTATCAAAGGCAAAGCTTACCGATGCGCGAACTGCAAAGCTATTATCAGACCTGAATATCCGTCTATCGAAGGGCATATGACAATACGCCTGAAAGAGCAAATTAAGAATGAATCCATCAACATGCCATTCGCCCAGCTCGGTAAGCTTTATGACTTTTCTGATACGAAAATAAAGGAGCTGTTCAAAGAACGTGTACAGGATCTTAGAAAGGATTATGTACTTACCATGCCACAGGTCCTTGGAATTGATGAAGTCCATTTCCAGCATAACTATTACTGTGTTTTTGTTGAAGTTAATAAGGAAACTGGACATATTATCGAAATGACCGAATCACGTTCGATGGAGACTGTGAAAAATGTCTTGAAGAACATGGCTGAACCAGAACGTCTACGATGGGTGACAATTGATATGTGGAGACCATACAGGGATGCTGTAGCTACGTTATTCCCGGATATTCCTATCGTTATAGATCGTTTTCATGTTATCAAAGAACTTCTGAAGGTGTTAGAACGTATCAGGAAAGGAATATCCAGCAAGATCAAAGAACAGAAAGAAAGAGCCAGCCTGAAGAATAATAGGTTTCTTATCTTAACCAGCAGTGAGAATCTGACAGAGGTGCAATATAAACGCATACAGGAACTATTTAAGGATTATCCCCAATTTGAGACACCATACCTTCTGAAAGAAGCTTTCAGAAGCATATATGCAACTGCAAAGACCAAAACCGAAGCAGAGAAGATGTACAAAGAATGGTGTGAGTCATGCCATGAAGAGAATATAATGGAATTCGATGGATTCATGGCTACTGTAAGCAACTGGCATGATGAGATTTTCGCTTACTTTGACCTTGCAGGTGACAACCGCACTAATGCTCAGACAGAAAGCCTCAATAATCGCATCAAGGAAATTGCAGGAGAAGGCAGAGGGTATTCATTTGATATCCTCCGCGATAAGGTCGTTTTCATGAAAGAGACAACTCCATCATACGGACATTTCGACTTTAATGACTTCGACTGGGAGGAATCAAATGGATAACAATAAAGAGATATATCTCAACAACATTGAAATACTATCTTCTGCACTATTCGAGGCAATTGAAGAGTGCAAGAATCAGAACAATGCTGATATGAAGTATGTCTATGCATATTTATTCGGAACAATCGGAGCAATCTCATCGTTCTTTGAATTTGTAAAGAGCAATGATAAATCAATTGAGTCTGATAGTTTCTATCAAGCAATCCAGTACGCATTTAATCTTCTTAAGCATAATCCGCGGATTGCTGCTCTAGCAAAACTGGAAACAAGCAAAGGAATGGCTTTTCCTTTTGGTGGTCCGGTCGTATTTACCGAAACAGAGATTATCTGGATATCAGAGATACCTGACAGCAAAAGAGATAATAATAGGCACAGAGAAGCCTATATCAATCTATTTGCAAGGCGATCAATAGCTGAAACCATTCATAAAACAATCAGAAGGATTGAATGTCTCTGATTATTCTATGGCTTGAATAACCCCCTAAACCTTACCTTACCCGTTATTTCCCCAAAGCCGCTTATAATTTGAAACCATATAATCATGGAATTCATCAAGGTAGTCAAATGGGATTTCCTTGTGCTCTAACCGATAGTATTTCTTATGAGGTACAATCTGATATAACCTTGCCCGGCTACATGCAGTATCATTGCTCTTTATAAGATCCTTGATAACACCAAGGTTCTTGCAATAGTCAAAAGCCGGACCTAAATAGATGCTCTCAATAACACCTTTATCCAGATGGAAAACGGTTCCATTGAAATCCTTTTCCGGCCATTCCTTTGCAACCATATCCCTTGGAACAACTACTCTGATTTCCCTTTCATGGCTGAGCTGTTCTGGTTTGTTGAAAAGGAATTCAAATGTAGCCATGACATTTTCACTATTCGCATTATCAAGATTTACATAAGGCTGTATCTGCCTGTTATACAGAACTCGATATGCCGGCATAGGAGATGTTGATAAATCAGCTCTTAGAATGACTTCGCCATCCCTGAGCTTTAATCCATATTGATTCTCACTGCACCTAGTCAGACGCAACCCAACGCAAATACCAGCATTATTGCCACCATAATAAGTCCACATAGGTATTGAGTCTGGAACCTCTGATAGACAAAATACAGCCATCTGATTCTCTCTGGCATCTTCAATCGTCCTCGCGGCTCTTTCTATCTTCATTCCATCAGCGGAGCAGACAGGAAACCGTGTATCGAAAAGATCATTAAATGATGCGGGAGGGGCGAAGAAAACCTCGCCTTTCTCTAAAAGGTTCAGAGTATATTCACAATTATCAAAGGGCCT
>CASEZU010000079.1 GCA_949292445.1 uncultured Spirochaetales bacterium | reverse complement strand
CTCCGCAGATACTGTGAAAGGATAGATCTGGCTGTATACGCCGCACTCCCTGACCCTTCTTGCGATGAGCTGGCTGTACTGCGCACCAAAATCCAGGACAATTACCATGTCGTGGTCTTTTATGGCCATTGGCGCCTCCTGCTGATGACTATATCAGAGAAGCAAGAAGGCTGCTACCATCTGAGCGCGTCGAGATTGCGGTAAGCCTTTCTGACAGCTGCATAAAGCAGCAGACCGATCACAGAACCGACACCGCTCTGAAGCGCATTCATCGGCACCTCGACAAGCGCGGAGGCAAATGTAGTGATGAAAAGCGTCTCCAGAAGGAGATAACCGCCGCAGACAACCGCGATGGATATTACAGCTCCGAAAATCATGTACAGAACAGAATTGCTCCTCCCCTTTATGATGACACCGGCAAGAAGCGCCTCAAGCCCGTGCACGACCAGTGACAGCACAGCAAACTGAGGATATCCTCCGAGGAGATCAGCAAAAGCCGAACCAAGACCTCCTGCGATCATCCCTGTAAGCGGCCCGAATGCATAGGATGCGAACACCACTGCGGCATCACAGAGCGATATATAACCTGCCGTTGCAGGAACCGGAATCCTCACGGCAATGGTGAATACGGCGACAAGTGCCGCCGATACAGCTACGAGACTAAGATGAAGAGCAGTCCTTTTCTCTGCCATTTTCTACCTCACAATGAGAAAGAATATGGTCGGGAGAATAGCACTTAACAGAAGTTCTGTGAACAGACGAGGAGTACCTTTCTGCCGATCATAACCGCGGCCTTTTCCGCTGCCGAATCCCCGCTCCTCAAGAGCTGCGGCAGTCTCCGGAATCATGCGCACGGCAGCAACCGCGAAAGCCGTTATCGAAGGCATCACAGGAAACCCGTGCTTTCCTTCCCGCAGCCGCAATGACATTGAATCCCTTATGCTCTCAAATAGCGATCCGAGATACGGAATGAAGCGGAGTATCATCGACAGAAGCAGTGAAAAATTATACGGCAGATGAAAAAACCGCAGAGCCCTTACAAGTTCCTCGCTGCGCGCTGTGGCTATCAGCAGCATCAGGGCAAATGACACGGAAATGAACCTCGAGGCAAGACGGCATACGCGGTAAAGTCCTTCTGCTGTGACAAGGACATAGCCACCGGCAGAGAGAAGAGGAACCCCACTGCGATCCTGCAATGGCAGAAAAAGGAAAAGAAGCACAAGCACAGGAAGAAGACGTCTCACCCCGTGCCATGTCTCCGCCGGACCGAGGGAAAAGCAATACGCCAGAACAGGAACTGAGGCAAAAAGGATAAGGCCATACCATGAATGCACGAAGAACACAAGAAAGGAATAGAGCACGGACAGAAGAAGCTCCGGCCGCGCATCCATCCGGTGGAAGAAGGAAGTCCCGTAAATATAGCTGCTGGTATTCATGAAAGAATCCCCTCTTTTACACTCATATGACGCCCGGGAAGAAGCGATGCGAAAGTCATGTCGTGGGTTATCACGACGACACCGGCACCGGATGAAAGATAAGCCTCCACTGCCCCGAGGCTCTCGGAATAGGTAAGCGAACTGTCGAATTCATCGAAAACCGCAAAAGGGCGCCCCAGAAGATGGAAAAGCATCGCCTGCAGAAGTTTCGCCCTGCCGTAGGAGATCTCTGCTGTATACCATTCCGGATCCAGATGGAAGCGGCGGATGGCTGCTGCGATCACATCATCTGCCGCACCTGTGCTCTTAGCCTCATCGAGGACAGTCGGAAGGAAAAGCTCCTCATATGGATTCTGCATGAGATATGCCACGTTCCGCCTGCGCTCTTTCGGGCTCATCATCCGGCCGTTCAGAGACACACATCCGCTTTCCTCCTCCAGAAGCCCGCATAAGACACGGGAGAACGAACTCTTTCCGGCGCCATTCTCTCCTGTGATGACGACACACTCGCCGCCGCGGAGAGAGAAGGATGGAACAGCGAGGGTGAAGGGGGAGCCTGAGGCACTCCTGTGTAAACGCCTGATGAACAGATCTGAGCATGAAAGCTCATTCATGCCTGGACTCATGGCCGGGAGACATGCAGGAAGTGGCTTCCGTTCATAAGGCACGGCCCTTCCCTTCTCTATCGCAATCACATCCCCGGGGAGCTCCCCATACTCCGCAATCTCATGGGAGCCGAGTATCAGGAAGCTCCGCTCTGATCCTGCAATAAGCTCAAGCAGGCGGCGGCGCCACGCAGGTGACAGTTCATCGAATGATTCATC
>CASEZU010000078.1 GCA_949292445.1 uncultured Spirochaetales bacterium | reverse complement strand
GGTTTCTTCTCCTCATCCTTTCTCCTGTCTTTCGGCTTCTCGGCTTCCTTCCTGAGTTTCTCCGCGGAGGCGCCTTCAAGAAGAGCTCTGTATTTCTCCTCAGTTTCCCTTATCTCAGCCTCTGTCCTCTCGATCTCCTCGCGGGCAAGCTCCGAGGCTCTCCTGTCCTTCCTGTAGCGCTGATAGAGCTTCTCAAGGTTCTCATTAGGGGAGAGCGCCGGATCGAGGGAAACGGAGATTTTCCCGCCTCTTTCCCAGTCATCGAGCTCCACGCTCCGCATTCCCTTCTGCACGCTCCAGATGGAAATTGCGAGGAGGTCCGCAATGCGCTTCGTCTCGTCGAAGCCCCTTGTCTCCTCCTCCCGTTTCCTCTGCCTTGCGAGGCGCTCCCTGAGCGCGGCGATCTCCTTATCGCGCTTCTCTCTGATTCTCTCCTCAAGTTCAGCGCGCCTTTCGTCCGAGGATTCTATTGATGATACGCGGTCGATGTATTCCGAGAATGTCGGAGTGTCATATTCGCGCACCGTGAATTTTCTCGGGCCCTCATCCGTCCGTTCATCAATGACCAGCTTCTCTCCCTTCTCCTCATGGCGCTGAGGCCTTCTGTAGAGAAGTTCGAGGATATTGTCGCAGCTGTCCGTGATGATGATGTTGGCTCCGGGGCCGGAGTAGAGCCTGATGTGCATCCTGATCATGTCCGTGCCGGAACGGAGATCCATTGAGAATGCCCTGTCATACGGATACTGTCTGACACTCTCGACCTTCCTGCCGACGACATGTGCGTTCATGTACTGCGTGAAGCGCTGCATGTTCCTGTTCTTCTTCCTCATGATTCCCGTCCTGCATACGCGCGCATAGGGCGTGGAAACCTCTGCATACATCAGCCAGGCTTTCTCAGTGCGCGAGAACATGGAGAATGTGAAGGAGGACACGCTGTGCTCCGTTATCTTCTGTATGTAGCTCCCCTCGAGAGGCATCTCCGAGAGTATGAGCTCAAGTTCCTTCCAGTTAAGGCTCATTTCCCTTCCTCAGCTTTTCCATCTCTCCTGCAAGATAGAAAGAGCCTGTGACGAGTATATCAGAGGAGAGGGCGAGCGCGCTATCCAGTGCCTCATCAGGATCTTCTACAAGCCGTATGTCCTTTTCCGGGAACATCCTCCGGGCTTCCGCCCAGAGACCATGGGGATCGTTTTTCTTGTATGTGCCGGGCCTGGAAATGATGACGTGCTCAAAGCGTGGCAGCAGCACCCGGAGTATGTGAGCGGCATCCTTTCCTGCGGTGAGGGCGAATACGAGCGACGCTTCTCTTCCTCCTGATAGAGCATTGAATGCCTCGACGCTGGATGCAGCCGAGGCCGGAGTGTGTGCCGTGTCCGCTATCACCAGATGCCCCCCGATGATCCGTTTCTCGAATCTTCCGGGAAGTTGCGTCTTTTCGAGCAGGCGTATTCCTTCCTCCGTGAGAAATGACATGCGCTTTGCCCCCAGCATTGCCAGTGCGGCGTTCTCCGCCATTGCTCCGGTTGCCATGGAGAGCCTGATGCTGAAATCTTCATCATCAATTGAGAAGGAGGCATGCTCACCATCTGCAGCCGTCTCTCTCTTTATATTCCGCACAGCCTCATCGAGGAAGGTTATCGGAGCAGCGTTCAGCTCAGCTTCTTTCCTGAAGACGGCGGCAGCCTCTTCCCGCTGTCTTGAGACGAAGACAGGCGTTCCCGGCCTGATGATCTTCGCTTTCTCCCCGGCGATCTTTCCGATCGTGTCTCCCAGCAGATCGGTATGCTCCAGTTCCACCGGGGTGAGGAAGACGGCTTCGGGATTTATCGTGTTCGTCGCATCCAGGCGTCCTCCGATTCCCGTTTCTATGACTGCCGCAGTGCATCCCGCTTCCCGGAAAAGCATGTAGCCGTATGCGGTATACATCTCGAAGACTGTCGGTTTCTCCGGTCCCAGACTGGCTGGATGGCGGAAATCCTTCACAGCCTCAAGCAGCATGCTGCAGGTGTCTGTGTAGAGTTTTTCGGGAAAGAAGGATGTTGAGAGCGTGAAGCGCTCGCGGATTGTATAGAGATGCGGGGATGTGTAGAGGCCACAGCGTTCTCCGTACCCTGTAAGGAGTGCCGCGATATATGCCGCCGTCGAGCCTTTGCCTTTCGATCCTGCGACATGGTATGTCCTGTAACTGCGTTCAGGGTTTCCCAGATGCCTGAGAAGCCTTTCCATTCTCTCCGTTCTGTATTCCCTTGTCTTCTTCTCCGGCATTGAAGGGGAAAAGGCATCGAATACTGTCTCGAGCTCAGCTGTTTCGTGAATCACGGCCAGATTGTAATTCATATCGGGAAAGTTGTCAGAGAGGGCTGTTCATCTTCATCTCTGTCAGTCCGGGTTCATATTGACGCAAATTTTTCAAGATACTGACAATTTCAGGAATCCGGTGAAGCCGGATGACAAAAACAGAAAGAATAAAACACAGTCGTTTCCTTTTTACTCCTCCTCTCTCTGATTCAATCAGAGTGAATCTTTTTATTCTCAGGGAGGGATAAATGACGCGAAAAACAGCATTGTCACTCATCATGCTGTGCCTCATGCTGCCGCTGTCTGCTGCAGCTGTTCCTGTCGTGACGCTGGACGAGGCTATCGCCTCCGCAGAGGAGAACAGCATCGATCTGGAATCGGCAAGGGTGATGCTCGGGCAGGCACTGCGCAATCAGAAGGCTGTGATGACGACGTTCATGCCTTCGATATCGCTGGATGCAGGGCTTTCAACAGGGGCATCCTTTCCAGGCGCTGACGGCAGCGCCTATGGAGGGGGAACGCTCAGCGAGACGGCTTTCTCCGGACTTTCAGTGACAGCGGGTGCCACGGCATCCTTCACATTCGATGGCCCGATGATAACTGACAATGAATCGCGGCGGCTTTCAGGCGAGGCTGCCAGTCTCGATTTTCAGAGCACTTGGGCAGGTCTTGAGGAGGCGGTGACGGAGGCGTACTGGAATATCTCCGCATCCGCAGCGTCCGTGGAGAATGCGAAGGCTTCGCTTGAGGATGCCAGGAAGCTGGGAACGATAGATGAGCTTCTCTGTAACATACCGGGCCTGTCACTGTGCAGGCCCGTCTCATCTATCGGGATTCAGGGCATGCGCGATGGCATAAACCGGCACGACCCTGATCCCGTCATATCTGCCGGCAAGTCTCCCCATATGCATAACTTGTTATGCAGCAAGATGATAATTGAAAATCTTCAAGTAATAATCAGATAGAACTATCGGTTTTTACAAGAAATAAATCAGGGAAAATTGCTGTTTTTACAAGTAATAATCTTGTCCAAGCTGTTTCAGGGTGTCTCCGGTGAGCCTGTAGACAGTCCAGTCATCCATCCTTTCGGCGCCGAGGCCGAGGTAGAACTCTATCGAGGGCCTGTTGCTGTCGAGGCACCACCATTCCACACGCCCGCATCCGCGTTCGAGTGCGATGGAGCAGAGCTTCCTGATCACCCTGGTGCCATATCCATTTCCCCTGTACTCCGGCCGGATATACAAGTCCTCGATGTACAGGCCGGGTTTTCCCAGAAATGTAGAGAAGTTATGGAAGAAGAGGGCGAATCCTATCTCCTTCCCGTCAAGCACGGGAAAGAGCACTTCCGCTTTTCTCATCTCGAAGAGGGAATGGGAGAGTATCTCCTCCGTGGCGCTTACCTGCTCGAGAAGTCCTTCATATTCCGCAAGTTCCCTGATGAAAGTGAGGATTAGCGGGGTGTCATCACACTCCGCCATTCTGAATGTGAGGTCCATGGAAGGAATTGTAGCTCTTCCCCTCGCGCGGAGGAAGAGCCATGGCTTATAGTTTCTTTACGAAGAGTGCCCTGATCGCATTGAGGACGGCAATGACCATGACGCCGACATCGGCAAAGATGGCGAGCCACATGTTGGCGATGCCGGCCGCCCCGAGAGCAAGGCAGATCACTTTGATGCCTATTGCGAATACAATGTTCTCATAGACGATCCGCAGGCACTTTCTCGCTATCCTTATGGCCTTTGCGATCTTCATCGGGTCATCATCCATCAGCACAACATCTGCCGCCTCGATCGCGGCATCTGAGCCCATTGCACCCATTGCGATTCCGATATCCGCACGGCGCAGTACCGGTGCGTCGTTGATTCCGTCGCCGACGAATGCGAGCTTTTCCCTGCTGCTCTTTTCCTTTAGGAGGGCCTCGACCTTCTCGACCTTGTCTGCCGGAAGCAGATCGCTGCATACCTCATCGATGCCGAGCTCGGCTGCGACTTTCTCTGCGACTTTTCCCGTATCCCCTGTGAGCATCACCGTTTTCCTGATGCCGGAGCTCTTCAGTTTCCTGATTGCCTCGGCAGCTTCCGGTTTCACGATGTCGGAGATGACAATGTGCCCTGCGTATTCTCCGTCTATGGCCACATGTATGATCGTTCCTGTGCTGTGGCAGGGGATGGGCTCAAGCCCCAGGTGGTGCATCAGCTTGTCATTGCCGCAGGCGACGCTGTGCCCGTCGACCACTGCCGTGACACCGTTTCCGCTTATCTCCTCGATGTCCGATACTCTTGTCCTGTCTATTTCCTTGCCGTGGGCTTTCTGCAAACTTCTGCTGATGGGGTGAGAGGAAGCACTTTCAGCCAGAGCGGCATATTCCAACAGGATGTGATCTTCCATCGTGCTGTGGTGTATTCCGCAGACTTCGAATACTCCCTTCGTGAGCGTTCCCGTCTTGTCGAAGACGACGATGCCTGTCTTTGAGAGAGTCTCCAGATAGTTCGAGCCTTTTACGAGTATGCCGGCATTGCTCGCTCCTCCGATGCCTGCGAAGAAGGAGAGGGGAATGGAGATGACGAGCGCGCATGGACAGCTTATGACGAGGAAGGTGAGGGCACGGTATATCCAGGTCTCCCATCCGGGAACATTGCCCATGAGGATATTCCCGAGAGGGGGAATGACAGCAAGCAGCAGCGCTCCGATGCAGACTGCAGGGGTGTAGACCCTTGCGAACTTGGCAATGAAATCCTCGGATTTCGATTTCCTTGAGCTGGCATTCTCCACTAGGTCGAGTATCTTTGAGACAGTCGACTCTCCGAATTCCTTCTCAGTCCTTATCCTCAATACTCCCGTCATGTTGATGGAGCCGGAGATTATCTCATCACCTTCATGTATTTCCCTGGGGATGCTCTCTCCTGTGAGAGCGCTCGTATTAAGTGTTGATGAGCCCTCTGTGACAATGCCGTCGATGGGGACTTTCTCCCCAGGCTGCACTACGATGATGCTGCCGACAGGAACATTATCGGGATCAGTTTTTTCCAGCTTTCCGTCTTTCTCTATATTGGCGTAATCAGGGCGTATGTCCATCAGCTCGGTGATGTTCTTCCGGCTCTTTCCGACTGCGTAGCTCTGGAAAAGCTCACCGATCTGGTAGAAGAGCATGACCGCTATCGCCTCTGTATAATCACCGCTTTTCTCGTAGACTGCGAGCGCAATCGCACCAACTGTGGCCGTAGCCATCAGAAAGCACTCATCGAAGACCTGGCCGCGGATTATTCCTTTCACCGCCTTGATGAGGATATCGCCGCCTATCACGAGATAGGTAGCCATGTAAAGCACAGCTTTCAGCACGCCCGGTACAGGGATCAGCTGAAGGGCTATGAACATGACTGAGGCTATTATTATCCTGACAAGCATCCGGAGCTGTTTCCTGTTCATCATGCACCTCTCAGATGAAGACCTCGCAGCCGCTCTCGACTCTCTTGCAGTTGTGCCTGACTTTTTCCATGACAGTTTTCCTGTCGGCATTTTCGTCGAACTCGACGGTCATCCTCTGCATCATGAAGTTCACGGAGCATGCCTTGACTCCATCTGTCTTCTGAGCAGCTGCCTCCATCTTGTTCGCGCAGTTGGCGCAGTCGACTTCAATGCTGTATGTCTTTTTCATTCATCTCCTCCTATAACAATTAAACAAATGCTTAATTGTTGATTTGATGATATGACTCCTCTCCGGGCTTGTCAACAGGAAAGCACATGAATCTGACTGGTGTCTGGCGGCACTGGGCAAAGCGGCTTACGATCTTTCTCAGATCTGTTTTGATAGGGGAGTATGTAAAAAACATATGATAAATAAATGCCGGGAGCAATAACCCCCGGCGGATAAAGCATGCAGCAGCTTTACAGAGGACCGGTCTGGAAAAACCTCGCCATTCTGGCCTTCTGCTTACATATTCAATGTACCTTCAGTACCAGTAAGAACCTCATCATTGATGATGAACTCACGTCCTTGTCCAGTACTGTCATTGTAAGTTGGATTCTTCCACTTTTCGAGAGCTGTTCCCTGCAATGTGTATTCCGGCCTTGGGTTAGAGCCGCTGGGCCATGCGCCGTCTGGGTATATCACAAGTGTTTCAACAGCTCCGTTTACAAGAATGATTTCTCCCGGGCCTGAATTGCCGGCTGCTGAAGTATTGATCCTTATAAGCTCGGTGATTTCAGATCCTGAGAGATCGAATGTTCCTGCAGAGTTTTCCTCCTTGTTCGGCGCACCGCCGTGACGGAGCACATCAGTTCTCATGTTCTTGAATTCGTAGCTGTATGGATTGTTCCTGTTCTGATAGATTATGCCGAAAGGTGCATCGATATCCGTAATTTCCGTAAAATTGAATGAATGAGTTTTTCCTGTTCCCATTGTAGAGACGCATCCAGCTATTGATCCGTAGACATGTCCTTCAGGCAGGGTAACATCATCAGAGCCGGCGGAATCTGTTATCTCTGTATTGCTTTCTGTTTTCAGGTATCCGACAATACCGCCCTGTGCATATCTGTTTTTCTCGAGGCCGGCAGCTGTGTACGGGGCATTGCTTGTTATCGTTCCGTCGCTGCGGCAGTTCTCGATATACAGTTCATTATTCTGTCCTACTGTGAATGTGAATGTTCCGAGTATACCGCCGAGCCCTGTAAGCACATTATCAATTTCGTTCACGACAGCACCGGTGTTGGATGAATTCTTTATCGTGACAGAACCGCCGATTCCGCCCATGCCGAGGATTCCGCCCAGGTTTGCATCTGCATATGTTCC
>CASEZU010000077.1 GCA_949292445.1 uncultured Spirochaetales bacterium | reverse complement strand
TCTGCGATCGCCGTGGTCTTCTTCATGATCGTCCTGGCGATATCACTGCTGCAGAACTATCTGATGAGGGAGAAATGATATGCAGGCAATGTCCAAAACAAGAACTCTGACCATGAAGACTGTAAGCATGGTCCTCTATGTTGCTGTCGCCTGTGTCTTCGTCCTTCCGATACTCTATATGTTCGTATCGTCATTCAAGACGGACACGCAGATCGTGAGCGACATGTCCACAATAAAGGCTTTCCTGCCTACAGGGCATCTCAGCTTCGATAACTACACTACGATCATGGTGGAAGGTCAGTTCCTGAGATTCTTCAAGAACTCTGCCCTCATCGCCATACTCAATGTGGCTCTTGCTGTGATAATCAACGCGATGATCGGCTATGCGCTCGGACTGCTTGAGTTCCGTGGCAAGAGTATCCTGATCTCGCTGATCATAGCGCTCGCCGTCGTTCCCACGGAGTCCGTGATCATCAACAAGTTCATCGTCGTGAATTCGATGGGGCTGATGAACACGATCTGGGGCCTCGCGATACCATCTGTCGGCTACCCGATGTTCATCTTCCTCTACTACAGCCATTTCAAGGGCATGCCGAAGGAGCTTGTGGAGGCCGCGGTCGTTGACGGAGAGAAGTATTCAGGAGTGTTCTGGAAGATAATGCTTCCGCTCTCCAAGCCGATTGTCGCCACTGTCGCCATCATGGGATTCATAAGGATCTGGGGCGATGTGCTCTGGCCGACACTGGTCACAAGGGATGAGACATGGAGGACCCTTCCGCTGGCGCTGAGGGCTCTCTCGACAGATGTCTACATTTTCTGGGGACAGATATTCGCGTTCTCATCGCTCATGACCCTTCCCGTCCTTGTGATATTCATCATATTCCAGAAGCAGTTCATCCAGTCGCTTGCAATGACCGGAATCAAGGGCTGATCATCTGCTCAGGGGCTTTCTGCATGCTCAGAAGCCCCGATTTGTCCTTCCTCTTATTGCCATCGGGCATCTTTGCAGTTATCCTCCCTTTAGAGAGGAGCAGATGGAGGAAAGATATCTCAGATCTGATGACGGACACAGGCTCTTCCTTCGCGTATGGAAGGCTGACAATACCATCGCCACAGTTCATATAAATCATGGAATGGCTGAGCACAGCCTCAGATACGGGGCTTTCGCTGAGTATCTCAACGGCCTCGGCTTCACTGTCTATGCCCAGGATCACAGAGGGCATGGATTCACGAAGGAGGAGGATGAGAAGGGCTGGTTTTCCGAAAGCGGCGGCTGGAAGAGTGTCACGGAGGATGCCTTGGCCGTGGACCGCCTCATAGAGAGTGAGTATCCCGGAGTGCCGCATTTCCTTTTCGGACATTCCATGGGATCGTTCATTGCGCGTACCTGCCTCGGCCTGCACTCGGAATACTATGCTGCCGCTGTCATCTGCGGTACAGGCGGCTCCCAGGGCATTGCCGGAAAGGCCGGGCGGCGGATTGCGCTTTACAGGGCGCGGAAATACGGTTCACGCATGCCTGATCCCTTTATGAACAGGCTCGCTTTCGGAAGCTATGTGAAGCACTTCCCCGGAGAGGGGGAGATTGCCTGGCTCTCCAGAGACAGGGAGGAGGTGAGGAAGTATGATGAGGATCCTCTCTGCGGCTTCACATGTTCCTCCGGCTTCTTCGCTGATCTGATCGAGGGATCATTCACTGCAAACAGCCCGGAGCTTGCCAGGAGGATCAGGAAGGATATTCCTCTTTTCATCATTTCCGGCACCGATGATCCTGTCGGTGATTACGGCAGGGGTGTGGAGAAGGTCTTCCGCCTGTATAAGAAGGCTGGGATTGAGAATGTCAGCATGCGGCTTTTCCCGGGGGCCAGGCATGAGCTTCTCAATGAGACTGACAGGGATGAGGTGATGCGCACAGTCTCCGATTTCCTGCTGGGTGTTATGAAGGGATGCAATGCAGGATAATCCGTCGAATGGAATGATGGCTAGGCTCGCGCACTGGTGGGTGGAATATGGGAAGGCTCTCAGCCTTGCCTTCCGCGGCATGGGGCGCGACAACATCTCGCTGATGGCTTCGGGAATGGTTTACTCCACCCTCATTGCGATAATCCCATGCCTCACGTTCCTCTTCGCTTTTCTCTCCGCTTTCGGCGTGCTGCAGCCTTTCATGGAGCTCATAGGGGTGATCGCGGAGGAGACGTTCGGGGAGAATACCGGGCATGAGCTCATGGGGTACATCGAGCAGTTCTCATCCAATGCGATGAGCCTCGGTGTCATAGGCCTTGTCTCTTTCATCTTCACCGGCATACTCCTCGTGAACAAGATCTACACGGTCATCAACAGCATTTTCCGTACGAGGCCGTCTACAGGGACTGTCAGGCGTTTCACCGCATTCCTCACGCTCCTCATTCTCGGCGCATTCATTGTCGTTGCGGTGTTCGCTTTCCAGAGCATGGTCGGCGATACGCTGAGGACCATTGTCATCGGCGATGAGGTGACGGGGAACTTTCTCTATTCCGTGCTGATGTTCGCAATAGGCTGGCTGCTTCTTTTCCTGCTCTTCTTCGCTGTCCCGAATGCGAAGATACGCTTCGGCTCCGCTGCCATAGGCTCTGCTACATGCATAATCTCGCTGATCATAGCCACTGCGGTCTTCCGCACCATAACATCCACGATGGTGAGCTATTCAGTCATCTACGGCTCCATGGCCTCCATTTTCGTGGCGCTCCTGTATCTCTACATTGTCTGGTTCGCCGTCTTCTTCTCCGCTGAGCTGGTTTTCGTCCATCAGTTCCAGCCTGACAAGACTTACCTCATGGGGAATACGGAAGCTCCGTTCAGGCAGATATCAGAGGCGGTGAATGCGCTCCTGCTGATAGCTGACAGGTATCAGAAAGGAGATGGGGCCATGAGCCAGAAGGAGCTGCAGCGGAAGCTGGCCGTACCGTCAGCGCGTCTTGCCAAGTATCTTTCCGATCTCGAGGATGCGAGGATGGTGATGGCGGTGAATGCACAGCGCACGCTCTTCGTGCCGGCAAGGCCGCTTGAGCAGATAAAGGTGAGCGAGGTCATCAGCGTCCTCTACGGGGAGACAGATGATGAGGCGATAGAGACAATAGGAGAGGCGGTTGCCGCCGAATTCCTCCACCGTGGAGTTGCCGATACTTCCGGCATAACGGTGGAGAATCTTCTGGAGAGAGTGTGATGATCATTAAAAGAGACAGAGCGGAGAGCATTACGGGCTCATTCCCGACAATACCTGATCCTGAGTCGGCAGTTGCAAAAGTGTACAGGGCCGGGGACCTGGAGATAAGATACCACCGAGGAGCAGAGCTGATGGGCTCTGATGTCGTGATAGCTGCGCCGTATTCTGTGACGGTGCATCTCGGCGGTAAGTATGTTTTCGCCGCCTCGATCGAGCGCGACGACCTGAGGGCAATGGCACCGATGATCGGCATGCCCCTGAAGGAGCTGCAGGCCGAGTATGGGGTGAAAGGCTTCTACGGCAATCCTGTCGTGTCGCTCTACGGCTGCGGGGAGAAGGAGAGCCTCGGAGGTTATCAGGGGATGCAGGATGAGGAGGAGATCATCGGATTCCTCCTCTCCCTTGTCCTGGATACCTTCGATGAGCTTGCTGAGCCTGTTGAGATTCAGAAAGCCAGATAGAGCATGTAGAGCCCTATGGCGAGGACGATTATACCGAGCACTGCATTGAGGACTTTCCCTGCGGTCCTGAATGATGACTTCGAGCCCAGTTTCCGTATGAGTGCCGGAGATGATCCCAGCACAACGGCGAGGGCAGTGCAGCCAATGGAGTAGAGAAGGAGGAGAAAGCCTCCGCGGATGACCTCCCCCTCAGTCGCTGCAATTGAGAGCAGTACGACAAGCACCGGTGTGGAGCAGGGGGAGGAGAAGATTCCGCCCAGTACTCCTGCGGCAAGGGCCCCGATATAGCCCCTTCTCCTGTTCATGGCCGCAAGGTATGTGGAGGGGATCACATTGATGATCCCCCACATCTGCAATGCCATCAGCACCATCAGGATTCCCAGCACCAGATACCACCATCTTCCTGCATTGCCAATGAGTGTGCCCAGCAGCGCGGCCGCGATGCCGAAAGCTGTGAATGTCACGGCGGTTCCGAGCGCATAGACAAGTGACAGCCTGAAGGCCTTGCCCGGTGAGGCTTCCTTGCCGACATATCCCAGCACGAGCGGCACCTGTGAGAGCGCGCATGGGGTTATCGAGGTGATGAGACCGGCGGCAAGCGCTATGATGGTGGAGAGCCAGCCGCTTGCAGCGATGCTCTCAGAGAGCGATGTCAGCAGACTGTCCAGCATTTCTCAGATCCTCTATCATCGTCTCAAGCTGTGTGCGTGTGAGATATCCCTCGTGTATTGTCAGCGCATGCTCCCCTGTGTCGCGGTAGGTGTAGAGGATGTAGTCTATCGCGGAATCCTCCGGCGGCGTGAACGGCTCTCCTCCAGGGGCGAACACCGCTATTGTCGGTGTGACCCTGATCGGGAAGTACTGGAATGCCTCCTCGTTTTCCTCGAGATCCATGTAGCGTATCTCGACATCCTCGACGGTGCGGTTCAGTTCGTTGAGGTCCGGCATCATCCTCAGGCATGGCTGGCACCAGCTTTCTCCCATCACGATGATCATGGGCTTGCCGCTGCTTTTCAGCATATCGGGGGAGAAGCCTGTTATCTCAAGCGGGGTGCGGCTGCCCTGCAGCGAGCTGGCATTGCTGTCGATGGCGCTCTGCAGTGATTCCGTTCCTCCTCCCTGTGCCCTCTTTGCGATGAAGACGGCACCGATGAGGATCAGCACAATGAGAATCACCACGCCCTGCAGTATTCTCTTATTCATGTTCACGTCCCCATGCCTCTATCTGCACCAGTGCCGGGAAAGGTGACGGATCATCAGCCTTTATGAGGTGCGATACAGTAAACGATGTGATTCCCTTCTTCCCGACATGCACGGTATCCTGTGCGCCGTCGCGCTTTGTGAGCGGTACTTTCACCGAGCTTCCGTCGGAGAATGAGAGCGTGGCTTCTGTCCACCAGGCATCGTGGGGAAAATCTGCTCTGTCGTAGAAGATGATATCCTCAATGTCCACCGGGCGTCCGAAGTCGACGGTCATCTCCGCCTCCGGATCCCTGTTGATCCCCCAGCTTGTCCAGGGATAGCCGCCGTGGCTGTCGGAGGCTATGAGGCCATCCACTGCGTTGCGTGATGCGAAGACGGATTCGCCCCTTGTCTCCACATTCGCATATGTGTGCGGATAGAGCGCCGAGTTCCCGTGCCAGTCGCAGGGGTTGAGGGCAAGGTTGCGGAAGTTCAAGCTCTCTCCGTCCTTCGCTTTTCTCACCTGAATGAGGTGAATGCCGCCTGTGAATGAGGCCGGATGATATGGCTGCTTTGCTTCTCCGAAGGGGACGGGGAATGCATATGTGCCCCTGCACCAGAGGAGTGCCGGGAAAAGCGCGGCATCCGTGTTTACCCAGTAGAGGCCTTCTGCGGAGAAGTCAAGTTCAATCGTATCACCGTCATGATACTCTTCCCTGTATACGGCATATGCCTCATCGTTTCCCTGTTTCTCGATCAGCACTTTGCTGCCGTTCTTTATTCTTATCGCGATCATAGCAAGATTCTAGCATTACACTGCTGCTGTTTGTCATCACTTTTCTCCCTTGCAATGACAATACTGTCGTTGACAACAGGAGGAAAGAGGCACATTTTGTCTGTATGGACAAGGAAAGATTCTTCTTCAGGCGCCTTTTTTTCGATACAGAGAGAATGAGGGAATGTGCGGAATATGCCCTCAGGTATTCTCCCGCTGAAGCGGAGAAAGTCATCAGGACTGCCGATGATGCGGCCTCTCAGCGCTATATGTTCACACTTCGTTGGGATCTTGAGCAGACGCAGGTCCCTGTGGTATTCGACGGTGACATAGACTGGCTCAGGCAGCCGGGCGATGATCCTGAATTCATCTATGCGTTCAACCGCATGCGCCACTGGATATGCTATGGCGAGGCCTATGCGATGACGGGGGATGAGAAGTATGCCAAGGCCTTTGCCAAGGAGCTTTTAGGATGGACCGGCACCGTCAGGCGCTCAGATCCCGGAGCACAGAAGGCCTGGAGGAGCATCGAGGCGGGGTTCCGCATGGAGTACTGGACCAAGGCGATCCAGTTCTTCCGCCATTCTCCCCACCTCACGGAGGAAGTGATCGATGCTTTCTCGCTCTCAATGGCAGATCATGCTGAGTATATAATGACTGTCTGGGACAGCTACAACAGGATCTCCAACTGGGGGATCATCTCCAATCACGGCCTTTTCGAGGCCTCCCTTGTCATGCCGGAAACTGAACGCACGCTTGAGTGGAGGAAGGAGGCACTTAGGAGGCTCGACATTGAACTGAGGATGCAGGTGTATGACGACGGCGTGCACTGGGAGCAGAGCGCCATGTACCACAATGAGGTCCTGCAGTGCTTCCAGGATGTCCTGATACTCTCCAGGCACTGCGGCATAGAGCTCCCAGAGGGGATGGAGGAGCGTATTTACAGCCTTGCGCGTGCATCGGCTCTTCTGCAGAAGCCGGATGGCTCTGAACCGATGTCTGGGGACAGCGATGATATAGATCAGCGTGATATAACCGAAAAGAGCGCCTGGCTCTTCAAGGATCCTGTGCTGAGGTATTTCGGAGAGGATCACATGACATTTGATGCGCTCTGGGATACAGGCATCGATGCGGCTCTTGAATACGAGGCCATGGATAAGAGGGCCCCTGAGTCGCTTGTCTTCTCCTTCCCCGATTCTGGCCGTGCGGTTTACAGGAAGGACGGGATGTACCTTTCCTTTAAGAACGGCACGCTCGGTGCCGGCCATGGCCATGCGGATCAGACGCATTTCGATCTTTTCGCGAACGGTGAGGACATCCTCATTGATCCTGGCCGCTTCACCTATGTCGATAAACCTGAGCGCTATGAGTTCAAGGATTCCCATGCTCATAACGTCATCACTGTCGATGGCAGGGACAGCTATACGCATCTTGACAGCTGGGAGTATTCGAAGATGAGCCGCCGCTACGGTTTTGAGGCACGTGAGAAGGATGGATACGGATACATCACAGGAGGTCATCTCGGGTATTTCCGGGACGGTGTGTTCGTCTCAAGGAAGATAATAGTGCTGTCTCCATCTATAATTGTCGTGGCTGATGAGCTCTACTCCTCGGGAAAGCACAGTGCGGAGTTCCACCTCCACTTCTCAGAAAGCGGCAAGGTCTCAGCTGACGGTACTGATACTGTGCGCTTCATCTCAGACCGGAACAATGTCTGGATACGCACATTCGGAGGAGAGCATACAGCCATCCATGGCTCGAGGATATCAAGGCATTATAATCAGGCGGCGGAGAACAGCAGCACGGAGACGTCGGCAGAATTCGACGGTTTCGGTTCGCTTGTCACTGTCATAAGCCTTTCGGGAGAGATTCCCGTAAGCCGTGAGACGGTGATGAGCAATCATCATAAAAGGCCAATACCCATGGAGCAGGCGGAAGGTTTCAGGATCGGTGACCATATTCTCCTCATAAGCCATTATGAATGGGGTTCTCCGACAGACAGCTTCACCATCTGCGGCTGTGAAGGCTGGGGGCAGACTGTGGTGTTCCGGCCAGGAGAGAAGATATCCGGTACTGTGCTTGAATATTGATATCAGCTGTACTTATAAATTGTAATTTCTTAAAATATAAGAAAATGGGCCTCATGGAACATGGAGGCCCATTCCTATGGTAAGCAGAGCTCACTAAGCTGTGGTGGCTATGCCTGATACATTCTCTTCCATCACGCTGTAATAGAAGACCTCGAGTTCCTTCGCATCCATCAGCACAGGAACCGGATAGAGCGGATTCGCTTCCTTGTCCGCATAGGCGGCAAGCTCCGGAATGTCCTCCCTGCGGATTCCCCTGAGCTTTTCAGGGATGCGCATCTCGCGTTCCATCGCCCTGATGGCGGCTATGAACGCTGCTGCTTTCTCATGATCCGTTCCGCTTCCGATTGAGGCTGCGTCAGCAAGTTCTGCGAGTTTCCTTTCCGCGCTCTTTCCGTATTTCTCCAGTACATATGGGAGCAGGACTGCATTTGCAAGTCCGTGCGGCACATTGTACTTCCCTCCCAGCGAGTGCGCCACGGCGTGCACATAGCCCACATAGGATACAGTGAAAGCCGATCCCGCGAGGAAGGCCGCACGGAGCATATTGCGCCTTGCCAGCATGTTGCTGCCGTCATGGTATGCCGCGGTCAGTGAGGAGAAGATGAGACTCACCGCTTCCAGTGCCTCAGCTCTTGTCTCCTTTGTCGTGGAACCGCCGATGTATGCCTCAACGGCATGTGTGAGGGCATCGAGTCCTGTGGAGGCTGTGAGTGATGGCGGCAGAGTCCTCGTCACTTCCGGATCGAGCACCGCATAACGGGGGATGAGCGGGAAGGAGTTGATCGGATACTTGTGTCTTGTCCGGCTGTCGACGATGACTGCCGCGAGCGTTGTCTCACTGCCTGTGCCGGCTGTTGTCGGAATGGCTATCAGGAGTGGGATCTTCCTCCATACCCTGATGATTCCCTCCATCTTGGCAAGAGGTTTCTTCGGGTAAGCAATACGTGCTCCGACCGCTTTGGCCGCATCTATCGAGGAACCGCCGCCAAAGCCGATGATGGCTTCTGCTTCGGAGGAGATGTAGAGGCGTCTGGCCTCCTCGACATTGTCGGTCGTCGGATTTGCAACTGTTGAATCATAGACAGCAAGGGTTATCCCGTTCTGTGCCATGAGCGTTTCCAGCCTTTCCGTGAGGCCCATTCCCCTTATTCCTTTATCGGTGACAAGGAGAACCCTTCTTATTCCCTGCCTGCTGAAGAGCGAAGGAAGCTCATCTATGCTGTTGAGCACCTCCGGCTTCCTGTATGGGAGAAGCGGGATGGCTATCCTGAACGCTTTCTGAAATACCCTCGAATATATCTTCCTGACAAGATTCATTGCTGCGATCCTTTTTCGGATTTTTGTTAACACTTTGAAGTGATAGTGTCAATATTGACATTGAATCCAGCAGTTGTAGATAAAAACTATGTTATAGTCAGAGAAAACTGACATGCAATATTTATATGAAAATAAAATATTCCTTTAACGGAATTAAATATTATCCATTATAGTTAGTTTTCTGATATCCTCTGCCTTTATTGTTTCCCCTCCGGCAAGGTGAAGCGTGCCGTCTTCCGTGACTTCCATTACAATTCCTTCAGTTGTCACATAGCGCCCGTCTTCCCCGTCTTTTCCATTGTATGTGTGATAGTGCTCAGCATGCACTGTAACGGGTCCTTTCCCCTCTCCGATAAGATGGAGCATTCCGTCGAGTTCCACTCTGGCCTCATCGCCGAGGATTGTCCTCTTTTCCCGCAATCTTCCGGTTTCCCGTATCGCATCGCTGTATCCCGATAGCGCGGCAAAGGGGGAGAACTGTGCGGCCCTGTCCGCTCTCGGCATCCGGGGATGATTCTCCGGCTCATGATGCGGCAGTCCGATGATGCCGTCGTAAGGGCCTTTCATGCCCGATGTCCCCCTATCTGGCAGTTGCGTTCCCTTGCCGTCGCGCCTTCCTCGAAGCTCATTCCGCGGAGAAGGGCGTTCTTCCCGAATCTCTGTTTGATGCTGAGCGTCGCATCCTGAAGTCTCCTCTCTTTTTCCGTTTCCCGGAGTTCCGCTTCTCTTTTTTTCTCTTCCAGCTCATGATCCTCGAAGAGATCGGGCTGCCTTGCCGCTTCCTCGTTCAGCGCCTCGGGTATCACATCGGCTGCCGTTATATAGAGCCTCCGCACAAGCAGCGAGGGGGTCACCGTCCTGTCGAAGATTTCAGCGGCTGCATTGATGATCCTCCGCGCTGATGAGGTCCTGGATCTGAATGTGACAAAGCCATGGGCGCTTTTCGGGATGGTGCGCCCGTAGTGATCCCTCTTTGTCCTGCCGTCATAATTCCCGTTCATGTTCACCTGATCATATCCGACTACAAGGTCGATGCGGCTTGTCACTAGGCGCCTGTCTACGAGATCAAGCGAGAGGGCATCTGCCATCTCCTTCGCCACAATGCGGGCCTTGGCAAAGCTGTACGGAGACTGCAGCACCTGTCCTGAACCTATGCTGCTGGAATCCGGCCGGTATTCCTTTATATCCTTAATCGTGCAGGGCTCCCAGCCCCATGCATGGTCAATGAGGAGCTCGGCATTCACGCCGAAGAGCCTGTAGAGCATTTCCTCATTGCGGATTGAGCAGCAGGCGATGTCCCCCATGGTGAAGAGCCTTCTTTCTTCCAGTTTCCGTGCATAGCCGTGCCCTATGCGCCAGAAGTCAGTGAGCGGGCGGTGTGTCCAGAGCTCGCGGCGGTAGCTCATCTCATCGAGTTCCGCGATCCTGACTCCGTTTTCATCAGGCGGAATGTGCTTTGCCATTATATCCATCGCCACCTTGGCGAGGTAGAGGTTATCTCCGATTCCAGCTGTGGCGGTTATGCCTGTTTCGCTGAGTATTTCAAGTATGAGCTTCATGGCGAAGTCATGTGCTGAGAGGCTATAGAGCTGGAGATAGTCAGTCGCATCGATGAAAACCTCATCGATGGAATAGACATGGATATCCTCGGGAGCTATGTGCCTGAGGTATATCCTGTATATTCTCGTGCTGTAGTCAATATAAAGGGCCATCCTCGGCGGTGCCGCGATGAAGCCGAGCTCAAGCGACGGATCGGAGGCAAGCTCCGCAGCACTTGCCGATTTGCGCCGAAGACACCCTCCGGGTGCTTTCCTCCGCCTTGATGCGTTGACATCTCTGACCATTTCCCTCACTTCGAAGAGGCGGCAGCGGCCTGGTATCCCATATGATTTCAGTGCCGGTGAGACGGCAAGACATATTGTCTTGTCCGTCCTGCTTTCATCTGCGACGACGAGTGCCGTGTCCATGGGATCGAGACCTCTCTCGCGGCATTCGACAGAGGCATAGAATGATTTGAGGTCTATCGCGATATAGGTCCGTTCCGTCATCAGGGCTTCCTTATGGATAATAGCAGGAAACTGATCACCGGTGATGTCTTTTCTGCTGCGGAGCTTTGTAATTGGGGATTACTTTATTAGTCAGCTGCGATTATTAATCCTTTGAATGCAGAATTTACTATCGGATCCAACGGATTGTTCCGGAAACAGGCCATTATCATTACTGAGGG
>CASEZU010000076.1 GCA_949292445.1 uncultured Spirochaetales bacterium | reverse complement strand
ACCGCAGTGCAGGCTATCATCAGAAGGCCAATGAGATCAGTGACTGTCCCTGGGATGATCATGCAGAGTCCTCCTATGAGAAGGATCAGCCTCAGCGGCATCGGTATCTTCCTTATGAAGAAGCCATTCAGTGCAGCCGCGACGCCGAAGAGTCCGCACAGCGCACTTATGCATATCTGGATGATCTCAGCAGGACCGGAGACGTCGATGAAGAGCATCTGCGGAGAGAAGGCGAAGACATATGGGACGATGAATGCGGCTATGGCGAGCTTTGTCGCTGTGAGTCCGGTCTTCATCGGATTCGATTTCGCTATTGCGGCTCCCGCATATGCAGCCAGTGCTACCGGCGGGGTTATGTCGGCGACTATTCCGAAGTAGAAGACGAAGAAATGCGCAGCCATCTTCGTGACCCCAAGAGACGGATCCATCAGGATCGGGGCACAGGTTGCGGCCATGATGCAGTAGTTGGCTGTCGTCGGAACTCCCATGCCGAGGATGATGCAGCAGATCATCGTCAGGAAAAGGGCTACTATCACATGGCCGGCGGAGAGGGCGACTATCGCTCCTAGAAGTTTTGAGGCCAGCCCGGTGACAGTGATGCATCCCGCGATCACACCGGCTATGCCGCATGCCACAACGACTGTTATGGATGAGCGTGCTCCATTCTCCAGTGCATCCAGGAAGCGGGTGAAGGTCAGCCTCTCCCTTCTGTTGAGTGCTCCGACTATCACGGCGGCCACAATGGCTATCGTGGCGGAGTAGGCCATCGTGAAGGTGTTTGAACCGACGAGGTATACAAGCACTACCAGCGGAATGAGGAGGTATATCTCTTTGACCAGTTCCCTTGCCTTCGGAAGCTCATCCTTTGGAATGCCTTTCATTCCCAGCTTCTTCGCCTCGAGATGCACAGCTATGAAGATTCCTGTGAAATAGAGGATGGCTGGCAGGATTGCCCTGACAGCTATCGTCCCGTAAGGCTCTCCAGTGAATTCCGCCATCAGGAATGCCGCGGCTCCCATGATCGGAGGCATGATCTGTCCTCCGGTAGAGGCTGCCGCCTCCACTGCCGCAGCGAACTCGGGGCGGTATCCCATCCTCTTCATCATCGGGATCGTTATTGATCCGGAGCCTACCGTATTGGCCACTGACGACCCGGATGCCATGCCTTCGAGCGCACTGGCGACGACAGCCACCTTTGCCGGCCCGCCTGAGAATCTGCCCACGGCGGCATTGGCGAAACGGATGAAGAAATCAGCGACTCCCGTCCGTTCAAGGAAAGCGCCGAAGATGATGAAGATCACGATGAACTTGACGCAGACCTGTACAGGTGCACTGAATATGCCGTTCGTCGTATAGAAGAGGGTTCTCACAACCTGCAGGACATCGAGTCCTGTGGAGAATGTATATATGAGAAGGGCTCCCGCGACAAAAAGTATCGGAAGACCGACACAGCGGCGGCAGAGCTCTGCGAGGGCTAGGATTGCTATGACACCGGCGATCATGAAGACCGGTTCCCTTATTATTCTGGCTGAAAGCCTTATGGCTTCCATCGCATTCGCCGCGTAGAAGAAGAAGGCTCCGGAGCCCAGTACGAGCAGGATGATATCATACCAGGGCATGTGATTGGGCCTTTCCACGCCTTTTCTCACAGGAAAGGTCAGAAAGCCCAGGAATACTATCATCCCCATGAAGACGGAAAGCCTTATTTCCGGAAGTGTCGTCAGAAAAACGGCATCTATTATGCAGTAAAGCGAGAAGGCCACCATTATGGCTCTGATGACCAGCTTGGGAATGCCTGTCCATATCCTGACATTCGATTCCCTGTCATATTTCTTCATCACGGCTTCCACATCGGCCGCGGTGCCTGTGCCGGTATCGTGGAAGTGCAGCCCGTGCTTATGTTCCTTTCTGTCCTTTTCCAATTATTCCCCCTTGAGGAGGGGGCTAGGCCCCTCCTTCATGTTTTATTTCACTGGTACCGTTATTCCCTGCTCCGCATAGTACTTAGCCGCACCAGGATGGTAAGGGATGTTCGTGATCGAGGAGGCGAAGCCGAGGTCGAGCTCTTCTCCCTTGTTGTGGCTTGCCGCTATGGCCTCCTTGTCGTTGAAGATGGTTGAGATCACATTGTACGCATCATCCTCTGTCACGTCGTCCCTGGCTATGACGACAGCTGCGATCGCTACAGTCTGGCAGTCCTCATCCGTCCCGTAGACGGAGGATCCGATGGTGTATCTGCTGTAGTACGGAGAGGATTCAATGAGCGCGTTTATATGCTCATCATCGATGGATACAAGGTATACGTCCCTTGTGCTTGCAAGCGTTGAGACCGCGACTGTCGGGGCTCCCGCTACCACGAACGCGGCATCTATCTTTCCGTCCTGAAGGGCATCGACACTGTCTCCGAAGCTCTGATATGTCGGATTGATGTCCTCCTCTGTCAGGCCATATGCACCAAGCACATCTATCGCATTGTAGTAGACGCCTGAGCCTGATGAACCGATTGATACGGTCTTCCCCTCGAGATCCGCGACTGTCCTGATATCAGGATCGAGGGTTACGATCTGCACCTGTTCCATGTAAAGGGCGCCTAATGTTGAGAAGCAGTCGATTGGATTCCCTTCAAAGAGGTTCGTGCCGTCATATGCGTAGCTCATCACATCAGACTGGACGAATCCGAGCTGATAGTAACCCATGTCCATCATCTCGATGTTGTCCTGTGATCCATTGCTGACGACTGCAGTGACCTTTGTATCTGTTTCGGCTGAGATGCGCTGTGCAAGCACGCTTCCAAACCCGTAGTATGTTCCCTGATCGCCGCCAGTTCCGAAACTGAGCTCGCCGGAAGCACTCTCTCCCGATCCTCCTGCGAAGAGCGCGGCGGAAAGCAGCAATGCCACGGCTGTCAATGCAAGTGACTTTCTCATATTACCTCCTTATGTGTCCACGTTTTACGATGTTCTGATATCCAGAAACAGCAGAGCGTTAATAACTCTCATTCTTTCAGCCGGCAAAAGTGATGTCAAGCATTATGCAGTTTTAATGCAGTAAAAATGTATAATTATGCAAAAATGAAATGATAATTCAATTTTGTACTTCCTGTAAACTTTTCATACGGGAATGTTTACAAAGTGGTAGCTATTTCAGGGCGGAAAATGTTACTCTCCGCTTTATGGAAGCTGCGCTGAGTACGGAAAACCTGATGCTGGAAATAAACGGGAGAGTGATTCTTTCCGATCTTTCGCTGAGCCTAGAGAAGGGCGTTTTTGCTGCTCTCTGCGGAAGAAACGGTGCAGGAAAAAGTCAGCTGCTGCGATGTCTGAAGGGCTTGAGGAAACCATCCGGTGGCAGGATATTCATGGATGGAATGGAGACCAGTCCGAAAGAGCGGATGAAGAAGGTCGCGCTGGTGTTCCAGAATGCCGAGATGCAGATAGTGGCGCAGAGCGTGGAGAAGGACATCGCATTCGGACCGGAGAATCTCGGACTGGACAGGGCCGAGGTCAGAAGGAGAGTGGAAGAGGCCCTGCATCTGATGGGCCTTGAGGATAAGGCCAGGCAGGGGCCGCAGACACTTTCCGGCGGGGAGCTCAGGAAGACTGCAATTGCCGGTGTCCTTGCAATGAAGCCCAGCGTGATTCTCCTTGATGAGCCATTTGCGAATCTCGATTACCCTTCGACGCTGGCCGTGATGAGATCACTTATCTCACTCCATGAGGAAGGCTATACAATACTTGTCGTCTCTCATGAGGCAGAGAAATTCTTGGCGCACACTGACATGCTTTTCATCATGGAGAATGGGCGTCTGGTGTCTTCCGGTCCGTCATCCGTGATTTACAGGAGCCTTCCGGAGCATGATATCTACATTCCGCGCGGGGCGGCGTTTGAGGAGCTCTCATGGCTGAGGGGGTGATATTCCATTACAGGGCTGATGACAATATTCTTACCCGGATGAACCCTAATGCGAAGCTCCTTTCGCTGCTGGTTTTCTCCGCTGCTGTATCATCTGTTTGCGATGCGTTAGTCTTCATCCTCGCTTTCCTTGTGCTCCTGCTGGCATTTCTCATAAAGCTGCCGTTCGGTGCTTATATAAGGGAGAGCTTTCTATTCATCATCCTTGCCGTCTGCATGAGCGTTACGGCTTATCTTTCCACGGAGCAGGTTTCCGCTGCAGCAGCATCCGGAATCGGATTCCTTGCGATGGTACTTGCCTCCATGCTTCTTACCGACACGACAATGCCTGATGACATGGCCCGTTCGCTTGGCGCCGCGCTCTCACATGTTATCGGCAGGAGGGCCTATGTGATCGCAACGGTTGTTGAGGTTACAGTCTCAATGATTCCGCTGATTGTTGACAGCACTGTCACTATGTATGAGGCACGCCGTTCACGTTCATCATCGTTTGTGTCGCACCCCATGCGTTCAATATCCGAGTTCGCTGTTTCCGTGATATCTGATCTCCTGGACAAAGCGGAGGAGTATACCGATGCGCTTTATGCCAGAGGCTATGATGCGGCAAAGCGGAGGGATGTTCCTTCTTACCGTACATCTGATGTCATTGTTATCATATCCGATGTCATAATCACCACGATATTGATCCTATCTGCAGTTAATTGACAAAATTGAATCATTATATGTAAACTTAAAGTTAATAATAGGTTTACATAAAAATGGAAAGAAAGCAGATCCTGAGAATCGTAATAGTAGCTCTTTTCGCTGCGCTTATCGCAGCAGGAGCCTTCACCAAGATACCGCTTGCACCTGTCCCGATGACGCTGCAGACACTCTTTGCCCTGCTTGCAGCCACTTGCCTTCCTGTATCGCTTGCACTCTCGAGTGTCGCGGTCTATCTCTTTCTCGGAGCCATAGGTCTGCCGATCTTCACATCGGGCGGAGGACTGGCTGCGCTGCTCGGCCCGACGGGCGGCTTTCTCATCGGTCTTATACCGGCAGTTCTTGCCGGGGCACTGATCATGAAGGTCATCAGTAAACATGCGAGACTTGCCGCTGTCATAGCAGGGCTTGCAGTGACTTTGCTGATCTATCTTGTCGGCATTCCATGGCTCGCTGTCCGCATGGATATTTCAATTGCGGCAGCCCTCGCAACCGGCCTTGTTCCTTTCATTCTGGGCGATACGATCAAGTTCATTGTCACGGTAATCATTGCACCTGTCATCCGTCCCCGTGTGATGGAACTGCTGGAAAAAGATGAGTGATTTTTCAAAAACTGTGTTTTTATTGCTTGACACGTTATTGGAAAATGTCTAAATTATGTGAGAAATCGACGTAGGGTAGAGCAGTTGGCAGCTCGTCGGGCTCATAACCCGGAGGTCGCAGGTTCGAGTCCTGCCCCTGCTAAATAGATGTAATCTGGGCCACTGAAAGCAAAGGCTGAAGGTGGATGTGGGTCTCCAGACCATCATGAAACGCGGCAATCTGCTGGCTGAGCAATGGCTCAGGAGTAGGTTGCCTTTGTTTTTCATCAGGCACCGTTTCTCATTGATAGCCACTGTAGAATGTTATCTTTGCGGCTATCTCATCAGCTGCTGTGCCTTGCTTTCCTGTATTTCTGTTTGCTGCTCTTAGGCTTATCCGGAATGGTACGTTCTATGAGTCCAGATTCGAGAGCTGGGCTGAGATAGTTCTTCATGAATGTCGGGCGATGGGAAAGCTGCAGGCGCTTCATAAGCTCCGCTGCAGTAAGAGTTCCGTTTCCCAGCACTGATACAAGTCTTTCAACAGGGTCCTCAACTTGATCGGTGACTTGATCGCTGCCGTTTTCCACAGCTTCCAGTTCCTTCAGGCTGTCCCTTATTATTTCAAGCAGCAACTCAACAAAGCAGTGTCGCCGTCAGCTGCATGTGTTGTATTTGAAGAATCTCAAGCACATGCGGCGATATTGAATTGCCAGCTTCGTTTGGGAGTTGTATTGCCATATGGAGGTTAATAACGGCGTTATTGTGCGATTTATTACAAACAAAATTATTACAAACAAAATTGTTGCAAACTTTTTTGTATGCAATATTTCTATAAGTGCTCTTCTTGGTCATATCCGGCCGGCAGTTTTATCTCACTGGTAGTTCCAAGAATTAAGTTTCTGAGTATGATTATGGCTGAGAGTTCCTCGATCGAAGTACATGAAACCGTTTTCAGCAAAGAGTAAATATCCACCAGTAGAATTTGGCATATGACTCAATATGAATCGGTACAATTACTCTCTATAGTTGTTGCACCTTGTGACTGATAAATGAAAGCTGTATGCGTTGCCTCTGCAATCTTTGGCGTAATACTAGTTGCTAATTTTCATCAGCAGAATAGTCTTGCGTGTTTTAGCGAGACCTTTGTTAAAGTTAGATTTGAGAGATGAAATTTTCTTGACAGTATACAGGGGGGGGGTAGTCTTGAAGTGAAAGATACTGAGGTGATCCATGAAAAAGATTTTGGCATTTTCATTTCTTGTACTGTTGTTGATGGCCTCCTGCCGCAACTATGCAATTCCGCCTGTCGTATTTCCTGGCGGAGGTGGTACTGCTCATACGCATGAGTATAGTGTTGATCCTTCCGGCTATTCTCTTAATGGATCGACGTTATACAAGGAATATGAATGTGAGTGTGGCGATGTGATAGAAATTGCATATCGCACAGGTGTTGTGGCGGTTGCAAATGAGGCGCAGCTGGCGGAAATTGACAACAATGCTGATTCTGATGGGGCAAGAGCTGTAATTGCAGTTGGGCCTGATCTTGCTCAGGCTGTCCTTGATCGCATTGGATCTGACAGTACTGTTATTCTTCTTGATGGGCAGTACGATCAGCTGAGCATCAGAAATTCCCGATGGCAGTCTTCGGTCCGTGTGGCTGGTGACATAGACCAGAACAAGTATCCAGGTGGAAATGTTCCTATGGAGATATATCTGTCAGAATTAAAAGACACCTACTATCCATATTACACAAGAGAAATCCGCAATCTGGAAATAATCGGATGTGATGGAGCGATTCTGAACGGTGGCATCATTCTGGATAGCAATACAGTGGAAACAGATCCGATATCGGAAAGAGCTCCTGGAGCCTACTTCCTGTACTATGATATCGATGGCCTTTATTTCAGAAATCTCACAATAAAAGAATCCAATATCTGGTTTGAGCTGCAGCATTCAGACTCTCCTGTCAGCAATGTGACAGTTGAGAATTGTCATTTTATCGGAAATACAGCCATGAGAGATACCAATAATGCTTCCTGCTATGGATTCTATATGCATAAGAATGGAACTGTATTCAACAATATCGATTTCATTAACTGTACTTTCTCGGATTATTTCCAGCACATAAGGCTTGAGACAATTGTTGATTGTGAAATACGCAACTGTTCTTTCATATCTTCTGGGCATGATGCTGTAGAGCTAAGGGGAAATACGGATGAGAATGTAAATGGAGAATATGTAATCAGCGGCTGTTTCTTTGATGATATTTCAGGAAAGGCGATCGGCCGTTCTGGATTCTCTAATTCGGATTTCAACATAAGCGGAAATGATTTCAATAATATTGCACCGGATGAAGATGAGGATTATAAGCCTGTCATTGTTCAGTTCGGAGATATCGGAACAAGCTCTGAGAAGCAGGATAATATCAATGTTGTATTCACCGGCAATACTTATAATGGTCGTAACCTGAATGATGTTCAGGAAACAGGATATACTGCTGACAGATTCATTATTCTCGCAGAATAGAATTTTACCTTTCTCATAATTATGGGTCATACTCCCGTCAGCTGGAGGCATGACCCATTTTCAGCTGAATATTGAATATTCAGATTGAATAGATTCTGGCCATAATCCTGGCAGAGAATGGGAATTGTGTCATTTCATTTCGCATACACTCACTTGCATAAGTGAACGATTATCGTTATATAGCCCGGTGTGAAGTACATTGAGAATACTATTGAGATGCTTGGAGATTCCGCGATTGCATCTGAGCTCAGGGCTATTTACGGATTCTACAATGCTGTGCAGCCGGACTTCGATGGATTCATGGAGCGGTATGGGCTTGAATGCCAGTCAGGATGCGGTGAATGCTGTGCCCATTTCATTCCGGATGTGACACCTTCCGAGGCCCTTCTCATAGCTCTGGAGGTGCTCTTCGGCGCAAAGAAGGACCTTCTTCAGGAGAGGCTCAAAGAGGACAGCCTTCCCAAGCTGGTTTGTCCGTTCTATGATGCCTGGAACCCCCATCACTGTATGATATACTCTTCCCGCCCGCTTGTGTGCCGTCTCTTCTATTCGTGCGCAACTGCCGACAAAGAAGGGAACAGAAGATTCTGCCGCTGCCATTTCAATGCTGTTCCCGGTTCTGTGCCGGATGATAATCTTCTCGGCGGCGATGTGCGCACAATGGATGACTATGGTGAGATGCTGGAAGTGCTGCAGGGCAATTCAGCCTCTACCGAGCTCCTTCCTGCGGCTGTATCCAGAGCTATTGACAGGATAGGCTGCGCACTCAATCTTCTCTTTCCGGAGAGCGATGAGCTTGCCGGAGCTTACTTCACTCTGCCTGCGGAAGTTTAGTCACATCAACCCAGCCATCTGCTTCCGATGTCTCTTCCAGTTCAGGAATTGTCAGTCTGATGGCGCTGTTTGGAGTGCCCGCGGCAGGGTAGACAAAATCGAAACGCCTGAGAGATTCGTCGAGGTAGACTTTCACATCATCCTTTACCGCGAAAGGACACACTCCGCCGACTGGGTGGCCGGTGAGCTCCTCTACTTCTCCGGGGCCTATCATCCTGGCCTTCTCGTGGAATGTGTCCTTGAATTTCCTGTTGTCTATCTTCTCATCTCCGGCGGCAACTATGACTACAGGACCGGATGAGAGGAGAAAGGACATGGTCTTCGCTATCCTTCCTTCCTCCGTGCCGAGATCGGCAGCAGCTTCCTTCACCGTAGCGCTTGACTGATCGAAGAGGATCACATCCTCAGCTTTCCCGTATTTACCCAGATGTTCTCTGACTTTTTCCAGTGACATGGCCGGATTCTACCGCCATGGCCCGTTTTATTCCAGATTCCTGGCCCGGCGGGTCATTTTGACCCATGTCCTGGTGTCCTCGGCACATCTCCGGACACAATGGGACATTCAGAGTTTTGTGAAAATTTCCGATGAATTTATTATTTATTTGTATTGTAAATAATTATAAAAGTTGGCACGCCTTCTGCATAATTGTTTGTGTTCCGCAAGGGACATTGAAATAGACGTTTACAGGAGGCTTTGATATGGCAAACGATGTAACTAGATACAATGACAGGACTGGAAGAAGGGATCTTTCCCTTTTCGATGATTTCTTCGATTCGATGCTTGGAGCGTGGGACAACTACTCTTCGAGAGTTCCTGCAGTTGATGTAGAGGAAACACCTGAGGAGTTCATCATCAAGGCGGAGATGCCGGGATTCAGCGAGAACGATGTGAAGATCACTGTTGACAAGCATGTGCTTCATATCAGCGGAAGCGTGGATGAAACAGAGAAGGACGGCAAGGGAAAGAAGTATCTCATAAAGGAGAGACGCCATGAGTCGTTCGAGAGGTCCTTCAGTCTTCCTGACGGACTTGATGAGTCGAAGATTTCTGCAGGATTCGAGAATGGAATCCTTACAGTGACACTTCCGAAGATGCCGGAGGAGCAGCCGAGGAAGATTGAGGTAAAGATCAATAAGTAAATCCTCTGGAAAGGGCAGGGCCCAGCCGGACTTTGCCCTTTTCCGCGTACATTAAAGGAGAGAAGACTATGAGATATGTGGTAACAAGGACAAGAGCACCAAGGATAGGCGGATTCGATACATTCTTCAGCGATTTCTTCGGAGATACCTCAGCAAGGAAGATCCCTCCCGTGGATGTATGGGAGGATGAGAACGGTTATTCAATCGAGGCTGAAATAGCCGGGTACAGCGAGAAGGATGTCGAGGTGACAACGAAGGACGGCGTCCTGACGATCTCAACTGAGGAGACATGGAGGGAGAGAAAGGCAAGGGAGCGCGAGGAGAAGAGCATGATAGTCTCCGAGATAAGGCTTCCTGAGTTCTCAAGATCATTCCGCCTTCCCGATGATGCGGATACAGGAAGGATCGAGGCTGAGAGCCAGAATGGCGTCCTTACGGTGAGAATCCCGAGAATCCGCAAGGTTGAGCCCGGCAGAATTGAAGTGAAGATCGGAAAATAATCATTTTGATGCAGGAGAGGGGCTGGTGAGGCCCCTTTTCTCTGTCCCTGTGTTTCATCTGAGGCCGGTTCTCCGGTCTTTCATCTGCTGCCCGCTTTTGGCTATACTCGTTACGAGAGGTAGCTATGTACAGGATCGTCAAGAAAGAGCAGCTCTCCCAGGAAGTCTTCCTGATGGAGATCGAAGCTCCTATGATAGCCCGCGAGAGGAAGGCAGGGCAGTTCGTAATCGTCCAGAAAGGCGGCGACTTCAATGAGCGTATCCCGCTGACAATTGCGGACGCTGACCCTGAAAAGGGTACAATAACAATCGTATTCCAGCGCGTTGGTGCATCAACATTCCTTCTTGCAGGACTTGAGGAAGGCGATGCCATTGAGAATGTCCTGGGGCCGCTCGGGACGCCGACCCATATAGAGAACTACGGCCGCGTGGTCTGTGTAGGAGGCGGTATCGGAGTTGCTCCGCTCTATCCGATCGCCCAGGCGATGAAGGCTGCCGGAAATGATGTGAGGATCATTATCGGAGCGCGGAACAAGGAGCTCATCATCGAGGAAGACAGGATGAGGGAACTCGATCCTCAGCTTACTATTGTCACAGATGATGGTTCCTATGGTGAGAAGGGTGTCGTGACAGTGCCGCTTGAGAGGATGCTCAAGGAAGGCGGAGTCCAGCATATTGTTGCGATCGGACCAGCCATAATGATGAAATTCTGCACAAAGACAGCAGAGGCATACAATGTGCCGATAACCGTCTCGCTCAATTCGATAATGATCGATGGTACGGGAATGTGCGGCGGCTGCCGTGTGGATATCGGGGGAGAGATGAAATTCGTCTGCGTTGACGGACCTGAGTTCGACGGACATCTCGTCAACTGGGACAACCTCATGATGAGGCAGAGGACGTACAAGACGCAGGAGAAGGAAGAGAATGACAGATGCCGCGGCGGTATCTGCGGAAAGCTGGGGCTGAAGTGATGAAAACACCTGAAATGATCGAGAAGGAAGCGAAGGAGATCCTTGGCTCGCTGCCGGAGACTCTTACTCCCAAGGACAGGGCTGCTATCCCGCATATGGATATGCCTGTGCAGGACCCGAAGGAAAGGATCCACAACATGTCGGAGGTAGCCCTCGGATACACTGAGGATGAGGCACTGGTCGAGGCCTCGAGATGCCTGCAGTGCCGCAACAAGCCATGCGTTGCCGGATGCCCTGTCGGGATCGATATTCCCGCCTTCATCCATAAAATAACAGAGAAGGATTACAGCGGCGCCATGTCCGTGATACAGGAGTCGAGCCTTCTTCCATCCATCTGCGGCCGCGTCTGTCCGCAGGAGAACCAGTGCCAGAAATTCTGCACTGTGGGAAAGATGCTCAAGGATGTTGATCAGGCGGTGGGAATCGGCCGTCTTGAGAGGTTCGTTGCCGATCATGAGGCAGAGAATACATCAGTTCCGGAGATCGCTCCGTCAACAGGCAGGAAGGTTGCCATAGTAGGCTCTGGTCCGGCATCCATAGCCTGCGCCGCGGATGTGCGCCGTGCGGGGCACAGTGTCACTGTTTTTGAAGCCCTTCACAAGATGGGCGGAGTCTTGAGCTACGGCATTCCCGAGTTCAGGCTTCCGAAGCGCCTTGTCGACAAGGAGATTTCCAAGCTATCAGCGATGGGCATCGACTTTGAGAAGAACGTTCTCGTCGGACGCACGAGGACGATAAAGGAGCTCATGGAGGAGGATGGTTTTGATGCCGTGTTCGTGGGAACAGGAGCAGGACTTCCCAAGTTCATGGGAATCCCCGGAGAGGATCTTGTCTCAGTTTTCTCCGCCAACGAGTATCTGACACGTTCCAACCTGATGAAGGCCTATGATGAGAATGAAGCGCTCACCCCGTTCTTCCATTCGCATAAAGTTGCCGTCTTCGGCGGCGGAAACGTCGC
>CASEZU010000075.1 GCA_949292445.1 uncultured Spirochaetales bacterium | reverse complement strand
CTTTACCCGTCTCCTCTTCCGCTTTGCTCTCTGCGGTCTTCTCTGTCTCCTTCCTCACAAAGCTGCTGTTATTGCCGAATATTGACCAGGCCGCGCCGGGAGCGCGTTTCTCATCCTCATTCTCCTTTCTGAAGAGAGGCTCTCCGTCAGGAATGTCCTCGACGATCTCAGCCTTCGCGGCGGGATTTTCCTTTGCAGCAGGACTTCCGCCTTCGAATGAAGCAAGGATATCGCCAAAGGATTTTGTGGGCTTATAGGAGCTTTTCTTCTCTTCAGCCTTGCCTGCAGTTTTCTTCTTTGGAGCCACGCCCCGGCCTTCCCATTTGTCGAGGATGGCTCCGAAATCCGTTTTCGATGAGGCTATCTCCGATTTTCTGGCAGCTGAAGGCATCGCATAGGGATTTCCCGTATGCTCATAGGCATAGAGGATATCGGCAAAAGATGATGATGGATTATAGCCCTGCACTATCTCAGAGGGCTTTCTGGGAACAGGCTTCACAGGAGGCTTTGCCTTCTTTTTCTCCGGTTCCTTCTTCTCCACCAGCTTTATTGATGCAAACGGTGATACAGGCTCGTCGTCTTCCTTAAGGCGGCGCCTTATATCCGCCGCCCTTGTCTTCTTCCTTCCCAACGCCTTACACTTCCCTGACGTCGAGAATCTCTGAAACAAACGGCTTTATGATGTCGACAAGCTCTTCCATCTTGCAGCCCTGCACCTTGATGGTACAGATGGCATTTGTAGGATCGGTCCCTGCGAAAGTGCCGAATGAAATGATATCCAGTCCCTTGGCGGCAAGAGCAGCGCTTATGCGTGCGATCGTACCAGGCTTATCCTCGACGAGGAATGAGAGCCTGACTCCATAATGCCTTGCACCAAAGAGCTCGAGAAGAATGCGGAACATATCACTTTTGGTAACAATTCCCACGAGCTTGTTGGTGCTGCTCACGACCGGCAGGCATGAGAGATCCTGATCGCTCATGAGCCTTGCAGCCTCCTCGACCGTCGTATCCTCCGATATAGTGACAGGGTCCTTTGTCATCAGCTTCTTCACAGTCAGCTTCGACAGGAGATACGCCATCTCATGAATTGAGAGACTGGAAGCCGGGGACGGGGATGCGTGGAGGATATCCTTCTCCGTTATGACGCCAACGAGATTCTTGTCCTTGTCCAGGACAGGAAGGCGGTGAACCTTCTCCCTCTTCATCAGCTCGGATGCCTCTCCTATGGACATTTCCGGCGTCGCCGTGACTGGGTTTCTGGTCATTCTTCTCGCTATGATCATGCAGGACCTCCTCTACTTATCTGTATGTAATAATAACCTGCAAAGAGCTGATTTGAAAGAAGTCTGGAGCAATTAGCCATAATAATCGCCATTCTTTCCGCAGCTTCCCTGAGCCATGCTATACTTAACAGGAATGGGAGGCGGAATGGTTACAACTTCACTGGATGGGATCTGGCGGCTCAAAGCGCTCTGCCCGATGAGAAGCAGCGGGATAGAGAGCGGAAGCGAATATGATATGAGTGTGCCGGGGAGTCTTCATGACACTCTGATAAAAGAAGGCCTTGCGGGCGAGCCGTATGACGGCGATGAGATAATCAGGAGCAGATGGATCGGAGCTTCTGCATGGAGCCTCAACCGTACTTTCAGCATCGAAAAAGGAAATAGCCGTTTCTTCATCAAATGCGGCGGACTTTCCGCATCTGTCATAACAATAAACGGCAAGGAAGCCTTACGGCAGAATGACGGGGAAGCAATGCTCCTCGATGCGACAGAGCTTCTTGATGACGGTGAGAACAGGCTTGAGATAATATTCGGCAAGGACGGCATCAGCACGGAATTTCCAGGAGTCTGGAAAAGCATCAAGCTGCTCTCCGATCCCGATCTGATAATAGCAGGATCGGAAGCTGAACCCGATTACCGTGACGGAAAATGGCGGCTCAGTATCGTCATATCCGCAATCGCAGGCAAGGACACTGAGGCGGAATACTCTGTATCTGTGAACGGAAAGACGGAAACCGGCAGCCTCAGGATACCCGAAGGCAGTGGTGAATATGCCATCTCGATCGACCCCGGCGCTGTAAGCGAATGGTGGCCGTCAGGCATGGGAGGCCAGCCGATATATCCTGTATCAATCAGCATCGGAGGCTACCAGTCTAACAGGAACGTGGCGTTCCGTACCGTCTCCATGCTGAGGGAAGGCCTTTTCGTGAACAGCAGGCGCATATTCATGAAAGGAGCGGCATACAGCAGCGACAATCTCATCCCCTCGCGCACAAGCTACGCCTATATAGACCGTCTGACGAGAAGCGCAGGAGAGGCAAATATGAACACGCTGCTGATGCGAACACATGCAGGACGCACACTCCGCGATGCGGCTGCAAGAAGCGGCCTCCTAGTCCTGGAAGAGAAACGCACAAATGCGGTGCCGGAGGCTCTCAGTGCCCCATCATTCCCATCAAAAGCAACACTTGAAAGGATATGGAAGGATGGTGAGAGGAATATCTCATCCACCGCCGCAGACCTGCACGGAGGCGGTTCGGGAAGAATACTTTCCGGAATAGCCGATTCATTCCTCTTCCCTGCCGAAGAAAGGAAACTGGTATATCTCTCGCAGATAAAAGCTGTCGAAACGGCGACACAATGTGCTGCCAAACAGCGCATCAAGAACGGACATGGGATGATCCTCTCGAGGCTTTCGGATCCATGGCCGGCCATTTCAGACTCTTCGATAGAGTACGGCGGCAAATGGAAGCTGCTGCAGTATGCGGCAAGGTCATTCTTCTCCCCGCTTGCCCCGATGATCGTATCTGACGGAAAGAACATCAGCATCTATTTTGTCAATGATACCCTCTCAAAGCAGGAGGCGGAGTTCTCCATGAAGATCAGGGACTTCTCCGGCACGAAGCGTGAGACAAGGGAATACTCGGCAGCAGCTGATCCAGGAACACTGGTGAAGGTCGCTGATTATCCTATCTCCCGTGTGGATTCATCCAGGATGTTCGTATATGTGAAGATGTCAACAAAGGATGTACTTCGGGAACGCACGCTCCTTCTGGACACACCGAAGAAACTGCAGCTCGAGGATCCCAGAATGAAAGTGGAAACGGCAAAGAACGGGCCGCGTTCATTCTCAGTGAAACTGACTGTCGAACGCCCTGCTTTCTGCACAGCACTTGAAAGCCAGGTGCGCGGACTCTTCTCCGATAATGTGATATCTGTCCGGCCTTCCGCGGAAAAGACAGTCTTCTTCCGCGCAGACGAGGATACAACACTCGAAGAGTTCACAGCAGGCCTTAAAGTCATGGACCTGTACACTGCAATGCACTGATAAGGCGGGAGCAGCAGCTCCCGTTTTTCTTCCCCATAAACAGCAGAAGGCCATACCCCAGAAACTGAAGTATGGCCCCAGACATAAATTATGGAAGAGTGAAGAAATCCATCCTTCACTTATTCCCGCCACAAAGGGCCCGGTTCCCCAGGCCCAGTAGATTAATTCGGAAGAGATTATCTTCTCTTCTAACCCTTTTATCAGACAGTCACCTGACTGCCTCTCTCCGCCCAGGAGTTATCCCCTGCTGCGAACTTCCGCTTGTACTCTCGGACTGTATATGTATTCAAGCCTGCAAGCTGAGCGGTCTTCTTGTATCCGTATCCCTGCTCAAAGAGCTTCAAGCATTCCTGACGCTTCTCGTTCGGAATCCTGTGTCGGACGGATGTTATCTTTTCCATCATCGTCCTCCTTGAACGAGTGCCTGCCCCTGTTTTACAGGAACAGGCTTACCTCGATTAGGCCTCTTCAAGAGCCTCAGTCTGGATTCTCTGCTGAGCGCTTGTCTCATCGTCGCAGGAAACAATGAAGTTCACATAAACCTTAGAACCCTTTGCAAGTCCTGTGAAATCATTTTCTGCGATTGCAGTTACGGAAGCATCGCCTGACTTATCTGCGCCAGATGCTGTTGTCAGAGCTGTGATCTCGATATCATCCTCATCTACAGAACCGTCAACAACAAATTTGTCCGATGCAGATTCTGCCCAGTCATACTCAAGAGATGACCAGTCAATCGGATCCTCTACAGTGATTGTGATCTCATTTGATGAAGGCACATAAGCAACATCTGTAGCATTTGTCGCTACGAGAGTTACAGTGTACTCAAGAACAGGTGTCTCATCCGTAGGTGCATCGCTGTACTCCTTGAAATTTGCAGGGAGACCGATGAACTTATACTTGCTTGTCTCGACAGTTCCGATCTCCTCGCCTTCCTCATCAAGAGCAACGACAGAAATCTGGGATGTCGCGTCAGCCTTTGAGTCGCCCCAAGTTACTGTAACAGCTGTACCAGCCTTATCATTGACCCTGATCTCCCAGGAAGCAACCTCTGCAGAAGGCTTTGTGATTGAGAGAGGAATTTTGTACTCGATCTGAGAACCTTCGGCACCTGCTGTGATGACAATGTTCTTTATCTCTGCCTTTGTCTCAGAATCCCATGCGATTGTATACTCCTTTGCAGATGCAGCCTCACCCTTTGTGAATGTCTGGGCAAGAGTTCCATCAGCAAAGTAAAGCTCTACTTTCTCGACATCAGCAGGAGCTGTTGTATCCGGAGTCCAAGCTGTATATTCCTCTGCTGTATACGTTGTCTTGTAATCAGCAGGAAGTGTTACAGTCAGCGTATCGCTGAGTGCGACAGCAGAAACAACAACGTAGCATGTTCCCTGATCCTGCGGAAGAGTAACCTGGATTACGTTATCTCCTCCATCAAGAGTTACTGCCTCTACAACAGGTGCAATAACACTTGCTGTTCTTCCGTTTGTATACTCGAGATCAACAGTTACAGGAGCATCCTTTGCAATAATATCACCCTCATAGTACTTCTCTGCACTTACAAGAGTTGCACTTGCAATAAGCGGATTGCCTGTCTCCTGAACAACCTGCATCGTTCCGGGCTCGCATGCTGTGAATGCAAAAAGCATAAGTGCAGCGAGCACTCCAATGAATACTTTTCTAGTCATCGTATTCAACTCCTCCAAAG
>CASEZU010000074.1 GCA_949292445.1 uncultured Spirochaetales bacterium | reverse complement strand
TGCCGCTAGCCTTGGCTCCTTCGAACCAAGCGATCCATCCCTTCCTGGCTTCGTCCCCATCCCGGAGATCGAAGAGCCTGGACATCTCTTCATTCATCGCATGGCACAGGGCAAGATCGGCATGGTCATCAAGTATCCTCCTCAGGGCGGAGGCATCCTCATCCGACAGTCTGTCTTCCCCTGCAAGGAGGATCCATCTGGCACGCTTCAATTCTGAGTAAAGACGCTTCTCCTCCTTTATCGCAGCCTTAGGACAGCCGTCTTCCTTCAGCTGCTTTGCCATGGCGCTGTGCTTGCGAGCCTCATCAAGCCTCACGGCTCCAAGAACATCCTTCCCGAACTGCGCCTGCATATGGTACCTGTCATAGACTATCTCCGCCCATGGCATATGCTCGCTCACCAGCGCATTGTATGAGGCATTCATGTCCATAGTCACGGCTTCGACTTCTGAGAGGCAATCCATGTCCATCTCCTGGAAGAAGATGGCGAAGTCGGCCTTCGTCCTTCCTTTCCCTACCCACAGCACATCACCTGTGTCGAGATCCATAACACAGGTGGCATACCTGTGCCCCTTGTGTATGGCGAACTCATCCACTGCAAGGTACTTCGGCCTGTATTCTTCCATCAGGAGCCTGCGCCGCCTGTCCGCAATCGCCTCATCCATGATCTCCTTCTGTATCCGCTTTATCGTATCCCAGTGAACCCCTGTGATCCTCTGGACGGTGGAGATCGGTATATTGAGGCGCAAGAAAGCGCTTATCCATGAGGCAGCACGCTCCGTTATCCTCGTCTCATGACACTTGAATGGTATCTCCTCGCAGAAGCTCCTTGCGCAGTTCTGGCATCTGTATCGATGGTAGGTTATCTCTATGTCCTGTCTCGTCCCGGAATAGAGCGGCATGTCCCTGAGCCTCATGCTGCAGCTGCCGCAGATATGAACAAGACCTCCACAATATAGGCATCGCTCTTCCGTTGTGTCCTGTCTGCTTTCCAGCTGGAACACCAGGCGATTCCCGTCTTCTGCTATTTCAGTACTGATGTATTCATATGGTTGAAGAGATGGGTTGTTTGCTATAACTTGTTCAAAGAGCATGTGTTCGTTCCTTTGTTTTTGTGTGGTAACTAAACTTTAGAACTCACATGCTCTTCTTTTCAATCTCTATTCCTCATCCCCCAACTTTCCGTGAAGAACCAAAATTTCAGCCGGCTGAAAAAGAGGAAGTATCATTGCCATCTTAGCTATCACTGGGTAGCTTGCTGGGAATGTCAGAATGGAGAATATATTATAGAGGTGTATTATGCTGGTAGTCGTGAATCAGCCCCATACTGAGGGATTCCGGATAGAGGGCAAGATTCCGAAAGATGTCCTTGATTTTGTGGAAAATACGTATAAGAGTGCAGATATTTCCGTGATTAATGATGACAGGGAGGAACTTTTTGACCCGACGGAAATGGATTTCTATAAGGAAATGAAGGAGAGCGAGACACCTGCCGGCAATCTGCGTTTTTATAGAAAGCTCACAGGAATGACCCAGCCGGAACTTGCCGAGAAGCTCGGTACAAGCAAGCAGGCAATATCCTTGATGGAACATGGAAAACGGCCTATAAGCCGCAGGACAGCAAAGGAACTGGGACATATTTTCCATGTGACTCCGCGCAGGTTTTTCGGGATTTAATTTCTTCTGCAATCCTGATCATGTTTATGGCGCTGCATGGAGGCGGCGGAAATTTGCATCCGTTTTCCCTGTGAAAGCCATATATTCACTGCAATTGCAGATTCTCGACATTCTGCTTTATACTGACATGTATGGCGTATGATGAGAAAAATATCAAATCGCTGTCTTCCCTTGAACATATAAGGCTCAGGCCGGGAATGTACATCGGACGGCTGGGAAACGGTTCCCATCCGGATGACGGCATTTATATCCTCCTGAAAGAGGTCGTTGACAACTCCATCGATGAGTTCATCATGAAGCATGGTTCCCAAATTGAGGTCACTGTGCTCAACGGCTCAGTCACAGTCCGTGATTACGGAAGAGGCATTCCGCTTGGCAAGGTTGTCGAATGTGTTTCCGTCATAAACACCGGCGCCAAATATGATAACGAGGCATTCCAGTTTTCCGTCGGTCTCAACGGAGTCGGAACAAAAGCCGTCAACGCCCTTTCATCCGAGTTCTATGTGAAGTCCTTCAGGGAAGGGAAGTTCGTCGAGGCCTGGTTTAAGAAGGGAAAGCTCAAAAAGAAGAATGAGGGATCCACCGCAGAGCCGGATGGAACACTCGTGTCATTCACCCCGGACAACACCATCTTCACAGATTACCAGTTTAATGATGATTTCATCATGGACAGGCTCTGGAGCTATGCATACCTCAACACCGGCCTTACGATAGAGTACAACAAGAAAATACTCAGGAGCAGAAACGGTCTTCTCGACCTTCTCTCAAAAGTGATAGGAGATGATGGCCTCTATCCTGCCATTCATTTCCGCAATGAGCACCTTGAGTTCGCCTTCACTCATACGTCAGGCTATGGAGAGAACTATTTCTCATACGTCAATGGCCAGAATACCGCAGACGGAGGCACTCATCTCGCGGCATTCAAGGAAGGCGTGCTGAAAGGAATCAATGAGTTCTACAGAAAGAGCTGGCAGGCGCCGGAGATAAGGGACGGCATCGTCGCCGCAGTCGCCATCAAGATGCAGAACCCTGTCTTTGAGAGCCAGACAAAGAACAAGCTCGGTTCGACAGAGGTGCGCACCTGGATCGTGAATGAGGTCAAGGAAGCCGTGATGGATGCCCTGATGAAGGACAAGGCAAAGGCCCAGGGACTTCAGGATAAGGTATCCACCAACGAGAAGGTGCACAAGGAGGAGCAGGAGGTAAGGAACAACTCCAAGGAGAGGGCAAAGAAGACTGCTGTCCATATACCCAAGCTCCGCGACTGCCGTTACCACATAAACAATGCCCCCGCAGCCCACCGCAAGGAGGCAGAGGAGTCGATGATCTTCCTCACAGAGGGCGACAGTGCTGCCGGAACGCTTTCCAACATAAGGGATGCGAACACGCAGGCTGTGTTCGCCCTCCGCGGAAAGCCGTTCAATGTCCAGGGCTACAAGCGTACGGAGCTCTATAAGCATGAGGAGCTCTACAACATCATGGTGGCGCTCGGAATCGAGAACGGTATTGATGATATAAGGTATTCGAAGGTGGTCATCGCCACCGATGCCGATACTGACGGATTCCATATCCGCATACTTCTGATGACATTCTTCCTCACATATTTCGAGGAAGTTGTGACTTCAGGAAAGCTCTTCATACTCGAGACACCGCTTTTCCGCGTCAGGAACAAGCAGGTGACCGAATACTGCTACTCAGAGGCTGAGCGGGATGAGGCCATGAAGAGGATCAGGGGGGCAGAGGTTACCAGGTTCAAAGGTCTCGGAGAGATAAGCCCCAAGGAATTCAGACGCTTCATAAGCGAGGATATAAAGCTCCTGCCTGTCACGATAACCTCGATAAAGGATATCAGGGACAAGATGGAGTTCTATATGGGAGACAACACGCCCCAGAGAAGGGAGTTCATCATGGAGAATCTTCTGAATGTCACAGGCTGATAAACTCTACAGGAATTACTTTCTTGAATACGCATCATATGTAGTGAGGGACAGGGCGATTCCTGATCTCATAGACGGTTTCAAGCCTGTGCAGCGCCGCATCATGCATACGCTTTTCGAAATGGATGACGGGCGCTTCATGAAGGTCGCCAACGTCGTCGGATCGGCGATGAAGTACCATCCGCACGGTGATTCCTCGATCTATGAGGCGCTTGTCAATCTTGCCAATGCCGAGCTCTTCATCGAGAAGCAGGGAAACTACGGAAACTTCCTCACAGGAGACGGTGCTGCTGCCGGACGCTACATAGAGTGCCGCCTGAAGCCGTTTGCCAAGAAAGTCCTCTACAATCCTGAGATAACGGAGTATGTGGATTCCTACGACGGAAGGAACAAGGAACCTGTGGTGTTCCCAGCCAAGATCCCCGTTGTCGTGATACAGGGAACGATGGGAATCGCAGTCGGAATGTCCACTACCATCCTTCCGCACAACCTCTTTGAGGTTCTTGAGGCGGAGAAGAAAGCGCTCAGAGGGGAGAAGTTTGAGATATACCCTGATTTCCCCGGCGGCGGAATAATGGATGTCTCCGAGTACAACGACGGCATGGGGAAGGTTGCTGTAAGGGCAAGGCTGAACGCTTCGGACCCGAAGAAACTCATCATCGAGGAGCTTCCCTATGGCGTCACAAGCGATGCCATGATCGCCTCAATCGAGAAGGCTAATGCAACCGGGCGTCTGAAGATAGCATCTATCAGCGACTATACCGCGGAGAAAGCCCAGATAGAGATATGCTGGCAGCGCAATGTCTATTCCGAGGATATGGTCGATGTCCTCTATGCCGCCACTGACTGCGAGAAGAAGATATCGGTGAATCCCCTCGTGATCATGGACGGCCTGCCGAAAGCCGTTCCTATCACGGAGATGATCCGCTTCCATGCAAAGCATCTTGTCGAGGTCCTGAGGGCTGAGCTCGAGAATGAGAGGAAACATCTTCTGGAGCGCCTCAGGGCGAGGACCCTGGAGCGTATCTTTATCGAGGAGAGGATCTACAAGAGGATCGAGACGGAGAAGACCGCGGAGGCAGTCAGGGCCACCATCGTGGAGGGCTTTGTTCCGTTCGAGGCAGAGCTCGGGGGCGAGATGCTCAGCGATGATGACATCGAGCGGCTCCTGAAAATACCAATCAGGCGCATAAGCCTCTTCGACATCGAGAAGAACAAGGCCGAGATTTCCGAGATACATGCGGGCATGGAGAAGATAGAGTACAACCTTTCCCACATAAAGAAGTATGCGGAGAACTGCCTGACTGAGCTCGAGGAGATGCTGGACAGGGATACGTTCAGAAGGAAGACAGAGATCTCGTCATTCCAGACTCTGAATGTGCGCCAGGTCGCTGTCCGCAATATGGATATCCGCTATGATCAGGAGACAGGATACCTCGGAACGAACAGCAAGACAGGCGAGTCCCTGCTGAAGGTGAGCCCGTATGACAAGGTCTTCTACATGAAGACCAACGGGGAGTACCGTGTTGTCAATGTCCAGGATAAGGTGTTCATAGGCACTGAGGGGCTCTTCTATATCAACTACGGTGACAAGGAGATCATTTCAAAGGAGGTCTTCACTGTCATATACCGCGACAGGATCCGCGACAAGAACGTCTATCAGATCAAACGCTTCCATATCTCGGCGTTCACCACGGACAAGATGTACTCCGTGGTCTCCGGAGAGAAGGCGAAAGTCAAGAAGATGTCTCTCTGGCCATCAGCCATCATCTCGATGAAATTCAAGCCGGGCTATGGCTATAAGATCATGGAGGATACGGCGAGATTCTCAGATTTCCCTGTCTACAAGTCTCCCAATGCCGCAGGGCAGAAGCTGACAGGCAAGGAGCTGCAGTCGCTTTCGATAAGGCAGACAAAGGATGCCTCTACAAGCGCCGAGAAAGAGCCGTCGCTGCTGGATGGGATAGATGACGAGGATAAGTGACAGGATCCTCTACGAGGACAATCATCTGATAGCCGTCAACAAGCTCCCCGGCGAGCTTGTCCAGGGGGATGAGACGGGTGACAGGACGCTTGCTGATGATGTGAAGGCGTATCTCAAGGAGAAATACAGCAAGCCGGGGAATGTCTTTCTCGGGATTCCCCACCGCCTTGACCGTCCCACGTCAGGCATTGTGGTATATTGCCGTACCGACAAGGCGCTTTCAAGGATGACAGCGCTTTTCCGTACATCCGATGTCAGGAAGACATACTGGGCAATTGTGGATAAGGCTCCGGAGCGTCCGGAAGGGGAGCTTGTGCACTACATCACCCGCAGTGCGGAGGGGAACAAGAGCATCGCCTCATCAAGGGAGAGGAAAGGTGCGAAGATCGCAAAGCTCTCATACCGCCTTGTCGCCTCTTCCGATAACTACCACCTGCTTGAGATCGACCTCCATACAGGCCGCCATCATCAGATAAGGGCACAGCTCGCAGCGCTCGGCATCCATATAAAGGGCGACCTTAAATACGGTGCGCAGCGTTCCAATCCTGACGGCGGTATCTGCCTCCATGCAAGGCGGGTCTCATTCATCCATCCGATAAAGAAAGAGGCGGTGACGATTGTCGCCGATCCGCCTCACTCCGCTCTCTGGGATTATTTTGTTTCAGCAGCCGGAAACCGCTGATAATAGCCTTTCCGGCTGTGGGTGTTACTTTGAGGCGTCCGCGTAGATCGCCCTTATATCATCCCTGTCCAGGACTCTGAACGCTCCGAGCTTCCTCTTGCCGTAGAAGACAGCCTTGTCGGCAAGCTCGTCCAGCTGCTTTTCTGTTGCCCTGATTCCCAGCTCTTTTATGCTCGTGGGCATATGGATCTCCCTGAAATAATCCTCAAAGGCCTTGATGGCACTCTCCGCATCGCGCTCCGGGCTTCCTGTGCTCCTGAGGCCGAACACTCCTTCTCCCAGCTTCGCGAATCTTTCCGGATTCTCGAGGAACACATGGCGGGCCCATGTTCCCCATATTGCCGTAAGCCCGGCGCCATGGGCGACATCGAACATGCCGGAGAGCTCGTGCTCCATCTGGTGGCATGCCCAGTCGCCGCGCTGCTCATTGCCTTCCTGCATGAGGCCGTTATGGGAAAGCGATGATGCCCACATGAGATTTTTCCTCGCTTCGTAATTCTTCGGATCCTGCAGGGCTTTGACTCCGTTCACGACCACGGTCTTCAGAAGAGCTATGGCGAGGTTGTCTGTAAGCTCGAGCGACTTTCCTGCATGGAAGAATCTCTCCATTGTATGCATCATCATGTCAGCTGTGCCGCATGAGGTCTGGTACGGGGGCACTGAATATGTCAGCTCCGGATCAAGAAGCGCGAAACGCGGGCGGCAGAAGTCTGAGTTGTAGCCTCTCTTGAGGCCGCCGTCCTCATTTGTGATGACGGAGCTGTCGCTCATCTCCGAGCCCGTTGCGGAGAGTGTCAGGATGACTCCGATGGGGTAGGCACCTTCCGGCTTTCTCGTTCCGTCATAGAAGTCCCATACATCCTTTCCCGAGTTGTCGTAGAGGCCGTAGGCTATCGCCTTGGCGCTGTCGATGACCGAGCCGCCGCCTGCTGCGACGATATAGTCTATCTCTTCCTTCCTGCCGAGCTCGATGCCTGTCCTGACAAGCGAGACCCTCGGATTCGGCTTGACGCCGCCCAGCGTGATATATCCTATGCCCTCTTTGTCCAGCTGGTCCGTGAGCCTCTTCATGAGGCCGTTGGTGACGATGCGTTCCGAACCGTAGTGGATCAGAACCTTCTTCGCTCCGTCTTTTCTCAGTTCCTCGCCGAGCCTGTCCTCGGCGCCCTTGCCAAGTGTGACCCTCGTCGGGGTGTAAAGACTTGTTGCCATACCTAGTAGCTCTCCCTTATCACTGCTTCTCCATCCAGGCCGCTGGCCTTGATGATGAGCGGTTTTTCCGTTCTCACGCAGAGGAAATGCTCCGTCTCCGTCACATGCGGAAGCGCAGCTATCTCCTCATAGCGGAAGACTCCATCATTATACATCGGATTTATTGTCAGGTAGATGCAGCCGAGCGATGTCATGTTCTGGAAGAAATGCGTGCCCTGGCTGGGCTCCACCTGAAGTTCCTTCAGCCCCGTTTCTACTATGACATGCGCCCTGGAGATCTGGGACCAGGTACAGGGGATGCCGAGCCATCTGTCCGATGATCCGAGACGACCGGCCGCCACAAGGACATAGAAGCCCTCAGTCACCCTGTTGAGCTCATCGAGCTCCCTTGCCATGTCAACCATGCGGCTCCTGTCGAATGCCTCAGGCTTGATGGTGATTATCTCACGGATATCCCCGACTATTCCGTTCCCCATGACTTTCCTGGCATGTATGAGGGCTTTGCTGCGGTCCTCTTCGGATATCGGGACATCTGTGTAGCCGGTTGTGCCTGATATCGGCCTGATTTGAAGTATCGAGAAATCGGGACGGTCCTCATGCTCCGTATTCACCGCGAATTCTATTTCCACAGGTTCCGCCATCGCATTCGTTCCGAGCTTCAGCATGTCGTCGATGATGCGGGCGAGCGGGATTGTCTCATATTTCAGCACGCCGTTGAACGTGAGCATCCTGATGCCTTCCACTCTCATGGACTCTGAGAGCATGCCTGTATACGGGTCGAGCGTCGAGGCTATGCCCCTGAATGCCATCGGGTATTTCCCGGCCTCCTCATCTATCGGAAGCTGCACGAGATTGTCTGAATTCTTCTCCGGATCGAATCTCCCTTCCAGTGAGAGGGCGTAGAACCTGTTCTGCACAGATGATTCCCCTGTCAGCGAATCCGATGGCATCCTCGGCTTTGCCGGGCAGAAGCGCAGCGCTGTACCTTCGTCCACTATCGTCTTTCCGAGTCCAAAGGAGAGCATGCCGACGCCGTCCTCGGCTTTCTGCCCCGGTACAGGGTAGTAGTTCAGGGATCTCGCCACTCCTGAGATGTTCGGATACCAGTAGCCTCCGTGCTCAGAGCCTGTGACCTGCTGTATGATCACAGCCATCTTCTCTTCCTCAGGTGAGTGCAGGGTGTTCTTCAGGTACTCCCTGGCGGTGCTGAAATATGTGGAGGCCCAGACTGTCTTCACCGAGCGTACAAGGTCGTCGAGCCTCTCCTCGTCGCTTCCTCTGTTCGGGATCATCGTTGTCTGATAGACACCTGCAAACGGCTGGAAATGGGAATCCTCCAGCAGCGAGGAGGAGCGCACTGAGAGCGGCTTCTTTATTATGCTGAGAATCGCCCTGAGGTCACTGACGAGGCTCTCCGGCATTCTGGCCGAGAGGAATATTCTTAGTATTCCGGCGTCCTCCATCTCCTGAAAATCCTGGCAGGAGAATCCGTTTTCCTCCATGAAGCGGTCGAAAAGCTCCGTCGTTATGACTATTGTGCGGGGTATTGAGAGATATACAGAGGGGTAGAGAGTACGTATCCCGTTTGCCTTCATCTCCATCGCTATGAAAGCCAGTCCCCTGCCTTTTCCTCCGAGGGATCCCTTGCCGATTCTGGCGAAAAGCACTGTCTCATCGTACGAGGATGGGGAGAACTGAGCGATGACGCCCCTCGTCCTCTCGCTCCTGTATTCCTTTATGGTTGTGTAGAGAAGGTCACGGACCTCGCTGTCGCTCATGCCTGTGTCCAGATTTATGTTCTTTATCTTGTGGGCAAGCATGTAGAGGGACTGGGCCCTGAGCCACCTGGAGAAATCATTGCGCTTGGAGTGGTAGCGGAAGGAGGGAAGAGGCAGGTCGCGTAGCGTTTCCTGTACCTCCTTCATCGTGTTGGCCCGGGCTATCTCTTTCCCTGTTTCAGGATCGATGAAGATGAACGGTCCGAAATTGTAGTATTTGAGGAAATGCTCTTCCAGATGCTGCAGAAGCGACGGGGAGAGCTTCCACAGGAAGTCTGCCCCGAGCCTGTCCGCATCTGCTTTGTTCCCCATCTCCGTGCTCTGGATCAGCACAGGCACCTCGGGGTTGTCCTTTTTCACAGCCTCTGTGAGGCGCAGCCCTGATCCTTCTGCGCCGCTGTCTGAAGGGAAGTTTATGTCTGTGATTATGCCGAGGATGTTGGCCCTGTATTCCGTGTAAAGCTGCCAGGCCTCATTGTAGTCGGTCGCAAGGAGGATCTTCGGACGTCCCCTCATCCTCAGCGTCTTGCCCCAGTCATTGAGCGCCTCGAGGATGGAGAGCCTGTTCTGCCTGATGAGGCACATGTACATTTCCGGCAGGTATGATGAGATGAAGCGCACCGAATCCTCGACGAGGATGATCACCTGCACATCAGCTTCCGAGGTGTCGTGCCTGACGTTCATCCTGTCCTCTATGAGCTTCACCATTGCCAGGAAAAGCGATGAGTTGCCCTGCCAGTAGAAGAGATAATCTATGTAAGGGCAGTTCTCGCCCCTGAGCTCCTTTGCCTTCCTGTGATCGGGGGAGGGGGATAGCGCTATCACCGGCATGTCCGGTTTCCTGTCCTTGATGGCTTTTGCCAGTCCCTCGACTCTGTCTGATCCCAGATCAAGCATGGATATCACAAGATCGAACTGCTGGTTGTCGATCATCAGCAGCGCTGTTTCCTCGTTTGATGCATGGGATATCTTCGGCGGGCTTGAAAGCCCCAGGGCGGTGTATTCCTTGTACAGCTCCTCCTCGACCCTGCCGTCCTCCTCAAGCATGAACCTGTCATAATCCGAGCAGATGAGAAGGACGCTGTAGACATGGCGGAGCATCAGATTCGCGAAGGGCAGCCATGTCTGATCGAGAAGATACATCAGCCCTCCTTCCTTCCTGCCATGAGCTTCCTGACAAAGCCGTATATTGCTCCAGCCATCGTTATGACAGCCGCGATTCCCCAGCCCCTGAGATAGGAGTCAGGAAACGGATGCATCAGTATCGATATGATCATCACAGCCAGCTCAATGGCTAAAAGGACCATCGAGACAATATAAATGATGCGGTCTCTCTTGTTCATAACCGGAGTATAGCACAAGGCGGAGGCGCTGTTCATTGCTGAGTGGCTGTTCCGAATGGCTCTTCATTCTCGCTTTTTATGGTATTAATAAATGATGTAATCTCAATATGCAGCCTGAAAAATTTATCAAAACATAATTTTTGTGAAGATATTCTGATGTATCTTTCTGTTGACGGATGCAATACCCTGGCTTAATCTGAGATCGGAGGCAGATGTGTATAGGCTAGATGACTTCATGCAGGATATTGAGCGCAGGAATCCGGCTGAGCCGGAATTCATACAGGCCGTGCGGGAGGTTGTTGAGTCAGTAATAGACACTGTCAATGACAATCCGAGGTATATCCAGAACAGGATACTCGAACGCATCACGGAGCCGGACAGGGTCATCTCATTCAAGGTGGAGTGGGAGGATGATGACGGGAACATCAGGGTCAACAGGGGCTACAGGGTGCAGTTCAACAATGCCCTCGGGCCATATAAGGGCGGACTGAGATTCCATTCATCAGTGACAGAGGGGACGATGAAGTTTCTCGCTTTCGAACAGACTTTCAAGAATGCCCTCACAACACTGCCGATGGGGGGAGGCAAAGGAGGCTCTGATTTCTCGCCGAAAGGCAGGTCTGATGCCGAGATACTCCGCTTCTGCCGCTCATTCATGACTGAGCTGTACAAGTACATAGGTCCGGATACAGATGTCCCTGCAGGTGACATCGGTGTCGGAGGCCGTGAGATAGGCTTCCTCTATGGTCAGTACAAGCGGATCATGACAGAGAACACCGGCGTCCTTACAGGCAAGGGATTCGGCTGGGGCGGATCAAGGGTGCGCCCGGAAGCGACCGGTTACGGCACAATGTATTTCGCTGAGAACATGCTTCATGAGAACGGCGAGGAGATGAGAGGAAAGAGGATCGCCGTCTCAGGCTTCGGCAATGTCGCATGGGGCGCTGTGATGAAGGCATCGCAGCTGGGAGCAAAGGTTGTCACGATATCCGGGCCGGATGGTTACATCTATGATGAGAACGGAATAGATACTCCGGAGAAATGGGCATACATGCTGCAGCTGAGGGCAAGCAATAATGATGTGGTCAGGCCATATGCCTCCAGGTTCAAGGCAGAGTTCGTACCCGGCAGGAAGCCTTGGGAGGTGCCTGTGGATCTGGCTTTCCCATGTGCGATACAGAATGAACTCGACGCCTCCGATGCGGAGAAACTCATAGGAAACGGCGTTAAGTATGTCGTGGAGACCTCGAATATGGGCTGCACTGCGGAAGCTGTCGCCCTGTTCCACCGGAACCATATCCTCTTTGCTCCGGGAAAGGCTGCGAATGCCGGCGGAGTTGCCGTATCCGGGCTTGAGATGAGCCAGAATGCCATGCATTATTTCTGGCCGGCGGATGAGGTGGACGGCAGGCTGCGTTCCATCATGCAATCGATACACTCGGAGTGTGTGAGACACGGCCGCGGCGATGATGGATATATTGACTATGTGAAGGGTGCGAACATCGCGGCTTTCAGGAAAGTCGCGGATGCGATGTGTGACCTCGGTTACTGATATTCCTCCTTTGTGTGTGTCCGCTGCAGCGATGCAGCGGGCTTTTCTCCGATAATATGTGCCTTTTT
>CASEZU010000073.1 GCA_949292445.1 uncultured Spirochaetales bacterium | reverse complement strand
ATTCTCCTTCCTCACTCCGGCTGCTATGAACATCCGCGCACACGATATCCCCGCCGCTCCGGCTCCGTTCACAACGACCTTCATCTCTTCCATCTTCCGCCCTGTTATCTCCGCCGCGTTCATCAGTCCCGCTGTCGCTATGATCGCCGTCCCGTGCTGGTCATCATGGAAGACCGGTATGTCGCACCTCTCTATCAGCTCCTTCTCTATCCTGAAGCATTCAGGCCCCTTTATATCCTCCAGGTTTATCCCTCCGAATGTCGGTGAGATCGCCGCCACTATCTCTATCAGCTTCTCCGGATCCTTCTCATTGACTTCTATATCGAAGACATCTATGTCAGCAAACCTCTTGAAGAGCACTCCCTTGCCCTCCATCACCGGCTTCGAGGCCAGGGCTCCCCTGTTTCCAAGCCCCAGTATCGCTGTGCCGTTCGAGATCACGGCCACCAGGTTCCCTTTCGAGGTGTACTTGTATGCTTCCTCCGCATTCTCCGCTATCTTCAGCACTGGCTTTGCCACTCCAGGCGTATAGGCAAGGGCAAGATCCTCCGCTGTACGGCACGGCTTCGTCGGCACTACCGACACCTTCCCGCTCACTCCTCCTCTCATATGATACTCAAGCGCTTTCCTTTCAAGTTCGTCCATAATAACCTCCTAACAGAACACCTCTTCCCTCAAGGGGACAGACTGCATGGCTCCAGGGCGCGATACAGCTATTCCTGAAGCCTTTGAAGCGTAATAAAGCGATTCCCTGACACTCATTCCATTAATGAACGAGCAAAGGTAATATCCTATGAATGTGTCTCCCGCCGCTGTCGTATCAACAACGGGGTAATCGATGATCGGCTGATGCATGAAACCTGCCCTGCCGGAGTAGTAGGCGCCTTTGGAGCCCACCGTCATTATTATCTCCTTGCCGGGATACATCACGCTCAGCTTTCTTATCGAATCCTCGAACGGGCCGGAACAGCCGGAGAGCTCAGCACCCTCGATCTCATTCACGATGAGCATGTCGACAAGCTCAAGCGGAAGGTTCCTTATCTCCGCGTCGAACGGTGCGGGATTGAAGCATATCCTCATGCCCCTTTCCTTGGCCTTCCGCATTATCGTGCCGAGCAGGTTTATCTCATTCTGCAGGACGATCCAGTCCCCCTCTCCGAAACCGGAAAGGACATCATCAATCTCCGCCTCCTGGATGTTCTTGTTCTCTCCGGCGAGGAGGATGATCGCATTCTGGCTGTCAGATGAAAGCTGGATGATGGCCTGCCCGGAAGGATTGTCGGTGACAAGGACGCAGCGGCAGTCGACCGAGAAGCTCTCAAGCGTATCCACCAGAAAGCGTCCGTCCTTTCCGACCTTTCCCGCCATATATGTCTCGCAGCCGGCCTTAGCCAGCGCAGCTGCCTGGTTAGCCCCTTTTCCTCCAGCGCTTCTTGTCATGGAAGAAGAAGCGAGGGTCTCTCCGGCTTTGACGAAATGGGGCACAGTGAAAATCATGTCGATATTGAGCGATCCGTAGCAAAGCACCTTCATACGGCCATCCTCCTTTCTGCTTTCGCAAGCAGATCAACAGCGAAAATAGAAGAAATCATTGAAAGTACATAGTAGACAATGATGAGCAGTGTGGTATTCAGGGCAACTACCTCCTGATCCGGAAAGAAAAGGACCGCAAGAGGAATGCCCATCCCGATTGTCTTCTGGGTGCAGGTGAAGATGAGGCTTATCCTGTCCTCATAACGGAACCGGAGAAGGCCGGTGAGAAGCGATGAGAGGAAAAGGACAAGCAGCAGGAAGAGAACCAGGGCCGCAGCCGGAATCATCAGCGATGAGACAAGTTTCACCACATATCCCTCCAGCACCGCAAAAGAGGCATATGAATAGAGAATCACGAAAATACTGTAATCAGTGCAGAGCTTCGCAGCCTTTGAAATACGGTCCCGGATGCGGAAGCAGAGCTGCCCCAGAGCAAATGGAATCAGCATTTTGACGGCAAGCTCAAGGATTATCGATGAAAATGGGACAGCCATCGCGAACTGTGTCTTAAGCACGAACGACAGCACAAGCGGAGTTATGAAGATTCCCAGGAATTGTGATAATACAACGTTATACATCGAGAGGATGCTGTTGCCGTTTCTGCTCGCTGTCAGCATTATTCCTGAGGAAATGGGTGTTGCGAGAGCCGATACGAACATAAGCCCGATCATTGATTCATTGTCAGAATATCCGATGAAAAGGCTGTAAACGGCGAAAGCGATCAGAGGAGATATGATGAAAAGGAAAACCTGGGCGAAAAGCATCTCCTTCCATTTGCTGATACCGGCCAGCACTCCTGATATATCCATATTCACGCCGAGGCCGAAATACATCGCCATTATGAGAACGGTGATGATCCAGTCATGGTTCTTGATATAGGCCCCTGGCCAGGGGATCAGGAAACTTAGGGCAAGCGTGATGGCCAGGATCGTGTAGAAGGAAGGCTTCTTTCTCACCTAAACCTCCCGCTCAAGGCTCTTCGCCAAGGCGGCTATGCGCCTTGCCTCATTTTCCGGCAATGGGGAAAGAGGCGGAACGGGAGCGCCGACATCAAAACCCTGCACGGCAAGGACTCCCTTTATGCAGGAAACCAGATCATACTCCGCGAAAGATGCATTGATGGCCCACATACGGCGCTGAAGCTCAAGCGCCTCATCATATCTTTTCTCCTTGGCAAGCTGGAAAAGACGCACGGATGAGCGCGGGATTATGCAGGCAGGCCCTGCCATCCATCCAGCCCCGCCGAGCTCGAATACAAACAGAGGGATATGCGCGCTCGCACTGAATATGCGGTATCTCTCCCCGAACCTCTGAGACAGGGAAAGAAGATATCCTGTATTTCCTGAGGCATCCTTGTAGCAGTCGACATTAGGGCAGTCACTGATCAGCTCAAAAAGGCGGAGAGGAAATGAATAGTGCATGTATTTCGGATTGCTGTAGAGTATGACCTCCAGATCGGGAACGGAAGAGCTGACGCTTCTGATGAAATGCGCGAGCTGCTCCGCACTGAGCGGAAAGTATTCCTCAACCATGAGGACAATGGCCTCAGCCCCAAGCTCCCGGAAAGCTGCAGCCTCTTCAATTGCCTGACGCTCCGAATAGCCGGAAACACCTGCGACAACAGGAAGGCCGTAAGCTCTTCCTGCCGCAACGGCAGCCTCCACAAGCTCATGCTTCTGACGCTCAGTGAGATACGGGAACTCGCCTACGCTCCCGAGCACACAGAGCCCCGACACCCCGCAGCCGGCAAGATGCGATGAGAGCTTCATGAGCGAATCCCTCATTATGCTGCCATCCGGGGCCAGAGGCGTCGGAAGATAAGGTATTATCCCTTCAAGCCTCTTCATATGCTGACTCCGAAATCCCGCACAAGGCATTCATGTGCAGCCGCAGCATCAACACTGCAGCCGTAGAAGGTCTCAGCAGTATCTGAATCACGGAGGATCATCATTCCCCTGCACGGAGAGAATGAGCACTCTATATCCGCACTGCAGCGGCGGTATCCAACAATCGAAGGACTGGCCATTGCCAGATATGCAAGATAGTCATGCATCGGCATGATGGAGCTTCCGCCTGCCCTGCATTCATGGGAACGGCAGCAGGAGAGCGCCGTATCACGGAAGAAATCATCCTCGATGGAAAGCACTTCCTCCCGGCTGAGCACAACCTGCATCGTTATGTCATACGGAATGACATGTATTCCCTTCACATTCCGGAAAACGATCGATGCCGCCTCAGGATCATTCCTGACATTCGACTCAGAGACTGGGGAGCTGTTGCCCTGTATGCTGTGCACGCCGCCCATGAAATAAAGGCTGTCTATCCTGGATGGAAACGAGCTGTCCATCGCGATCGCAAGGGCTATATTGGTAAGCGGTCCCGTGCAGAGAAGGGAGATATGCCCGAGCTCCTTTGATCTGCGGATAAGATATGACGATGCATTCTCGTCAAGGAGATCGCAGCCGTATTCCTTTCCCTCCTCCCAATTCGTCCTGAGCCACTGCATCTGGTCATCGCAGAAAGTGCAGCTTTTCCGCACCTCCTGCATTATCGGGCGGTCTGCGCCTGGAACGATATCGATTCCTTCAGTGCCGTGCATCGAAAGGAAGACCTGCGCCATCCTCGCCCGCTCAATGGCCGTCACACGGCGCCCGAATGTCGTAATGCCGAGAAGCCGCATCTCAGGATTGCGGATGATACCGTACAGGGCGAAGAAATCGTCACCAAGAAGATCGGAATCGAAAAAGAGATTTTCAATCATATGCTGCCGAACCTTTCCATAATGCGCTCTTCCGCAAAGCGGAAAACATCATCAGACTCGCTGTCAACAGCCGTCATGGCCGCAGAACCGCTGAAATCAAACAGCGTGACGCCTCTCGTCAGGCTGCCATGAAGATCCACAGACACCGAACAGCTTTTCATGACGAAAAACTGGGGAGCGGCGAGATAAACAAGCGGAAGCATGTCATGGAAGAATGAATAAGCCGGGCTGTATCCATCGCGCCGGGCCCTGTGCTCCATGAAGGCGACGGCGGCATCATGGAGGCTACGGATCATCGGCCCCTGCTCCTTCCACTCAGCTATTGTCTCAGGATAAAAGCGCTTTTTTTTCGTCACATCCAGCGGGAACATCACAGCAGGTATTCCGGAAGAAAGCACTATGGCTGCTGCCTCCGGATCAGTCCTGATATTGAACTCAGCAGGACCTCCGCCCGTACCGGTCTCATGGATACTTCCCCCCATAGAGACAATACGTGATATCCTTTCCCGCATTTCAGGATACTGCAGGAGGAGCATCGCGACGTTGGTCATCGGACCGATTGTAACGACCGTTTTGCTATCCTCCCCTTCAAGCAGCGCCTCCCTCATCACAGAAACGGAATCATGGAGGCCGGGATAAGCTGACCCGGAGACAGGAGCTTCCGGAGATGACTGCCATCTTCCGGAGACCCAGAATTCCGGATCGAGGGGACGAGCGGAGGAAAATGAATGCCTAACTGATACGCCTGTCCTCGAAAGGAGCGCATCGATGTTTCTGCTGACTTTATCCGGGGCAGCATTGCCTCCGGCGGCCGTGACAGCCATCACATCGAGCTCAGGAGATGCGAAAGCGAAAAGCAGTGCCACCGCATCGTCTATATCAGCATTCGGGGAACCGAAGGCCATGTCGGTATCGATGATTATCCTGGTGCGCTCTTCCATCAATCACTCCTTGACTCCAGAACTGGAGATTCCCATGATGTAGTACTTCTGCAGAGGGAGCACGATCGCCACCGGGACGACGATTGAGATTGTACATGCGGCGAATATCTGGTTCCAGAAGATCTCATTATCCTGGGACAGATCCGCGATTGCGACCTGGATGACCTTCATAGACTGTGAACGGCCGGAAATGAGCGGCCAGAGGAATGCCTCCCACTGATCCATGAAGATGATGATTCCGGCGGATATGATGATCGATATCGACATTCTCATGTACACGCTGAGATAGATTCTCGGCCATGAAGCACCATCGAGCCTGGCAGCCTCGAGGTATGATGCCGGTATATCCATGAAAGTCTGCCTGAAGAGGAATATGGCAAGTCCGTTCGCCACGGCAGGAAGGATGAGGCCCCAGTATGTGTCGATCATATGCAGCCCGCTAACGATCTGGTACAGTGGCAGCGCTATCGAGGAGAACGGGATCATGAATGTCACGAGCACGACGCCGAACAGCAGCTTCTTGCCCCTGAAGTCAAAGACAGAGAAGGAGAACGCGCAGAGCGAGGTGACGATCACGCCAAGAAGGACAGTGGAGAGCGTCACGAAGAAGCTGTTGAAGATGGCACGCCCGAAATTCCTGTGGATGAGGATATCCCGGAAAGCATCGAAATAGAAGCTGGCATCGAACCACAGCGCCTTTGCCGAGAAAGGCATCAGGGATGCGAAGATTGATTTGTCAGTCTTGAACGATGAGACGATGACCCACCAGATCGGCAGGAGGAAAACGACAGAGAAAAGCACAAGAGCGATGTACTTGAAAATTCGCGTAGAAGTTCTTTCACCTACCATATCTCAGTCCTTGTTCTTTACGAATTTGAATTCGATGAAAACGACAAGCAGGATCATAAGGAGAATGATCATGACCATCGCATTTCCAACACCTCTGTCCGAATATATGAAGACATTCTTGTAAGCCTCATACATCGCTATGTTGGTGGATCCCTCCGGGCCGCCTTTCGTCAGGATGTACATAGGCGTGAACATCAGGAAGTTCTGGGTTGTGTCAGCAACTATGACGAAGAGTATTGTCTTCTTCATCATCGGAAGAGTTATCCTCGTGAATGTCTGAAGCGGATTCGCTCCATCCATCCAGGCAGATTCATAGAGGCTTTCAGATATGTTCTGCAGTCCTCCGATTATGAAGATCATCCAGTAACCGACGCATCTCCAGGAAACAAGGAAAACAACGGAGAAAAGCGCTTCGCTGCTTGATGTGAGGAACTGGAACGGTCCAAGGCCGAACAGATCCAGAATGGAGTTGACGAAACCTCCGTTCGGATTGAGCATGATGCCCCAGATTGTGGATGTGATCGCCTGTGATATCGTGAACGGAATGAAGAATATCGTGCGGAAAACCCCCATTCCGGCAACTGGTCTGTATACGAGCAGGGCAAGTATGAAAGCCCAGATTATCTGAAGAGGAATGACCTCCACAGAGAACAGAAGCGTTGTTTTCAGTGAATTCACGAATGTCGGATCCGTGAGTGCGAATATGTAGTTATCCAGGCCGCAGAACTCGGTATGCATGCCTCCGACATAGCTGACCTGATGGAAGCTGTCCCAGAGTGAAGAGAATATCGGGGACACTCTGAAAAGTATCAGGCCGATGAATGCAGGGACAAGAAAGAGATAAGGAATATAGAATTCCTTCTTTGAAACCTTCATATGATCCTCCGGGAAATGCGCCATGCCATGAAGACATGGCGCCGTTTTTCAAATCAGTTGTACCTGCTGAGAGCTCTGTCGATCCTTACCTCGACCTGCTCAAGCGTTGTCTTCACGTCAGCACCGTTCCTGATGTCCTCGAAGGCTGTCGTGAGCATGTTCTCATACTCGAGGTAACCAGCGGAAAGCGGACGCGGAACAGCTGTGTTCGCAGACTCATACTGGAGAAGATCGAAGATGTTGTGCGGCCACTCGTCATACATCGGCTCAGAATTGATGTACTCGATCGTCGTCTTGTTGGCGGGCAGATGTCCGTCCATCTTGAACCATTCAATGCAGACAGGGTTGAGAGTCAGGAACTTGATGAGCTTCGCGGCTGCATCCTTGTGCTGCGAATTGCTGTTGATTCCAAGGCTCCAGCTTCCGGTCGGGGTGACAGGAGTTCCCTCTGCGAAATAAGGATACGGAGCATAATCCCACTCAAGCTCATCATTCTGGCTGTAGGAAAGATAGTTGTAGTCTGGACCAATGAGCATCGCGACCTTCTCGGATACGAAGTATGCGAGCATATCGGAAGCGGATACTCCCTTGGGAGACACGTTCCATGTATTGAAGAGATCCTGGATGAACTGTCCGGCCTTGAGCCATGGCTCCGTTGTCAGCACGCCTGTGACTGTTCCGTCATCGCCTATCGGCTGTCCGCCGAGGGATTCGGGCATCGTGAGCATCTGGAACGGACGGCTTACCTGTCCGATGCCGAGGCCGAACACTTCCGGCGTTCCATTACCGTCCTCATCGATCGTAAGCTGCTTGGCAAGCTCCACGACCTCCTCCCATGTCAGACGCTCTGCAGGGTCCTTGGAGAGATGGGGAATTCCAAGCTCATCGAAAATTCTCGTATTGTAATAAAGGACCTGGCTGGAGTTCACGAACGGGGCTGCATAGAGTGTTCCGTCGACTGTGCAGTAGTTGCGGCAGACATCCATGAACTGATCCATCTCCTCAGCTGTGAAATACTGATCAAGCGGCTCAAGATACTGCTTGACTGAATATGCCATGACCATCGGAGCATCCACGAAGAACACATCGGGGACAGCCTCACCGCTTCCAAGCCTGACCTCCACTACCTCCAGAAGGTTCGTGGTCGGAAGCATCTCGATATTCACCTTGATATCAGGATTCTGTGCCTCAAACTCCTCGATAATAGCTGGAATTGCTGTATCGTAGGGTTTTACGGAGTTGCTGAGCAGCGTGATCTCAACGGGCCCAGAGGTCTGTGCGGGAGCTGTTGTCACAGCCTCGGGTGCAGCTGTCTCAGAACTTCCGCCGGCGAAAAGCATGGCCGCGCAAAGCAGAATACTGATAAATCCGATTGCCTTCTTCATTTTAACCTCCATGGAATGCACATGGTCCGGAGCTGTCATGAAACAGGGCACGAGCTGTATGTGTCCGGATCGATGAATACCATTCCTTAAGAAAACCTTAACATCGTTATCCAAAGCGAACAAATAGAAATTTTTCATAATTTTTTCTATAAAATTTTCATTTTTGATAAATGTAAAATTGGAAATATATCTATGTTTTACAAATAATTAATTTATAGATAAAAGAAGCGATAATGAAAATCAATCTGCAAAAATTAACACATTTACAGAAAAAATAATAAAACCATTTGAAAATATATGGAAATGGATTAAGAATCCTTATATGAGCATGCGACCGACACTGAAAGAACTGGCATCAATGACAGGAATGTCCATCACGACAGTCTCCAGAGCCCTCTCTGACCCGCGCAAGGTGAAATACTCCACACGGCTCAGGATCGAGGCTGCGATGCGCGAGATACAGCAGCAAAGCCTGAATGAGAGGAAGGGAATAATCGGCATGATAGTCCCTGATATCTCGAATCAGTTCTTCCCCCTCATGCTCAGCGGAATAGACAGCGTCTCATCAAGCTATGACAACACGATAATGCTCTGCAGCTCGAACGGAACCATCAGGGAAGAGGAGAAATCACTGCGGAAGCTGATGGACATAGGTGTCGACGGGATAATATATGTGACAGCCGGGGATCCTCCCGAGTTACTGAATGAGATCATCAGCGGCAACATACTTCCCATAGTCTTTCTCGACAGGGATCCGGGGATGAAAAGAATCAACCTCATCACCACCGACAACCGCAACGGGATGTACCAGGCGGCAAGATATCTGGCAACGCTCGGGCACAGGAGGATCCTCTATCTGGGAGGCAGGAAGGGAACTTCCACCGACAACGACAGGCTCGAAGGATTCTCCGCCGCTGTCAGGGACTCAGGAATAACGGAATCTGAAACAGCCTATGCACATGCAGATTTCTCGGATACAAGGGCATATTCGGTTATCGGAGGGCTGCTTTCAGCAGGCTTTCCGTATACAGCGATCGCCGCTGCGAATGACACGATGGCCCTCGGGGCAATAAAAGCGCTGAGGAATGCGGGGCTGAAGGTTCCTGAGGATGTCTCGGTGATAGGTTACGATGACATACCATCTGCCGCATTTGCGGAGCTTACCACTGTAAGACAGCCTTTCATTGAGATGGGCAGGACTGCGATCATGCAGCTCATCGCCTCGATCGCAGATTTCAGCGCGCCCAAGAAAACCACCGTGCTTCCCAGCAGCATCGTATTCAGGAATTCCTGCACAGTGCCCAGGAATTAGAGAACACCCCTCCGATGGTTGCTCCGTTCCGTCCATAACCATATAATCCGGAATGTTGAGGAGACAATCACCATGAGAATGTCCAGGATGTTTTCGAAGACCCTCCGCGAAGCGCCGAACGGTGCGGACACCAAGGGATACG
>CASEZU010000072.1 GCA_949292445.1 uncultured Spirochaetales bacterium | reverse complement strand
ATTGAGTAAAGAATAATAAAGGTTTATCAATGCAGTATATTTTAGAATAATCTATAGATTATTAATATTATTCGATATTATTGTCACAAGAAGAATGCAGACATTTATGGAATAAAGTGATCAAGGATACACAATTCAATTGAAAATCTCATGGATATAATGCATATTCTGTCAATTAGACTTTTATTCTATCATTTTTCTTGTTTTTGTCAGAAATAAAATATCTTGGATATTAGATATATTAAATAGCCTGATAATTTTATTTTTATAAAAGTTAAAATAGAATTATTTCATTTATTTATCCGATAAGAATAAATTGTTTTATATATTTAATATTTCAGCTGTTTTCCCTCTCTTGCCCCGTTTCGGCTGATCCTGATGTCACACGATTCTAAAACTATGCATAGAAACATATGCTGCTGACGCTTTTTGTGCTACTATGCTCCTATGTACGAGAAATACTTTGAGCATGCTCCCGATTTCACATCCAGCATTGACCGTCTTTATACAATCATTTCAATTCTCCGTGCTCCCGGCGGCTGCCCATGGGACCGGCTGCAGACGAACAAGAGCACAACCATCTCACTTATTGATGAGAGCTATGAGTATCTTGATGGTGTTCTGAAAAAGGACATCGGATCTGAACGGGAGGAAATCGGGGATGTGATGATCAACGTCTTCATGAATCTCTGTATTCATGAGGAGAACAAGGACTTCAGGCCGGAAGAAGCTGTGAATGAGGTTTGTGACAAGCTCATCAGGCGCCATCCGCATGTTTTCGGTGAGGAGAAAGCTGAGAATGCCTCTGAAGTCCTTTCCCTCTGGAACAGCGTCAAGGAAAATATCGAAGGCCACAAGGACAAGGCTGAGTCATTCTTCGCTCATATCCCCTCCTCCCTGCCGCCGCTTGAATGCAGCTATGAGATACAGAAAAAACTGAAGAAAGTCGGTTTTGACTGGCCTGATGCTTCAGGTATTGTCGCCAAAGTGGAGGAAGAGCTTGAGGAAGTGAATGAGGCTATAGCCGAAGGCGATGAGGATCATCTTGAGATGGAACTGGGGGATCTGCTCTTCTCCGTCGTCAATCTCTGCCGCTTCATGAAGATCAGGCCAAACGTGGCCCTCCACAGGTGCAATGAGAAGGTAAAGGCACGTTTCCAGAGGCTTTTCACATTGGCTGCGGAGAGAAATATCCCTGTAGACAAAGATCACACAGCTGAGATGAACCAGCTCTGGGAAGAAGTGAAAATGACTGAAAATGGTGATGAAGAATGATGACGCCCAGAGAAGTTGTCATGAAATGGGTGGCAGCCTTCAATGCTCACGACGCCGATGCGATAACGGGGCTCTATCATGAAAATGCGACGAACCATCAGGTGGCAAATGATCCAGTCTCCAGCATTGAGGCAATACGAGCAATGTTCTCAGGAGAATTTGCCGCAGCAGATATGACAGCCATTGTTGAGAATATTTTCGAGGATGGTGAGTGGGCAATTCTCGAATGGCGCGATCCGCTTGGCCTCCGCGGCTGCGGATTTTTCCATGTTGTCGGCGGAAAGATCCTGTTCCAGCGAGGTTACTGGGACAAACTCTCCTTTCTGAGGCAGCATAACCTTCCCATCGTTTAAGTAAGGAAGAGGGAGAGTCAGATTCTCCCTCTGATCCATTCAAGCGCGGCATCCAGCCTCAGGTCACCGCGTCCTGCCGATGGAGAGGATGGCAGTCCGCGATCAATGGTGTAATCGGGATCGATACCGCTCCATTCAAATTTCCTGCCGTTCCTGTAGCGGGCCTCACGGCTCTGGGTTGTGACAATCATGGCATTCCCGATGGCGAACTGTCCGCCGTTGAAGACATAGGGATCCTCATTCTCATTGATGACAAGCTGATTGTTATCGCGGAAGGCTGTGCCAAGACCGCCGGCAGTAGTTCCTCCGAAGAGAGCGACATCAGAGCCTGAATAATCCCTCATCGCCATGAAAAGAAGCGCAGATACTTCACCATTGGATATTGTGGCTTTGTTCGTTATGACAGCAACAGGCCTGTCGAATTTCCTCTCCGTCCCCGGATCCGCATGCACGATGTATTTTGTCCATGGTCCGTAATCGGTGCGATTCATGCCATCCTTTGAGCGGTAATCCATGATGTAAAGATCATCATCAAGAAGGCAGCCCCAGAGCGTGTTTATGTCGATATTGTATCCGCCCGGGTTACCCCTAAGATCGATGACAAGCCCTTTTATATCCTCTCCTCTGCCGGAAAGATAGCCCTGGATCCTGCCCTTCCATTCTGCCAGAAATGCCCCGGCCGCGGTCCTTATCTCCCGGCTTCCGCTTGTAAGATATGGATAGAGATCAAAGCCGGAGAGCGTGATGTAGAGAATGTCATCCTCAGTCCTGCCGATGAAGAACAGACTTGGAGTATCGCTGCCTTTGCTGACAACATAGAAAATATAGCAGTCCTCAAGATAACCGGATGCCTCGACAGGACCGGAGTATACCGAAGCACTGCCGGCGGCAATATTCACACCGAAAGATGTGGAGAGAATGGAGAGTGCATTCTCGGAATAATCGGTGGACTCAAGAAGAGAATCATCTTTCTCGCGCAATGCCCTGATTATCTCATCATCGCTCCTGCCCTCCTCTCTGAGCAGCCTGTATTTATAAATTGAGAACGGAACATAGTGCATGTCAGAACCTGCAAGCAGGAATGAATAGTGTCCGTCGCTGAGGTTTTTGGAGATATCATAGAAAAGCCTGTATCCTTCTTCGTCCGCTGCCTCGCTGTCCCCTACATTGCCTTCAATCGCCTCGAAAAGCGGCATGTAGTGCTCATACACATCATCCCACTCTTTTCCGGGAGAATCGAGATCCCAGAAAAGATAGTTCCTGTTCATCTCTTCCCAGTAAAGCCGGAAAAGTGAAGCCCAGCTGTTGTCAGGCGCTGTGAATGATTGCACATCAGGCTGCGGACGGCAGGAGATGAGAAGCGAAAGCAGCAGGATAAAGAGATAGAGGCGTCGGATCATCTTCCTCCTCCTACGGGTATCATGCAGCCAACCGTCAGCATGAGCGTGTCATAGTATCTGTGCACGGTATTTTCCTGCACATTTCTCACAAGGCTTGTCAGATTGCTTTCATATCTCAGCGTGAAATCCAGGCGGATATCCTTCCTCATATGCCAGGAAACACCGGCTTCAGCCAGTATTCCGGCCTCGAAGAGATTGTCCTGGCTTTCCAGAGGAACAAGCTCTCCAAAGCTCATATACATATTTGAGGAGCTGTCCATTGTCTCCGAGGCACTGATATTGCGGCCGGCCCAGTTTGAGAGGAACCAGATGCCGACATACCCCCCAGCGCCGGCGAAAAGGCTCACGTCACCGAAGCTGCAGGAATAACGGATTGAGAGCGGTACCTCAAGAAAATGATTCATCTCCATATAATCGCTTATGAGATCACCGCCGTTGGTATGAGAGTAAAAGAAGCTCTTCTGTGAATACCTGAGTCCTGCCGAGAGAGACAGGCCGTATCCGAATCCATATTCAGCAAGAAACGCGGCTTCAGCACCGTGTCCGGGCTTATATAATGTATCCGGCCAGGTGTTGACAGTACTCATGAAACTGAGCGCATAGCCTGCCTCTCCGCCTATGAGCCAGCCTGATGATGCATGAAGCGGCAGCAGCGCTATTATCGTAAGCAGCAATGCAGCTGTTCTTTTCATAATGAGATGATAGCATTCCGGAGGTTTTACGGTAACACTCCGGCATTAAAAAAGGCAGAAAGGATCACTCTCTGCCGCTATTATAAAAACCAGGCTCCGGATAAGCCGGGTTCTGTTTAGGTAATCATCTATCTAGGCCATGAATTGCTCCATGGCTCAAGCAGCCTACCCGCAGCCATGGCCGGACCAGCCGGCTGCATACTTGGCCTTGCTCCTGGTGAGGTTTGCCATGCCCTGTCCATCGCTGTCCAGGCGGTAGTCTCTTACACTGCCGTTTCACCCTTACCCCTTGCGGGGCGGTCTGTTCTCTGCTGCACTTTCTGTAGCATTGCTGCTCCTGGCCGTTAGCCAGCACCATCGTCCTGCGGAGCCCGGACTTTCCTCTGCTAAGCAGCGATTACCTCCGGAACCTGGAAATGATCAGAAGTCGTCAAAACCTCCATCCATACCCATGGACTCATCATAGGAATCGGAATCCTGCTGAGCCTCTCCGGAAGAGGAGGCAGACTTTGACTCCGGCGTACCCTTGGATTCGAGCTGCTCGAAGATATAGCTCTTCTCAGTTTCGGGATCGAGCTCCTCATACCAGATGATCCTTGAGCAGTACGGGCAGTAGTCAATCTCGTTCTCCTGCTGCTTGAGCCTGAGATCAATGACAAACTGCATCGGAAGCACCCTGTCGCAGCCCATGCAGACCTGTCCATGTACAGGAACGACACCGACGCCGCCCTTCTTCCTGACTATATTGGAGAACTTCTCATAAAGCTCATCGGAGATCGCCTCTCCCTTCACGTCGAGGCATGCCTTGTCGAGCTCCGCGATCTTCTCATTGATACCGTTGAGCTGGGAGTCAACCTTGGCCCTCTCCTCCTCGACTTTCGCCTTCTGAGCCTCTACAGCAGCTTCCTTATCGACAAGCTCCTTCTTGAGCTTCTCTGATTCCTTTGTCTTGCTGTTGCGCTGCTTGAGGAGAGTTTCCTCGTTTGCCCTGGCTTCCTCGAGCTGCTTTGAAAGTGCCTCGTACTCGCGCTGGGTATTGAGGAACTCCATCTGCTTCTCGTAGCCTGTCCTTGTCTGGAAGGCATCCTCATATCTTATGGAGAGCGACTTGACTTCATCAGCAGTCTCGGCTGCAAGAGCCTGGAGATCGGAAAATTCCTTCTCCTCGGTCCTCAGCACCGATTCCTCCCTTCTCAGTTCCTTCGGAAGGGTCTCTACCTGCTGCTCAAGCGCGAACTTCTCCTGAAGCACATCCTGAAGCCTCCTTAGACATTCCAGCTTCTCGTTATCTGCCATATAGCCTAATTCTCCTCGCTCCGCCTATCTTAGCGGATTATGTTATTTCTTTCTACAGTGTCAATTCCAGTCTTTGAGCTGGCGGCTGCGCTTAGGATGGCGAAGCCTTCTCAGTGCCTTTGCCTCGATCTGCCTGATTCTCTCCCTCGTGACATCGAAGTAAAGACCGACTTCCTCAAGGGTAAGCGCATAGCCGTCATCGAGTCCGAACCTCATCCTCAGGACTTCCTGCTCTCGCTGTGGAAGCGTCGACAGAAGCTCCCTGATCTTGTCCTGAAGCAGCACAAACGCAGTGCGTGAAGCCGGATTCTCGGCATCCTTGTCCTCTATGAAATCGGAAAGGACGCTGTCCTCCTCCTCGCCCACCGGTGTCTCGAGCGAGATGGGCTCGCGTGCGACGGACTTGACGTTCTTTACCTTTGCCTCAGGCCATCCGAGGTGATCGGCGATCTCCTTGTCGGTCGGCTCCCTGCCGAGGCTCTGCATCAGGACTCTGGATTCCCTGACGACCTTGTTGATCTGCTCGATCATGTGCACAGGGACCCTGATGGTCCTCGCCTGATCGGAGATGGATCTCGATATAGCCTGCTTGATCCACCATGTCGCATATGTCGAGAACTTGAAGCCTTTCTCATATTCGAATTTCTCGACAGCCTTTATCAGGCCGATATTTCCTTCCTGGACAAGATCGAAGAACTGGAGTCCGCGGTTCGTGTATTTCTTGGCAATAGAGACAACGAGGCGGAGATTGGCCTTGATCAGGCGGTCCTTCGCACTCTTCAGGATCCTCTGACCAAGCTGGATGTTCTTCACAGCCTGGATTATCTCATCGGATGAGCACTCGAAATCAGCCTCGATGGACCTGAGCTCCTTCTCCGTGAGCTGGAGTTCCTTTATCTCCTCCTTGATCTGATCAGCGCTCATGCCGAGGGCAGCTTCGATCTTCTCAGCCTTTGAACGCGTGGCGAGGTCGCGGCCAAGTTGCCTGAGCTCCTTCACGCTGGAGACCTTCAGGAACTCTTCAGAGCGCTTCTTCTTCTCATTGCAGGTGATGATCTTGTCCTTTGCTTTGATGAAGATGTCCGTGAGCTCATCGATATCCTCTTTCTGGATCTCGAACGGAGTCACCCAGTCGGTTACAGGGATGTAGTCACCGCGCTCCACAGATTCAAGCTCGCGGCGGAAATCGGTGTATCTCTTGCCGAGCTCCGTCTCAGTCGCGGCGTTCTCCTCCCTGATCTTCCTGTGTATCTTCGCAATCTCCCTCTCAAGCTCAGGCCCCTTCATATCGGGATGATCAGCACGGAACTGCCGGTCCTTCTCCGCCGCAGTCTCAGCGATGCGCTGGTTGAGGCTGCTCTCTTCCTTGCGGAGGCTGTCGAGCTTGTCCTCAAGCTCCTTCAGCCTCTGATCGCGGGAACGGGAACGGCAGTATTCGATCCACTCCTCGCGGCTTGAGAAATCGCTTCTCTTCTTTCCCTTGTAGAGCGGGGAATCCTCATCCGGATGGCCTCCGAGCTCATCGATAAGTTTCTCATGGAGCGCAAGCACCTCGTTTGTGAGCTGCCCTGTCTCACCGGCAAGAAGGAGACGGTTCTTGAGGTCATTGTATTCCTTGATCTCCTTGGGAATCTCCTTGCCGATCGCATCACGGTAGGATGCGTTGTATCTCTTCTGGACGGACAGGAACTCCTTGAGCTCCTCGGTGGACAATGATTCCTCGGTATCCTCCTCGATGCGCATGTTCATCTTCTCGATGACACGGGCGAAGAACGATATGAGTATTCCGCTCTCACGGATGACAGAACGGACAATATTCCCGCCCTGCTCCATCTGCATGGCGAGCTCAACCTCCTGCTCTCCTGTCAGGAGATTCTCGTTGCCGATCTCCTTGAGGTACAGCCTGATGGGGTCATCCTGGGAGGTGTCGTACTTGCTCTGCGGGGAATGGGACTTGTGCTCGCTCTGATGCTCGGAGACGGAAGAAATGTCGATGAAGCGCTCTGTGGAAACCTCCGTGTCATCGTCGGTTCCCTTCCACTCGTTGAGGTTCTCCTCCTCTTCTTCGGCTTCTTCCTCCTCTTCCTCGTCATCATCATCGCCGGAAGACTGGGCCGTCTCCTCCTCTTCCTCGCGCTCTATGTCGGAAAGATCCTCATCCGACGGCCCTTCCTCTTCGGGAACATCATCGTCCTCGCTGAGCGCGTCCTCGTCATCGAAGTCCTCGCCGAAGTTCTCAAGATCCTCCTCCGAAGGCTCCTCGGAGAAATCAGGATCGCTGTCCTCCGTCTCCGTGTACTGGACGCCGTCCTTCTTAAGCGCTTCGGTGATGGCATCGATGTCTCCATGCGGATCCTTGTGCTTCTTGATCGCTGAGACTATGTCAAGAAGAGTGACGTAACCCTGCTCCTTGGAAAGGGCGATAAGCTCCTTGTAGAATGCTGCATTCCTGAAATCCTGTTCTGCCATTTATCCCTCTTTACCTGTACTTCTGAAAAGCTCATTCCTGAGCGTGCTGATCCTCTCATCCAGCTCCTTCTTGCGCAGCAGCGCATCCGAAAGCTGTTCCGGATCAAGAGAATCCGAGAATGATCTGAGCTGGTTCAAAAGAACATCCCTTCTTTCTTCCATTCCCCTGAGGTTAATCCGGTCTGCGGCTTCATCCAGTGCGCTTCTCCCGTTCTTCGCTGAGTACTCATCGAGAGCGAAGGAGGTTGCGACATCATTTCTTGCATCCTCATCTGTTATCATGGTAAGGAAGAGCTCGTTGCTCGTAATCTCGTTGCGCATGGCGTTCTCAAGCGCCATGTATATTGTCTGGGCCTCCCTGTCCTTCAGATCACCGAAGCTGATCCTCGATCTGTACTCTCTGAAAAGCTCCCTGTGATTCGCCAGATAGAGCATGGCAAAGAGATCGATGGAAACGGCTGCCGGATTGAAGTGCCTGGCATGAGCCGGGCTGCCCTGCGTTATACCTCTCTCATCCTCCTCAGCCTCGTCCCTCGATCCAGAGGATGAGGAGATGTCGGCTCTGATTGATTCCTCAGATACAGACAGCAGCGCGGAAAGCGTCCTTATATACGAGGCCTGCTCGACGCTGGAAGCTGTAGACTGCAGGAATGGAGAAAGATACCTGACAAAGTCAGACTTTCCCCTGCCTGACTGGATATTATACGTCTTAGTTCCTTTGCTGACAAGATATGCGAAGGCGTTCTCCGCTGGCTCGAAGGCCCTGTAAAGCGCCTCGCCGCCTTCTTTCTCAAGTATCTCAGAAGCATCCTTTCCGCCGCTCAGCATATGCACTGAACACTCGAGTCCGGCCTTGTGGATTATGGCTATGGCTTTATCCGTTGATTTCTGTCCCGCCTCATCGCTGTCGAACATCAGATCGATCCGTCCGACATATCTGGAAAGGAGCTTCACCTGCTCCTCCGTGAAGGCAGTTCCCAGAGACGCGACTGCTGATGTGACACCGGCCTGATGCATGGAGACAACATCGAAGTTTCCTTCAACAATGAGCGCCGGAGTCTTTCCTTTCTTCAGCGTGTCGAGCGCTTCATACAGGCCGAAAAGGTTATGGCGCTTCGAGTAGATCGGAGTGTCTGAGGTGTTCTTGTATTTCGGAACATTCTCACGCCCGGTGAGATCCCGCCCGGAAAATGCGATGTACCGGCCCTGCCATGATCTGACAGGGAACATAAGACGGGAGGCGAACATCGGATAAGGAAAGCTCTGCGGAGAGAACAGTCCGGACTTGCGGAGTATATCGTCGGAGTACCCCTTCTTCCTCAGGAATGAATATAGCCATGAAGTGTCTGCCGGGGCATAGCCAAGCTGGAAGCGCTCGATCATCTCATCAGAAATGCCCCTATGGGTAAGATAATCCCTTGCCGCCGCTGCCTCAGCGCTTGTCCGCAGAAGGTAATTGAATGTACCGGCTATGCGCTTGTTGAGATCATAAAGCGTCTCCAGCTCATCCTTGTCCTTCCGTTCGGCGCTTCCTGCCCTGGTCTCAAGCGTGACTCCCGCTTTCTTTGCCAGTATTTCCACAGCCTCGTTGAAACCGACATGATCCATCTTCTCTACGAAGGTGAACATATCTCCAGATTCCCCACAGCCGAAACAGTGATAGAAGCCATCACGGTCATTGATGGCAAATGACGGCGTACGCTCGTTGCCATTGCCATGGAATGGACATTTTGCCCAGTTGCGTCCGCTTCTTGTGACGACAGGTATATACCCCTGAACGACCTCGGACATAGTCAGACGGGCCTTTATCGAATTGATGGTACTATCTGTATAAACAGGCAAAGCAGGAACTCCACTTCATAATATAGCAGAAAGTATTGCAATCGTCATTTCTTAAGGACTATATACGGAGGCTCCTCTCCTGCCCTGAGGCGGCGTTCAATCTCCCTCTGCGGAATGACAGCGCCTTTTCCGATTCCCGGACAGCTCTCACCTTCCTTCTTCCAGTTCTCCTCAGTTTCCATCACATTCTTCCAGAACGGATATGTCCTGCACTGCAGCGGGCGGGCCTGGTAGATGGCACAGCCCTTCGGAGTCAGGAAGATGCAGTCATAATTCGGCTGTTCCTGCAGCGAGACAAGGCTGTAGCTTCCGAAATCCACAAGACGGCAGTAACGGGATATGAACTCCTCAAAACCAATGGAAAGAAGCGCAGCCGCATCCTCTATGTCCCTCTTCGTCAGATAGACATATCCAGGCTCTGCAGCACAGCAGTAAGAACACATCTGACACTCGAATCTAAGCCCCTTATCGTAGAACATCAGACCTCCAAAACAGTGGCGGCCATAATATACAGAAAATCATGATCCCAGGTCTAGCGTGATGCAGGAACGGATTTCTCAACCCTAAATTTCTGATATCGGAACTATCACCACATCCTCCTGAAGGAGCGCCCTCTGCGGATAAAGACAGACAAGAGCTCCCATCCCCCTTTCCTCAGTAGGAATGACATGAAAATGCTTCACCATATCCTTTTTCGGCGTCATGGCCATCTTTATCTCAACCGGATACAGTTTTCCGCCATCCTCAATGATAAGATCAATTTCACGCCCATTATAGTCACGGTAAAAATACATCCCTCTGTGAACAAGATTGTTTGAATAGCTTTTTATTATCTCGGAAATACAGAATGTCTCCAGAAGATGCCCCTGCTGTTTGCTTGAACGGAACTCTTTCAAGGTATTGATGCCTGACAGATATGAGCACAGCCCTGTATCCATGAAATAGAGCTTGCCTCTTTTTACAAGACTCTTCAGCCTGTTTGTGTAATATGGCTGAAGGATATAAATAATTCCAAATGCCTCAAGTATTGATATCCAAGACTGGATTGTCACAGCAGAAACTCCAGCAGAAGAGGCAATATCGGCATAATTCAGCTCCTCCCCTGAACGCAGAGCTATGATCGAGAGAAATCTTCTGAACAAAGTGAAATTCGACTGATTGATATATTCCGATATGTCATTCTCAAAATATGTCCTAATGTATGATTCGTACCAGACTGTTCTTCCTCTCTCGGACATTCCCTGTACCTCAGGATAAGAACCCCTGAATACTTCTGAAAGGATATCATCCGGAGATAACATGGCCTTCGTGGGCCCTGTGAACTCCGGCAGAAATGGCTTTCTGTCAGGAATTCCTTGTTTCTCGGAAATCGATAAACCATACATATCTGCGACCAGCACCCGTCCGGCAAGCGAGTCACCGGCATTTCTCATGAGCCTGAGTTTCTGGCTTCCAGTCAGCCAGAAAAGGTTCTTGCCGCCATTATCATCAATTATCTTCTTTATGCTCAGGAACAGGCTAGGAACACGATGAACTTCATCCAGAAGCAGAGGCGGCCTGTGGTTCAGAAAAAAAAGTGCAGGATCCTCTGCTGCCTCCGTTCTGAAAACCTCATCATCAAAACTTATGATACCGCGCTCAGGGCCTGCAAGATGTTTCAGAAGCGTTGACTTCCCTACTTGTCTGGAACCTGTAAGGAGCAATGAACGGAAATCGCTGCAGACCTCAATCAGATTCTTCTCTAGTGTACGCTTGATGCTATAACCACTGTCCATCATGAATTAAATATATCACACTTTAGATTTTATGTATATAAAACTTTAGATTTTAGGCATGCAAGACTTTAGATCCCAGGCATCCTCCGCTTCAGAATTATGTGACATACAGTCGTGAAAAAAGCCATATACCTGGCATTTCTGCTTCCGTATATGGCTGGAGTGGAGAGAGAAGGATTCGGACCTTCGAAGGCTTAGCCAACAGATTTACAGTCTGCCCCCTTTGACCGCTCGGGAACCTCTCCATAAAACCATGAGTATTAAACCGGAAAAGCAGGAAATAGTCAATATGGAATGGACAAAAATATTCAGAATTAAACTATTTCCTGTATGATAAAAGAATTATCTTGCCTTTTTGGGAAACTTCTCCTCGAGTGCGATCCGCACCGGCTCAGTTACCATTGAGGAGAAATCAGCACCGAATGCCGCCAGCTCCTTGATCTGCGATGCCCTGATGAGAAAATAACGCGGATCCGTCGGCATGAAAAGAACCTCGAGATCGGGATAGAGTAGCTTATTCGTCATCGCCATCTCGAACTCATAGGAGAAATCCCCTGCACCGCGGACGCCGCGGATCATTATGGAGATATCGTTTTCGCGCGCATAATCGACAGTAAGGCCGGGGTGCACAGCAAAGACGAGATTCGGCGTGCCGGGAAGAGAACGCCTGATCAGGTCAATCCTCTCATCCGGAGTGAAGAGGTAGCGCTTTGCTATATTGTCCGCGACAACGACATGGAGCTCGTCGAAAAGTGCCGCGGCGCGCTCTATTATGTTTATGTGACCGATCGTCGGCGGATCAAAAGAACCGGGGAATATGGCCTTGCTCATCTCAGCTCCTCAGCGACGCAACATATTCCTTCATCGCCTTCGTATGTTCCTGGCTTTCGAAGGGGATCTTCCTGAGTATGACGGGACTGCCATCCTCTCCCCTGCCTATTATTCCGAAATTCCCGGAGCCTATATACGAGACACTCTCGCCTTCTCCCGGGTGCTCCGTTTCCCTGATTCTCTCAAGCACACAGTCAAAATGCACATAGCTTCCATCTGGCGCAGTGAGCGCTGAGGCAATGTTCTCAATCATCTCCCCGCAGTACGGGCACACAGGGTGCGGCTCCTGGATCATTCCCGGCGTATCCACCGGAAGCGATGATCTGTGTTCGCGCGGCTTCGGGACACCGGCCACCTGATTGAGCGTGGAGAAACCGGCTATACCGCCCTTCTTCTTTTTCTTCCTGTCCTTCTGTCTGGAAGGCTTCTTGTTTGCCATGCCGCTATTCTATCCTCAAGCGGAAAAAAAATAAACGGCAGGTGATCCTGCCGTCCATTTCTCGTTACGCGTTCTTCCTGATGAGAAGCTCGGGAACCTTCGCAGCCTTTCCGACGCGGGAGCGGAGGTAGTAGAGCTTTGCCCTTCTGACGCGGCCTCTTCTCACAACCTCGATCTTCTCGATCCTCGGCGAGTGAAGAGGGAAGATCCTCTCGACGCCTACGCCATAGCTGATCTTCCTGACGACGAAGGTCCTCCTGATACCGGTATTGTTCTTTGCGATGACAATACCCTCGAATACCTGGATTCTCTCATTCGTTCCCTCAACGATCTTGAATGATACGCGAACGGTGTCGCCGATGCTGAAGTTCTCGGCGTTCTCCTTCATCTGCTTTGCTTCTACAGCTCTGATAATATCCATCTCTGACAAGTCCTCTTATCCTGATCTAGTATCGACAGAAGTCTTTTCCGCTCCTCGATGCTGAGAGAGGCATCAGAGAGCAGGTCAGGCCGGTTCTGCATCGTTTTCGCCAGCCTCTGATCACATCGCCATTGGGTAATATGGCCATGATGACCGGTTAATAATACATCTGGAACGGATTTAGTGCAATACCTTGGGGGCCTTGTATACTGAGGATACTCCAGCAGCCCCGCACTGAAGCTCTCATCCTCGAGGCTCTCGGAAGCGATGACGCCATCGATGAGCCTGTAGACCGCATCAATGATCACCACAGAAGCTGTCTCCCCCGAGGAAAGCACATAGTCGCCTATGGTTATCTCATCGGTCACATATTCATCGATAACACGCTGGTCAAGCCCCTCATAGTGACCGCATATGAAAACAAGCTCATCTTCTTCTGAGAGCTCGGCAGCATACTTCTCGGTAAGAGGCCGGCCTGAAGGTGTTGCGAAGATGACACGCTTTCCCCTGGCACCGACTGACTCAAGAGCCTCAGATATCGGCCCCGGCATGATGACCATGCCCGCACCGCCGCCATAAGGAAGGTCGTCGGTCTTCATGTGCACCCCTTCAGCGAAAGAGCGGAAATCGATGATGGAATATTCGATGATTCCCTTCTCCACTGCCCTCTTCATTATTGAAGAGCGGAAAAATGGTTCGACCATCTCCGGAAAAAGGGTCAGGACCGTTATCTTCATAGCTCGAGAAGATCCCCCATCAGGAGCTCGATCTCGCCCTTCTCAAAATCCGGTTCCGAGACGAACACGCTCATGTTGGGTACGAGGAAGATGCGGCCGTCATGCTCAACCTGCAGAAGAAGCGCCTGCGCTCCTTCCGAGACATCCTTCACAACGCCGACATCCACTCCGCCGTGAACGACACGGAGGCCGAAGAGGTCTGCGACGTAGTATTCGCCTTTTCTGAGTTTCCTTGCATCCTGACGGCGGACCTTGAGGACAGCACCTGAAAGCAGCCTTGCGCTCTCCGGCGTCTCATAGCCTGTGAATTTCATCAGGAACAAATCGCCCTGGCTGCGGACCTGTGATACAGAAAGAAACTTCTCCTTTCCGTCAGGAAGCACGGCTACAGCATCCTTCAGCTTCCTGAGATGAGCATATTCACCCGAAAGCGAGTACACCCTGAGAAAGCCATCGACGCCATGCGTTCTTCCGATAGTGGCGGTTGAGAGAAGTTCCTCCATCAGTCTAGGATCTCCAGAACGGCACGCTTTCCGTCGCGTGTTGCGGAGGCTGAGAGGATTGTCCTGATTGCCTTCGCGATGCGGCCCTGCTTGCCGATCACCTTGCCGACATCACCTTCAGCGACATGAAGCTCGAGGATGGTTGATTTCTCCCCCTCGATCACGTTCACGCTCACCTCGTCAGGCTGGTCCACAAGGCTTCTGACCATAAATTCCACAAGTTCCTTTTCCATAGGCCCTCCTGGAATCTCAGTTCTGCTTGCGGTTGATCTGGATTCCCTGCGAATTGAGAAGATCCTTTACGGTCGGGGATACGACAACACCCTTGCCGAGCCATTCCTTGATCTTCTCCTCATTGAGGGTAAGCTGGTTCTCAGCCTCGACCGGGCGGTATGTTCCTACCTCATCAATCGTCTTTGACGATGTGGCAAGACGATTGTCCTGTACAACGACCCTGTAGTAAGGTCTCTTCTTCGTTCCGAAGCGCTTAAGTCTCATTGTTGTGCTCACGGTATTCTCCTTATACTGCTTGGAAGCTACATGCCGAACTGCTTCAGCATTGCAGCCTGTAATTTCTTATTTGTCATCACCTTCTTCATCATAAGGCGGGACTTCTCGAACTTCTTCAGGAGCCTGTTCACCTCTGCAACGGATGTTCCGGATCCCTTTGCGATCCTCTTCCTCCTGGAAGGCCCGATGATGCGGTAGTTGCTTCTCTCGAAGCGTGTCATCGAACGGATGATCGCCTTCTCCTTCTCAAGTTCCTCGAGATGGAGGTCCTCCTCCGTGATGTTTCCCTTCGCGCCGGGAATCATCTCAATGAGCTTGTCCGCAGAGCCCATCTTCTTGAGGTTCTCAAGCTGATCGAGATAGTCCTGCAGATCGAAGGTGTTCTTCTCCATCTTCTTCTGCAGTCTCTCAGCCTCTGCCTGATCGAACTGCTCCTGGGCTTTCTCCACAAGGGATACGATATCGCCCATGCCGAGGATACGGGTCGCGATACGCTCCGGATGGAAGACCTCGAGATCCTCCATCTTCTCGCCCGTTCCGATGAACTTGATCGGCTTGCCGACAACTGAACGGAGCGAGAGCGCGGCACCGCCCCTTGTATCAGAGTCGAACTTGGTGAGGATGACGCCGCTGATACCGACCTTCTCCTCAAACTCCTTAGCAATGTCGACAGCGCTCTGGCCTGTCATCGCATCGGCGACAAAGAGTGTCTCATCCGGTCTGGATACCCTGGCGACCCTCTGTATCTCCTCCATCAGCGCCTCATCGAGATGCATGCGTCCGGAGGTATCTATGATCACTGTGTCGATAAGATCGTGCTTTGCTCTGGAAATCGCGGCTTCTGCAACCTTCGCAGGATCCTTCTCGCCGGGAATGGTGAAGACAGGCACTCCGGCCTTCTCTCCGAGAACCTGCAGCTGCGTGATGGCGGCGGGACGCACAAGGTCCGCGGCGACCAGCATCACCGAGCGTCCTTCCTTCTTGAGCTTGTATGCCAGCTTGTGTGCGGCGGTGGTCTTTCCGGAGCCCTGGAGGCCCATCAGAAGGATGACCGAGGTCGTATCCTTGCCTTTGAGGCGCAGCGCCGTACTTTCAGTGCCGCCGAGAAGCTCGACCATTTTGTCGTAGACGATCTTCGTGAACTGCTGACCCGGATCGACGGATGAAAGGACTTTCTCTCCCAGAGCCTCGTCGAGAGTGGAATTGACGAAGCGGCGGACGACACGGAGATTGACGTCAGCATCGAGGAGCGCTTCCTTGATCTCCTCAACTGCATCGCGTACATTCTTCTCCGAGATCTTCCCCTTGCCGGAGAGAGTTCTCATGATACCTGTGAATTTTCCTGCTATACTATCAAACATCGCCTTTCCGAGCCGTAATTACAGCCTTTATGCTTATACAATAATGCAAGGCAGCTGTCAATCTCACCGCAGCTTTCCGTCGCTGTCGAAATCGACAACAGTATCATCGTCATTGAGGATGACAGGCTGACCGGCAATACGGTCGAGACGGTAGCTGACGATGGACGATACACCGGGATCGAACTGGGTGACACCGAGCAGTGTCTCGGAGCCCGTGACCGTATGCTTGTTATGCGTGATGATGATGAACTGGCTGGTCTTGCCGAAATCAACGAGCACATCGAGGAAGTAGCCTATGTTCTTGTCATCAAGGGCCGCATCGAGCTCATCGAGGATGCAGAACGGGGATGGCTTGACCTGGTACGTCGCGAAAAGAAGCGCGACAGCCGTCATACTCCTCTCACCTCCGGAAAGAAGGGAAAGCGTGACCAGCTTCTTTCCCGGCGGCTGGGCGAAGATATCAATGCCTGACGTGAGCACATTCTCCGGATCCTCCAGCGTCAGCTTGGCGATTCCGCCGCCGAAAAGCCTGGTGAACATCGCCTGGAAATTGTCGCTTATATCATTATATGTCTTGAGGAAGAGCTCCTTCGCCCTGTTCTCGATTTCCTCCAGGACTTTCTCCAGGTCTATTCTCGCCTTGTTCAGATCCTCGAGATGCTTTGCATAGAAGTCGAACTGCTCCTTCGCGGAGTTGTAGTCATCCTCCGCAAGGTAATTGACCGTACCCAGCTTCTCAAGCTCCTTGTTCACCTCCCCCAGCTCATTCATCAGAAGGGTGTCATCGGGAAGATCCTCCTCATCGATGATCTTCTGGAACTCTCCGAGGTTCCTCGAATACTTGGCGAAAAACGACTGCACGACATTCTCGATGAGCGTATCGGTGGAACCGATGTTCGCAGTCTGCTCCGAGAGTATCCTGTTCGCTTCATTGAGGTCGGAGTATGCGCTCTCCTTGTCCGTGCGCTTTTTCTGCAGGGCAGCACTGAGCTGGGCAACGACCGCTCTCTGCTCCTCGATCGCACCGCCCTTCTCCGCAAGCTCCGCCTTCATCTCCCTGCGGCTCTCCTCCTCCGCCTTGATCCTGTCGTTGTATTCCTGGACAAGGCTCCTGTCCTTCTCCGAATCGAGCCTGGCATTCTCAGCCTCGTTCTCCTTCTCCTCGATGGAAGAACGGACTGCCTGCAGCGAATTGCGGGCGATATCGAGATTTGAGAGCACGGAGCGGTAGTGTTCCTTCTGCTGGTCGAGAGTCTCGGAAAGAGAGTCCACATCCTGGCGGAGTATCTCAATCTCGTCGCGCGCAAGCTGTATCCGCGTCCGGTTCTCAAGATTCTCCTTCCTGATCTCCTTCTCGCGGCTCTCGATATCCCTCTTCTGTGCAATGAGGCCGTCGGAGGAAAGGAGCTTGTCCACAACCGGCGGGATTGAGGCCCTGTACGCCTCGAAAAGAGCCACGAGCTCATCAACGCTGTCATGGAAGACTCCGAAATCCTTCTCCGCTATCTCTCTGGATACCAGTGCCTCATCTTTGAGCGAGGAAAGGAAAGCGATCCTGTTGCTGACAACGCCCTTTATCTCCTCGGCTTTGTCGAGGAAAGCCTTCTCAGCTGCAGCCATCCTCTCTGAAGAATATGCCGTATCGGTGTTCTCATCGACCTCTGCTACAAGATCCTCAATGACTTTCTTGAGCTCTTCAGTAAGATGCAGCAGTTCCTCATCCAGCGCCCTGTCGCGTTCCTCCCTCTCCTTCACCTCTTTCTCAAGATTGGAGATGCGGAGCTTCTTCTCCTCCTGCATCTTCGTGATCGCGGTTATCTGTCTCAGCTCCTCATCCGCCTGGTCCTGCTTGAGGGAAAGGCTGTCCTCAAGTGACTCGACCTCTCCGCGGAGCCTGTCTATAGAGCTCTGGATATTAGCGATCCTGTCATCCGCGCTGCGGAGACGTATCGACGCATCCTGAAAGTTCTCAGTCCAGAGATTGATCCTCTCCTCCGCCATCTTGATGCTGTTCTCAAGGTTGTTTATTCCGAGCTGTGCCTGATAGAGCTCCTCATTTTTCACCTTAAGCTCGCCCTGGGCTGTCTCGATCTCCTCATTGAGGGTCCTCATCAGCTCCTGCAGCCTCGTTATCTCGCTCTCCGCATTGGCCTTCCACTTCTCGCGCTGTTCCTTCATCAGGGAATATGTGCGGATGCGGGCAAGGTTATAGCGGACATCGAGATCGAATGCCCTGGCTTCCAGCTCCCTTGCCCTCTTCGCCTTCTCAGCCTGGCTTCTGGAGCGGTCGCAGGCCCTCTTGGCCTCGTTGTATGACCTCGTTATGTCCTCGATATTCTGGGCTGTCTTCTCAAGATCGAGCTCAGCGCTGTGGCACTGCTCCTTATATCTCGATATTCCTGCAGCCTCCTCAAAGAGGTAACGCCTGTCCTCGGGCTTTGTGGAGAGGATCTGGTCGATCTTTCCCTGCTCGAGGATCGAATATGCGCTCTTGCCTACACCTGTGTCGAAAAAGAGCTCCCTGATGTTCTTCAAAAGGCATTTCTGCCCATTGAGGAAATATTCGCTCTCGCCCGTGCGGAAGTAGCGGCGCTTGATGGCGACTTCGGCTACGTCCGTCGGCAGCTGATGCTCGGAGTTGTCAATCGTCAGCTCGACCTCGGCAAACGGCATGGGCTTGCGTGTATCGGTGCCGTTGAAGATGACATCCTCCATCTTGCCTGCACGGAGGGATTTCGTGCTCTTCTCACCCAATACCCATTTGATTGAATCGACGATGTTCGACTTGCCGCATCCGTTCGGTCCCAGAAGGGATGTGATGCCTCCGGCGAAATCGATATGCGTCTTGTCTGCGAAGCTCTTGAAGCCGTAGATATCGAGAGACTTGAGAAACAAGCTCGACCCTCCTTGAAACAGAATCCCCGCTATTATAGCATCGATGGAGTTATGGAAAAAGGGCTGTTCGATTTGCTTCCTGAATCAGATTATGGCGTTGTATGCGGGGCCGACGAGGCCGGGCGCGGGCCGCTTGCGGGGCCTGTGACGGCTGCAGCTGTTGTCCTTCCGCCGGATTTCCCCGTCTCCATTCTCAATGATTCCAAGAAGATGACGGAGAAGGAACGCGACAAGGCAGCCGCGATCATAAAGGAGAAAGCCGCGGCATGGGCTGTCTCGTCAGTCAGCCACCGTGTCATAGACAGGATCAACATACTGCAGGCATCAATGCTCGCGATGCGGAAGGCATTCCTGATGGTGGCAGAGAAAGTCCATGTCGACACGCTTCTTGTCGACGGCAACAGGACGCCTGATGTGCCTGTAAGGACAGAGGCTATAGTCAGAGGCGACGCGAAAATCCCCGAGATAATGGCCGCATCAATTCTCGCTAAAACCGAGCGTGACCGGATCATGATGCTCTGCGACAGGAAATGGCCCGGATACGGCTACGCAAAGCATAAAGGCTATCCTACGAAGGAGCATGTCCGGAATCTGGAAAGACTCGGCCCCTCTCCGATAGAACGGGAATCGTTCCATCTTCACGAGAAAGATGAGACGCCTTCCCTCTTCTGATCACTCCGTCTCTTTCTTGACACTCGATGTATCTGCATGGCGGCGGCGCACAAGAGTTGTAGGGCGCTGCTTCCTCGTGCCGTGAATCTTGATGAAATCAATGGATTTCTGGAATTCCTTGATGAACTCTCCGATATCTTCCTGATAGACAATCACAGACTGCCTGAGATATCTTCCCTCGGTATCGGTAGGACGGGACTCCACTATGTTGAGGAAGAGATCTCCGTAGATGTTCTCCTTAACATTGAAGAAATATGTCCTGTCATCCTTCACCAGCTTTGTCGAGAAGACTTCTCCGCGCTCTCCCATATGGATCCTCCGTTGATTTTATTCTGGCCGAATATATCACATCGGACAAGGCTGATCAATCTGTAAAAAAATGTTCAGATAATCTTCCGCACGCTTATTGACACATATTTGTGTTTTCCGTATTCTCTTGTCCGTTAGCGCAATGCGACTGTGGTATAATGGCTATTACCTCAGCCTTCCAAGCTGAAGATGCGGGTTCGATTCCCGTCGGTCGCTCAAGAGAGGCTCCTTACAGATGTAAGGAGTTTTTTCATATAATACAGCGTCAGTTCCTGACGGAAAACGCCATCATGACCGTCCTGTCTCATTGTACTATAATCGGGGGCATGAACATGCTCATGGAAAGATATGCGGACATAATACTCCGCAGGGCCCTGAGGCTTTTAGAAGGTGATGTCCTCTCGATAAACACGGAAGAGGAGAACAGCGAGTTTGCCCACCTGATCGCACGGAAAGCCCGCGAGATAACAGGAAACGGGAGCTACATACAGAATATAGAGAACGGCAGGGTAACTGCCACGGAAGAAGCAGCTGCGGATTATGCAATCGAGAAGAAACCGACAGCACTGCTCTACCTTCCTGTATACAGAGGATATGAGGAAGCGGAGAGCGGCAGGATGCTGACAGCACCGGAGATCCAGCGCTTCCGTCACCTTTCCGATCCCCTGGAGAACTCCGCGCCTGCAATTCCATTCGCGACAGCACCTGTGCCTTCGGCGGAATGGGGAAAGGTGCTGGATGAGGAAGGCACGCTATCCCTGCCTTCAAGGCTTCTTGCGGATCTGCTGGGCCTTGAGGAGGATGACTACCTTGAGGAAGAGGAGGATCCCGGCCTGCTGCTGTATGAGCGCGACAGGCTCAACAGTCTCGGCCTCACAGGAGGGAGGATCGCGGATGAGGAAGGAACGGATCTGGAATTCTCATTCCTGCCAGGCTCAATATTCGCCTCCTCCGTCATGGAACTGAAAAGCGGCAGAAGATTCATACCGACAATCTATGCCTCGGATATATTCAGAGCGCTCGACAAAAGCTCCGCCAGCGGCTATTTCACCGCCTCCCGTCCTTTCATGCTTTTCGGCAGGATGATCAGGTCATTCTCCGCAAGGGTCGAGAACGGAAAGATAACGGATTACAGCACCGATGAAAACTCTGCAAGGCTCATTGCTCTCTACCTTGAACAGGACAGCGCGGCAGGAACAGTCTCTGAGCTCTCCCTCGCGGAGGAAAGCACCCATGCCTCATGCATTGAATACTTCGCCCTGCCGGAATGGGACAGGATGAGAAGCACTGCGCTGACACTCGGAGGACCGAGGCCGGAGAGTCTTGTATCTGAGGAGGCAAGAAGAGCGGCGAATGACTCTCTGCTGACGCTCTCCATACCTGTCGGTTCTGATACAACGACGATAACCGCCGTCACAGCAGACGGCAGCGAGATAACGGTGATGGAGGACGGCTACATCAAGGAGGAATGATCAGCCGTTGAGCTCAGCTATCAGATTGAGGCCCTTGAGCGTGTGGAGTCCATCCACCGCATCAAGGCGCCCGATAAGAGGTGATATGGTCTGGGAAAGCCCCCCGGTCGCTATGACATGCAGCTTCTCGCCGATTTCATCCTCCGTACGGCGGATGATGGAATCGACAAGTCCGGCATAACCGAACATTATTCCTCCCCTGACCGACTGCTGGGAGTCCCTTCCCATCGGGGTCTCGGGAAGTTTCAGCTCAACCTGCGGAAGCTGGGCAGTACTGCCGAAGAGCGCGTTCACAGCCGTCACAAGCCCCGGTGCGATAGAGCAGCCGAGGACCTCACCTTCCCTGTTCACCGCGGAAAGCGTCAGAGCCGTTCCGAAATCAACGACCATCACAGCGCGCTCCGGCACGGAGAAATGCGCATAGGCAAGATTGGAGAGGATGTCAGTGCCAAGCTCCGCAGGAATCGAGGAGCGGACAAGCCCTGTCCTCACATCGTGCGTCACGACAAGAGGGTCGATGCCGAAGAGCCTTCTGATGTTCTTCTCCACCGACCTCGTCATATTGGGGACGACGGAGGAGATTATCGCGCTGGTGACCATATCGTGGCGCACGCCGCCTTCGCGGAAAAGCGCATTGAAAACCACGAAGTACTCATCGCTTGTCTTCTTCGTATCGGTGTAAACCCTCCATGAGTCGACAAAGCGCCCTTCATCGAAGAGCGCCAGCACTATATTCGTATTTCCTATATCACAGGCAACAAGCATCAGAGGAGCACCACACCCTTGACATCCTCATAGGCCTTCGCCCTGAGTTCCTTTATGTTCGCGTCATTGATGTAGTCATCGAACTTCATCATGCGGTCAATCACTCCCTTCGGCGTGAACTCTATGATGCGGTTCGCGATGGAATCGACGAACTGATGATCGTGGGAATTGAAGAGCACGACGCCCTTGAAATCTATGATACCGTTGTTGAGGGCCTGGATCGCCTCAAGGTCGAGGTGGGATGTCGGCTCATCGAAGATCATGCAGTTCGCGCCCTCGAGCATCATGCGGGCAAGCACGACACGGACCCTCTCTCCGCCGGAGAGGACATTGCAGGGCTTGAGGGCCTCATCGCCGGTGAAGAGCATCCTGCCGAGGAAGGAGCGGACATAGGTGTCATCGTCCTCCTTGGAGAACTGCTGGAGATAATCGGTGATGGACTCATCCTCCTTGAACATGTTCGTGTTGTCCTTGGGGAAATATGAGAGCGATGTCGTGACGCCCCATGTGAAAGTCCCCTCATCAGGCTCCATCTCCCCGGCGAGGATTTGGAATAGCACCGTCTTCTCATAGTGGTTCGGACCGACGAATGCGACCTTGTCGCCCGGGTTGATCGTCAGAGTGAGGTTGTCGATGACCTTCTCCCCCTCGATGGTCTTGGAGAGATTCTTGATCTCAAGCACGTTCTTTCCGATCTCCCTGTTCGGCTTGAATGCGACATAGGGGAATCTTCTTGATGATGGCTTGATGTCATCGATGGTGAGCTTATCTATGAGCTTCTTGCGGCTCGTGGCCTGCTTTGCCTTCGCGACATTAGAGGAGAAGCGCTGGATGAACTCCTTGAGCTCGGCGATCTTGTCCTCCCTCCTCTTCTTCTCATCCTTCAGCTGCTTGGCCGCGAGCTGGGAGGACATATACCAGAAGTCATAGTTGCCGACATAGAGCTGTATCTTGCCGTAGTCGATGTCACAGATATGCGTACAGACGGTATTGAGGAAGTGGCGGTCATGGGAGACAACGATGACGGTGTTGTTGAAATCCTCAAGATAATCCTCAAGCCAGTGGATGGACTCGAGATCAAGGTGGTTCGTAGGCTCATCAAGAAGCAGGATGTCAGGATTCCCGAAAAGCGCCTGTGCAAGGAGGACGCGGACCTTGAGGTTGTCCTCAATCTCCGACATCTTCCTGTCGTGAAGCTCCTGGGGAATTCCAAGGCCGTCGAGCATCTGGCCAGCATTGGCCTCAGCCTCCCAGCCGCCGAGCTCAGCGAACTCGCTCTCAAGCTCTGCAGCCCTTATTCCGTCCTCCTCAGTGAAATCCGCCTTCTCATAGATGGCATCACGCTCCTTCATCACATCATACAGCTTCTGGTATCCCATGATGACTGTCTCGATGACCTTGTATTCATTGAAAGCGAAGTGATCCTGCCTCAGAACCGTCATCCTCTCGCCCGGAGTAATGATTACTTCTCCCGTATCCGGCTCGATCTCCCCGGAGAGAATCTTGAGGAACGTGGACTTGCCAGCTCCGTTGGCTCCGATGATGCCGTAGCAGTTGCCCGGCGTGAACTTGATGTTGACTTCCTTGAAAAGGACCTGGGTTCCGTAGGACAGCGAAATATTGGAAGCTGTGATCATTTCTGTATTTTACCTCTGTATAGATATTTGACCTGAACGCTTAAAGACCGGAGCTATGTTAGCAACTGCTCCTTCCAGTGTCAACAAATAGAGCACTGGACACGGAGGGCCCGGACGGGAAGAATTACCGGTATGGACAGCGGCTGCATAATATATGTTTTCTCCGGCACGGGCAACACGGAAAAGGTTGCCAGAGAGTACGCAGGAGCTCTCGGAATGAGGACGGAAGTACATATCATCGATTCAGATTTCTGTTCTCTGATGCCCCCGGACGGATTTGCTCTTATAGGCCTCGGCTATCCTGTCCATGCTTTCAATGCTCCTCACATCATCTGGGATTTCGCAAGATGGCTCATGACGGAGAAACGGAAGCCTCTGTTTCTGTTCCACACAGGCGGAGAGGGCCTCTCGCTCAACGATGCATCCTCCCTCGGCCTGCGGCGCATACTGTCACAGTCCTTCGACATCATCTCCGAGCGCCACTACATCATGCCCTACAACATGATATTCCGCCATGACGACAGGATGGTCAAACACATGGTGACATACATGAGAAAGCTGGTGAAAGAACATGCTGAGGAGATTGAGGCCGGGAAGCACAGCCGCAAGCCAGCGATGCCGCTCAGGCATATCATCTCCGCAGTATTCCGCATAGAGTGGCTTTATGCCCGCGTGCAGGGAAGGACAATGAAAGCAGGAAACAGCTGCACCGGATGCTCACTCTGCGCCTCCATCTGCCCGATGAAAAACATCAGGATGGAAAACGGCCGGCCTGTATTCGGCACCGCCTGCTCCCTCTGCGTGCGCTGCTCCTTCTCCTGTCCCCATGATGCCATCACAATCGGCCTTCTCAACGGCTGGAAAGTCAATGGCCCCTACCCGTTCGGAAGAATAATGGCAGATGATTCCATTCCTGAGACAATCCCCACAGATGAACTCTCCTTTCTCTACCGCCGCTACTACAGGAATGCGGAGAAAAATACTCAGCGGATACAAGAATCGCCCCACCGGAAAGCAGGGCGAAAACATTGAATGATGAGATTCATCAGCTGAGAAGTGTTTCAGGATATACACCACCTGAAAGAACACTCTCCTTTGAGAAATCATCAATCGTGATTTTCACGGACTTGTCAGCATCTTCCTGATAAATTGCATATGCCTTCTTCGGAGAGGCCTCATCCGTAATAGCTGTAAGCGTCGAATTCCTGATTTCAACCTCATTTTCAGCGTCTCTGAGAACGAGCAGGCCATAATCCACAGTATTATCTTTATCATTTTCAGGACAGCGATATGTCATTGTAACATCGCAGTCCTCGATGAGAGTGCGGCCTCCGCTGATTCTGATGGCATAGATCTTATCTGGAACATCTGCTTTGATATCAGCAGTTACACCTACAATCTGGATATTATAATCCGGCGCAGCTGCCACACTATTGACCGACTGACTGTTGATAATGCTCTTTGAATTGGTAAGCGTACAATTCCTGATGACTATATTGTCACCGTATCCGCCGTAAAGCCCGCGTACATTGTCAGCTTTACAGTTAATTATCGTTATATTCTTTGCTCCCGCATTGGCGTTTACATCGACAGCATAGCTAAGATCATTGAGACCGATAAAACTGCAGCTGTCTATTGTCACATTCTGGGCATAACGATCTGAGCCGGTACCCATGGTGACAGCGGACAGCACATGTCCCTCTGAGACATTTGTAAGATCAAAATTGATTCCCTTGATCACAACAGGCGAATTTTCCTGATAAGAACTGTCAGAATCAATTGTGAAAATAGACTTATCAGCATCGGAAGCAGATTCTCTGGATGACAGAGTGACCCCTCCAACACTCTCGGCCGTTATTGTAACAGATTTCCCGGCAACAGTCTGACTGAGAGTCATTGGTGAAACAGTGTAATCACCATTGGCAATGGTCAATGTATATTCCCCTTCTCCGGCAGAATTGACTGCACTCATAGCCTCCTCAAGGGTCTTATATCCAATACCGTCGCTTCCTGTAATTGTTGTTCCTGTGAACTCAACACGGGAGAACTCCGTACCACACTCAGGACACCTGATCACTTCATACACCGTATCGCCTGTCGCATCTATGACAGTTTCATATGTGTGTACATGTTCCGGTTCACCTGGTTTGTCAAACCAGTATGGCGGCAGCGGAAGCACACCCGCCGGAGCATTATTACAGGCTGAGAATGTACAAAGTATCAGAAGTGTAAGCACAGCTGCGGCAAAAAACTTTCTCATATCGTATTCCTCCACGCTCTGAAGAATACCCCCCCCCGGCAGTAAGTCAAGATACTTTTGGGCCCCATTGAAGAGAAATATAATTCATTGACAATCCCGCACTCAGGAGATTCCGGGCACACGCCGCCGTCCTGAGCCAGGAGAACGCCGAAAATATCCGATGACAACCCATCTGCAGAGAAGCAAGCAAAGCCCTGGACTAAGCCTCTTTCACCTCATCAGCACGAATATTCTTGGCTGCAGAGCGCAACTCAGCATTATGACTGAACAGGGCTCCGATGAAGAATACCGGCAGAATATATGCGATGATGTAGTAACCATCAAAATTGTACAGCAGCCATTTAAGCTCGGATACGGTATATCCGCCTGCACCACCTGGTATCGACACGATTATCAGAGGGATAAGTACAGGAATAAACGGAGTGATACGGGGCAGCTTCCTGATTATTCCGATCAATGCAATGCATAAAACCGACACAGGGATGAAGAAATAAGCAAAGGAAAAAGGCCTGAGTCTGGTAACACATTCTTCCAGATACAGATAGAAATATGTACCGATGAAGAGCCCCAGCACCAGGGCAAATACCGACAGACCAAGCGCTTTTCCGGCATTTCTCTTCCGGATAACAGCAAAATACAGAGGCATCTCGATGATCATGGCGACCAGGAGCACGTACTCTCCGAAATGCTGCATGAAAAGGAGTAATGGTTCAAGCTGGGAAGCATATTGATCCAGAAAAGCCGGAACACTCAACCTCCTCATACCCTCATAGCCGAAAAAATTGCTGTCTACCAGAAATGCATATGCAGCTGACAATATGAAAATCACAATGCCGAAGCCGATGCTTATCTTCGTCTTTCCAGATATGCATACAAGCATATAGAGGATCAGAGAGGCTAAAAGCACAGCCTTATAGATCAGGCCATCCTCGTAGATTGCATATATATCACCAGCTGAGGTCAGCGTCAGCAGGGAGCAGTATATGGCTGCCGAATACAGTACGGCTTTCACCTTTCCATTCTTCACTGCCACAAGTCCGATAAAGTACAAAGCAATGGCAAGGACAAGCGTTATGGTTCCGACAAAAACCGTCGGATTATCTCTGAAGAACGAATACACGGCAACAGCGCAAACGATGAAACCAGCAATTCCGCCTCCCCCTCTCTTTACAAGAGTGTATCTGTTGCCCCAGAAATCCGTATGTGAGCCGAAAGCATCTTTCTTATAGATATTGCCATGGCTGTCCTCAACATATTTCGACATATCTCCCTCCACGTCTGATATCTCCATGATATAAAAGAAGACTTGAGGATTCCAGTATTCAGAATCAGCGGAGCAATGAAACAGCATGCAGCCAGAGACGAAAAATCCGGACAGGTCTCCCTGCCCGGACGGATGTCTTTAAGTTCTCTGGATCTATTTCCTCTTCCGCCAGATAAGGTGATACTTCACCTCTTCATCCTTATGGAAGAATCCGATGCCGAGGAAGTTGAAGATTATGGCAACTATCGGGCATACAAATGCCATGAAGTTGTACGGGACTATCTCATATATCGATATGCCTCCGAGCACTACTCCATAACCGAGCGTCCATGCATTCCAGGTGATGATCGAGGAGACGACAACACCTGTATCCGCAAGCATCCTGGCAAGCACGGCCCTGTTTATATCCATATCATCACAGATATCCTTGAACGCGACTGCAGGAATAGCGATCGATGGATACTGTCCTCCGGCCATTGCCATGAGGATGGACGAGACACCGGCTCCGAGGATAATCGACTTCGGTGATTTCAGCTTCTTTGAAAGACCTCCTACAAGAACGGAAAGCACGCCGGAGATGTTGAAAAGACCGCTGAGCATGCCGATGAGGACAATCGTTCCGACAAGCCAGAGCATGCTGTTGAAACCGCCGCGGTTCACAAGAGTGTTTACCGCCTCTATTCCCGTGTCTACATTGAATCCATTGAGGAGGAATCCCATATTCTCGACAAAGCTGCGGCCCTGGAAGATCATGGACCAGATAACGCCTGTGCCGATTCCAATGCCGAATGTTATGAATGCCGGAACCTGCTTCACGGAAAGCACGAGTACGATGATGACAGGAATGACATGAATGATGTTCACATTGAATGACGAGGCAATGCCGTCAGAGAGGATATTCACAGCAGATGTGTCGATATCACCTGAGACCTGAAGTCCGAGGAAGATATAGATGACGAAACAGATAATGAAGCTGGGCACCATCGTATAGAGCATCGACTTGACATGCGTGAAAAGCGGCACATCGCATGCAGAAGCTCCGAGAAGCGTGCAGTCTGAGAGGGGGCTGGCCTTATCGCCGACGAAAGCACCGGCAACAACGGCTCCGGCAGCCATTCCCGCAGGAATGCCGAGACCTGCAGACATGCCGCAGAGGACTACGCCGATCGTGCTTATGGAGCCCCAGCTTGTTCCCGTGCAAATCGACATGAAGGCCGGAAGCAGGAAGCATACAGGCAGGTAGAATGAAGGTGTGACAATCTTCATGCCGTAGTAAAGGAGCGTCGGTATGGTTCCGGATGACATCCACGAGGCGACCATGCAGCCGACGAGGAGCATTATGACAGTGGCACCCGCAACCTGATGGACGCCTTCGGACATCGCGGCATCGATATCCTTCCAGGAAATTCCCATCCAGATGCAGAATGCAGCCATCACGAAGAGCGCGATGAGCGTTGCGATGGCCACATCTACGCCGAGAAAAATGAGGGCAACGATTATCAGCAGGGGGGCAAAACAGCCGACAAGTGCCAGGCCGAATGTCATTTCCCGCTTCTTCTTTTCCGCTTTCATACTATCCTCCTTTTATTTCACCGTGAAAGCTGCTTTAATGCGGCTGAGCGCTTCTTTGAGATTGCTGTTCGTCACAGCGAAGTTGATCCTGATATACCCCTCGCCTTCCGGGCCGAAATTATCTAGTCCGTCATCAAGATGGATATGGGCCTTATCAAGGAAGAACTTATCCAGATGCTTCGTGCCTATTCCCGCTTTGCGGCAGTCCACATAGAGAAGGAAGCTGCCCTCTGGCCTGTAAGGAACAATCGGAAGATCATTGTCCTTCATGAAAGCGATCGCCTCCTCCATGTTTTTCCTGAGGTACGCATTCAGCTCTTTCATCCACTCGTCAGCCTCTCCCTTCATGATCGAAGTCACGGCAGCGATCGCGAAGCTGTTGGTGGCATAGCCGAATGAGTAGGCCTGGATCTGCCTGAGCCATGGAGTCCTCAGCTCTTCATTGGCGATGGAGATCATCGCATGGGGAAGGCTCATTATGTTGTAGCCCTTGCTGAGGCTCATGATCTGCACGCCGATCTCCTGTGCCTTCTTTCCCAGTGCCAGAAGAGGAATGAACCTGCTACCGTCATATGTGATGAGGCCATGCACCTCGTCGGATATCACCTTGACGCCGTTCTCATAGCAGATGTCCACGAGCCT
>CASEZU010000071.1 GCA_949292445.1 uncultured Spirochaetales bacterium | reverse complement strand
CTCAAGGCAGCTGGCAGCGCTGTCAGGTCCTACTGCGTAGATGTTCGATGAAACCGATGATGCTGTATGGAGCATATTTCCCGCCTCATCCTCAATTCTCATTCTGGTTGATGTCCCGCCGCCGTCTATGCCGAAAAAAATTTTCATATGCAGATGGTATCATCAGGAATTTCACTATGCAAAAAAATATTCGTGAAATAGAATGGCCTTGATGATACTTACCCGCCTGAGACATATGGAGAAGGATCTGAGCCCTTCGGAGAAGAGGGTGGCTGAATATGTCATAGACAGCCCCAAGGAAGCTGTAAGGCAGAATATCCAGGAACTGGCGCTGTCATCCGGCAGCAGTCCTTCTGCTGTGACAAGGCTATGCAAACGCGTAGGGGTGAAGGGGTTTTCCGAGTTGAAGGTCCTTGTCGCTGAGTCGATTGCCGGCAAGAGCAAAGGATCAGAGCCTTTCTATGTCCCTGATTTCTCCAGCGAGGATGATGAGAAGACGATAATCTCCAAGCTCATAAAGACCGTGGGGATGAATATCGAGATGATTCCTGCACTGCTCTCTCCAGATGAACTCCGCTCATCTGCTGAACGCCTGCTCTCATCCAAACGCATATTGCTGCTGGGAATAGGTGCGTCTCACATAGTCGCGGAGGATTTCATGCAGAAGTGTCTCAGGATCGGTATCCTGCCCACCTGTCCCTCGGAAGAGGATATGATGCTTCTAGGGGCCGCTGCACTGGATGAGAGGGATACGGCTCTCGTCTTCTCATATTCCGGCGAGACCCCGATAATCAGGAAGGCGGCAAAGGCTGCCAAGGAGAGCGGGGCTGTCGTCATATCGATAACGCGTTACGGCTCATCGACGCTCACGGGGCTTTCCGATCATACATTGAGCGTGCCTGCTGCTGAGTCGACGTTCCGGCAGGGTGCTACGGTATCGAGGCTGGCCCAGCTCATTGTCGTTGATGCCCTTTATTCATCGATGCTCATAAAGCTGAATAATCCGAGGGAGCTCATAGAAGCCTCATTCGGAGTAGTGCATAATGATCATAATTAAAAATATTTTTCATTAGAAACTGTCAGAAATTAAAATTTTTATTTACGAACGCGAATTCCTCTCATAGAATCCTGATATGGATACCCGCAAAAAGGATACAGAGAAAAGAAATCCGGCGTCTTTCAGGATTGACTCGAAATCCACGAGAGAGATCCTTGAGATAATCAACAATGAAGACTCCAAGGTCCCGGAAGCTGTGAGGGCCGCGATTCCTGAAATCGCAGCGGCTGTCGACGGCATTGTTTCTGTATTCAGAGCTTCCGGCCGCCTCTTTTACATAGGAGCAGGCACGAGCGGACGCCTGGGTGTGCTGGATGCATCTGAGTGCCCGCCGACATACGGAGTGCCTGCGGAGATGGTCACAGGGATAATCGCCGGAGGTGACAGGGCTCTCCGCTCTTCAATCGAAGGTGCGGAAGATGACAGGGAGCAGGGAAGGCTCGACCTGATTGCCGCAGGCTTCACATCACGCGATGCCGTGGTTGGCATTTCTGCAAACGGGGATGCCCCTTATGTCGTCGGAGCGCTCGAATATGCCAGCTCAATCGGCGCATTCACGGCCATGATCGCATCAAACTCCGATGTTGCGGGCTTCCGCTATGTCCGCCCCGAATGCCGTATAGCGGCTCTTGTGGGGCCGGAAGTGATCGCAGGATCGACGAGAATGAAGGCCGGGACTGCCCAGAAGCTGATCCTGAATATGATAACCACTACCTCAATGATCCGCCTCGGCAAGGTCTACGACAACTACATGGTGGATATGCATCCGGTCAATGCGAAGCTCGTCGAGCGTGCCGTCATGATGATATCGGAGATAGCCGGCATCGACCATGACAGTGCCAGGGCTTTCCTGCAGGAGAGTGGAAATGATGTTCGCACATCGATAGTCATGGCTCTTACGGGATTTGACAGGAAAAAGGCTGAGAGTCTGCTGCTGACTCATAATGGAAGTATACGCTTCGCTGTGGAAGGCGAATAAAAGGAGGAAAGCATGAGGAAGTTATGTTCTCTGCTAGTCATTGCCGCTGCACTGTGTACGGCTCTGTTCGCAAGTGGTGCCGGAGAATCTGGTTCCGTGGATCTTGAGGCACCTGTCACGCTCACGATATGGACACATGAGGATCCCAACAGAAGTGTGTTCGAGCAGGGCCTCATTGACGAGTTCACCCAGATGTACCCCAATGTGACTGTGGATTATCAGACATATCCGTCGGGAAAGATGGCAGAGCTTCTGACCGTTGCTTTCTCCGCCGGCGAAGGTCCTGATATCTTCAACCAGTCGCAGTCAGTGATCAGGCAGTTCGTAGAAGAGGGACTCGTCAGTGCACTCGATCCGGAATGGATCGGAGAGGAATCGCTGGATGATGTTTACGGAAGGTACATCCCAGGCTCTCTTGAGGCTGTTACTCTCGATGATGAGCTTTTCGGCCTTCCGCTTGAATACACCAACCTTGCGATCTATGTGAACAAGAACGTCTTCCGTGATGCGGGCCTCGATCCTGAGACGGATTATCCGAAGACATGGGAAGAGCTGATGGAAGTCTCTGAGAAGCTCGTCCAGCGCGAAGGTGAGATCATCACCCGCCGCGGCTTCGATTTCAGATACGCCACATACTACCTGATGGAAATGCTTCCCATGGTCGAGCAGCTGGGCGGAAAACTTGTCAGCGATGACGGTACCACTGCTGTCATAGGAGATGAGGCATGGCTCCGCTTCTTCGAGTACATGAAGGAATGGGGACCGAACGGAAGGAACCTCGGCAGCCCGACATATGTCGGAGTCTCCAGCATCATGAACAACAATGACAACCAGCTTGCCATGGCCATGTCAGGACTGTATCAGGAAGCGAGAATCAGGGCCAATAATCCCGAATATTATGAAAGCGGCGAGTGGATGGTAATACCATTCCCGCAGTGGTCCGACGCTGTTGAGAACGTCACCTGCCATGTTTCCTGCCACTATTACATGGTCAATGGAGATATTCCTGAAGCCAAGCAGGTCTGGGCATGGAGACTGATAGATTTCATGCTCTCACACTCGGAAGGATATCTTGAGACATGCAACCTTGTGCAGCCGACATACGCGCTCTTCGAGTCAGAGCTGTTCAAGTCAATGCCTTATTCGGAAGTTTTCTACAATGATCTCCAGCATGCGACGCTCACATACTATTCAGCGAACAGCAATGCCATCCGCGACAAGATGAAGCAGGCTGTTGAGGCCGTGATGCTTGAGGACCGTGACCCGCAGGAAGTCCTTCAGGATTTCAGGAGGCAGGTGCAGGATCTCCTCGACGATCAGAACTTCTGATTCACGGAAGGTTCAATCCGCTGCCCTGAGCTCTTTCAGGGCGGCGCTTTCATAAAGGAGGCTTACAATGAGGGAAAAGACTTACAGCATAGAGAGAAAGAAGGCGAAATGGGGCATGATGTTCGTTGTGCCGGCCCTTGTTTTCTTCGCCGTTTTCTCGCTTTATCCGATGCTGAATGCATTATGGAATACCTTCCATAATGTGAAGCTCCTCTCGCGCCGGGCTCCTGAATTTGTAGGTCTCCGCAACTATGTATATGTGCTTTCATCTCCAGAGTTCTGGAGCTCGATGAAGGCTACTGTGATATTCACGCTCCTCTCATTCATACCGCTCTCTGTCTTCTCATTCCTTTTCGGCCTTGTGATGGCCACCAGAAAGACAGGGACAAAAGCGATGCAGCTGATAATCTACTCGCCGGCAATCCTTTCAAGCGTCGTCGCCGCGCTTATATGGCTCATCATCTTTGATCCGCGCGGTATTGCCAATTCAGCGGTCAATTTCATCATGGGCACGCCGGGAATCGACCACAGGTGGCTTACTGAGACGTCAAAGCTCTATCTGTCGACAGCGATAATCTATTTCTGGAAATATATCGGATACTTCTCGATCATAATTCTCACGGGAATTGCCAAAATCCCCGATTCCATAATGGAGGCATCCACTGTTGACGGTGCGAATGCCAGGCAGACTGTGTGGTATATAATCATGCCTCTGCTCAAGCCCACCACGGCGATGGTCTCGATCGTGGCCATGCTCAACTGCATGAAGAGCTTCTCCACGCAGTACCTCTTCACACAGCGAGGAGCTCCGAATGCGCCATTGAACGTACTTACTCTCAATATCTATCAGACAGCAATGCGCGACAGGAACATCTCGCGCGCCTGCGTGATGAGTTTCGTCCTCTTCCTCATCATGATGGTCCTGACCATCGTGCGGATGAAGCTGTCGGAGAGAAAGGACTGAGGAGGGGAAGATGCTGCGCGATAAATCTTTGGCAAACAGAATATGGAATGCAGTGATAGATGTGTTCTTCGCACTCTTCCTTGTCGTCGTGATGGTGCCCATCGTCTTCATGTTCTCCGCCTCTCTCCTGACACCGACCGAGATATATTCGATGCCCCATCCATGGGTCTCCTCCGAGCCCCATTTCGTCAATTATTACAATGCTGTAACCGATTACGGCAGGGATCTCACATTCCTGAGGATAATAGGCAATTCGCTTATCGTGGCGCTGGGGACGATGGTCATTTCCGTCATCATCTCGGCTTTCGCCGGCTACGGGCTCTCGAAGTTCCGCTTCAAGGGACAGCGCATTGCCTTCCTGATACTCATGAGCCGCATGATGATTCCTTTCGAGGCCATAATGATCCCGATGTATATCATTGCGGTGAAGCTGAACCTGCAGAATACATATATCGGCCTGATCATGCCTTTCGTGATGAACTCATTCGGTATCTTCCAGATGAAGCAGTATCTTGAGAGTTTCCCCGATGAGATGCTCGATGCGGGGCGCCTTGACGGCCTTTCAGAATGGGGGCTTTTCTGGAAGATGGTTTTCAAGAACAGCACGCCGGCGATTGCCACCGCCGCCATTCTCAGCTTCCGCGGGCAGTGGGACAACCTTCTCTGGCCGCTCCTGCTCGCCCAGAAGGAGACGATGAAGACCATTCCGGCATACCTGGTGAAATTCACGGAGGAGAAATTCGCGGATGAGGGCGCGATGATGGCTGTTGCTGTCATTGCCTCAGTCCCGATCATCATTCTCTTCCTTTCGATGTCGCGCTACTTCTTCGGCGGCAGTGCGATGTATTCGTCAAGCAAGGAGTGATTGATGATAAGGCTCTGCATATTCGATATGGGCGGGGTTCTCATAAGAAACCAGAACATCTGCCCGGAACTGGCCTCGTATCTGGGGTTTGACGGTATCCGCACTTTCGCGGATTTCGGACCTGATGTGAAGGCGGCACTCCGCAGCTATGACTGCGGCCTGACCGGTGAGGACGCGTTCTGGGATGTCTTCTCCGAGGTGACGGGCAGGAGCGTCGATTTGTCTTCCGGCAGTCTTTTCAGCAGGTTCTTCCATCCTGTCACGGACATTCCGACTGAGAATGTGATTTCAGCGATAAAGAAGCGCGGAATAAGGACTGTATGCGGTACGAATGTGCCGAAGGAGCATTTCGACAAGCACAATGCTCTGGGGCAGTATGCGGTTTTCGACAAGGTCTACACATCTTTCGAGATGCATGTTGATAAGCCTGATCCGGAGTTTTTCCGCATCATAATGAAGGCGGAGGGCGTGAGGCCTAGTGAGTGTTTCTCCACTGATGACGCGGCATTGAATGTCGAGGCCGCAGCAGCGCTCGGGATGAAGGCCTTCATATACAGGGATGCCCCTTCGCTTGAGTCGGATCTCAGGGAGCTCGGGGTCCTATGATAAGGGAAGAGCTGGAGAAGCTGCTCGATGACGGTGCGTTCGCAGGCTGCGTATGCGGCACATGCACCTCGGAGGGGGGGAAGGAGCGGTATGTTCTCGGCTGCCGTTCAGCTGTGCCTCTGCAGAAGCCGATGACAGATGACACCCTCTTTGATATGGCTTCGGTTACAAAGGTGCTCGGGCCCGCGATGATCGCTGTGCTGCTGCACCATTCAGGTGAGCTGGACTTCAGCCTGCGCCTTGGCGATGTCATTGCCGATCCCGGAAATTTCGGCGATGCCACCATACTGTCGCTCCTGACTCACTCTGCAGGTTTCTTGCCGGAACTGCCCCTGTGGAGAACGGCTGCGGATTATGATGATCTCATTCACCAGATACTCTACTCACAGCCGCAGTATCAAACAGAACATGATGTTATTTATTCCTGTCTCGGATTTATAATTCTTGGATATATTCTTGAAAAACTGACGGGGGAGGATCTGGAGATGCTCGGCCGCAGCCTTCTATGGGACAGGCTGGGGATGAGGAACACCTCATACTCTCCCTCTCCTTCCAGCCGTTTTGCCGCAACTGAGAGGAAGAGCCCCGGCAGTGATGAATGCTGGTGCGGTGTTGTGCACGATGAGAATGCCAGGTTCATGCTGCCAAGGCACAGCGGAAATGCCGGCATCTTCTCCGACCTCGGCGATATGCTCCGTTTTTCGATGTTCATCCTCCGTGAATTGCGCTCCCCATCCATGCTGACAGCGGAGGAGGTGAGGCTTCTTTCCTCAGATCTCACTCCGTTTGCCGGGCTCTCGCGCTCCCTCGGATTCATGGTCAACCGGAGAGGCTATGAATCAAACGGAGGAAAAGTCTCCGGCCCGGAGAGCTTCGGCCACACGGGATTCACAGGCACTTCCCTCTGGATCTCTCCGCATCTCGATACGGCTGTTGTCCTGCTATCGAACAGGATCCATCCTTCCCGCGATAACATGCTGCTGCGGCAGAGGCTCGGAAGTTTTCATGATGCGGCATTCCGAGAGATGGAGGCAAGGCGATGATGAGGCTCAGGTTCTATCAGCCGGGGTATTGCGGCGGCGTGTGTTCTGAGCGTATCGGGGCAAGGGCGATTATCGAGCGGGAAGGCAGGGTGCTTTTCTCATATCTCGCTCTGAGAGAGCAATACCTCTTTCCCGGAGGGGGACTGGAAAAAGGTGAGACGCCTCAGGAAGGGGCTGTGAGGGAGTGCCTTGAGGAATGCGGGCTGATCATTGCTGCTGAAGAGCCGTTTCTGGTGATTGATGAGTACTATGCCGGTAAGCACTGGCAGAACTACTATTCCCGTGCCTCGATACTGGGTGCTGCTGATACCAGGATGGATGAGAAGGAAGTGGAGCTGGGACTCTGCTCCAGATGGGTAGGCTGTGATGAGATAGAGCGGAATCTCAGGACGATGATGAACTGGAATGATCTGGATCCTGACGCGGTGAGCAGCATTTATGCTGTCCGCAACAGCCATTACCGCGAGCTTTGCGCATGGAGGCTTCTCTGCGGTCTTGGACTCCCTCCTGTTCCTGCCAGCCTTGCAGAAACATTAGGCCATATTGAAATGGAAAAGTGAACGGCGGAGCGGCTCTGCACTCCGCGTCCGTCCCCGTTTCAGTCCAGATTCAGTATCCTCTCTACATCCGCCTCTGTTATGTCATGGTTGTAGTAGAGTGAATAGAACTCCTCTGTCTTTTCCGTCATGTCCACCGGATACAGCTCATGATAAAGCAGATTGCCCAGCCAGTAGATGCCGATGATCCTGTTCGTTGCCGGAGGACTGTCGAGGAATGAATATGGCTCGGTGGGGATGAGATAGACTCTTCCTTCCTCCACGGCCCTGAGGTTCTTCCATACGCTTCCAGAGATCGCCTCCTCATATGCCTCGGCGGAAGAGAGCAGGATCACATCAGGATCCCAGATGTACAGCTGCTCCATGGAGACCTTGTTGGACGAGGCTCCGAATGCGGCAGGAACCACATTCTCAGCTCCGACTTTCTCGATCACCTCTCCATGGAAATTCCCCTCTGCGATAGCTTCGAGGCCATCGGGTGATGATGAGTAATACACGGAAACAGGCTCCTCTATGGCTTCTCTTGCCGCAGCTGCCATGGCAATGGCTTCCTCTGCGTACTTTGCCAGGGCTTCTCCTTTCTCCTCTTCTCCGAGGAGAGTGCCGAGCGTTCTGTACACGTCAGGTGTGTTGTCTAGATAGGCCTCGATGAAGATCACGGGAATCATGATGTCGCTCTGGAGATCATCGAGCTCCTTCCTCATCTCATCCGGCGAGCCTTTTATCTCTCCCATATCTATGACGACATCAGGAGCGGCAGACATCAGCGCTTCCTTGTTCAGGTTCGCTTTCTTGCCATAGAACGTCCCGAAGACAGGAAGGTTGATCACATCCTGCGGAAAGTAGGCTTCGGCGCTTCCTGAGAGCTTGGATGACCAGCCAACGATCCTGTCCGGTGCGATTGAATAGAGCACAAGCTGTGCAAGGTTTCCCGATGGTACGATTCTGTCAAGCTCCTCCGGGAGCTCAACCTGCCGTCCGAGCGAATCAGTGAATGGCTGAGCTGGCAGTGACACCGCAATAAGCAGTACAAGCAGGGTGATGATTGCCTTTCTCATACATTTACCTCCTTTTTTGTGATTATGAATACCGAGGCATGCTTCATATTCGGAAGAAGCAGTCCGTTCTTTGTGCACTTCAGAAATTTCATGTATTCCCCGGATTTTTCGTTTCCGTACATCCTTTCGATATATCTTCTGGCGTCATTCTCATCCTCCAGCGGCTGGCTGAAATCAGCTTCGAATGGAATATGTCTGTATGATACATTCCCGCGGCTCTCCAGAAAGCGGATGGTGCTTTCCGGTTCTCCCGGGCGCTTCCGGAGCTCATTGCTCTGTCCCCTGTGCTCAGAGATCACATAGATTATCTTTCCGGCAGAGGCGAGATACCGCTGAAGATTATTTCCTTCCGTTATTCTCCCGAAGAAGATCATCAGCAGCGTATC
>CASEZU010000070.1 GCA_949292445.1 uncultured Spirochaetales bacterium | reverse complement strand
GGACATCCTCGACGGAAAGGAAGGGGATGTAAAGGCGAAGATCATGAAAACCCTCATCATGTATGGTGAGACATTCGGGTCGGAGCGCATGGCTGACATAACCGGCAAATATGGTCACCTGGTGACGAGCTTCGGCCTGTCCGTGATGAAGCCGGTCTATGATCTGATGGATACGCTGATCGACGGCGGGGCAGTTTCATCGCAGAAATTCTCGGTTGATCCGAGGCCGCTTGAGGACTGCCTGCCGATGAATCTGATACAGAAAATATTCTTCCGCGTCATGTACTCAAAGCAGGATGACTATGACAGGCAGCTGAAAAAGCTGGGCATACTCTCAGATGATGCATACACTTGCACATGCTATATGGAAGAGGTCGGAAACATCCCGCATGAGGGCGATATACTCTCATGGGCGGAAAGCTCCGCTGTCGTCTATGCGAACAGCATTCTCGGTGCAAGGTGTAACCGCAACAGCGGCATCCTCGATCTTTTCGGCTCGATAGTGGGCTGTGTCCCGTATTTCGGACTTCTCACCGATGATGGTAGAAAAGCCGACTGGCTTGTCGAGGTCCGGACGGCGAAACGCCCTGAGGCGCAGCTTCTCGGCTCTGCCATAGGCATGAAAGTCATGGAGGCTGTTCCATATGTTGTAGGAATGGATAAGTATTTCACCTCCCTCGATGATGATGCAAAGGCATATTTCAAGGATTTCGGAGCTGCCACCGCATCAAACGGTGCTGTAGGGCTGTACCATATTGAAGGCCTTACTCCTGAGGCAGTGAAGCAGGGCAGAAGCCTCCTGAGGGAGAATTACAGGACATTTGTCATCGATGATGCGGTCCTTGAGGAGACTGAGAGGAACTATCCTGTGATCTGGAAGGACAGGAACGCAAAGCCGAAGCTCGCTTTAATTGGCTGTCCTCATCTGTCTCAGGCCCAGCTTGTCTCATGGAGTGACAGAATTGACGCGGCACTGAACGCCAATGGAATGAAGAAGGTCTCGGTGAAAACCGTGATGACTGCAGCCCCTGCGGTGATGGAGAAGTTCAAAGCCTCTGATAAAGGCAGAAGGCTGCTTTCCCAGGGAGTCATCCTCAGCCATATCTGTCCGCTGATGTATATGAATAATCCGAAGTGTGCCACGATGCCTGTGATAACATGCTCGAACAAGCTGAGGACCTACACTTCAGCCCGCTACTACAAGGAGGATGATCTTCTTGAGATGATCACAGGAGGCGCAAGATGACGAAGAAGGTTTTTTCCGGCAGAGCTGTAGTGAAGGGAAACGTGAGTGCAGAAGCACTTGTCTCCAGAGGCGGATTCAACACTCTTGCAAGCTACCAGCATTCCCTGATGTTCGGGGACAAAGAGGGCAAGTGCTCGGATCAGAATAATGCTGATCTGTATAAAAAGCCGATGGCGGGGAAGGCCCTCTGCATGCCTCAGACAATCGGTTCGACGACAGGCGGGCTTGTCCTGTACTGCGCGGCGAGCATGGCACGTCAGCCTGCGTGTCTCCTTTTCTCAAAGGAGATAGATTCACTCGCCGCTGCCGGTGCGATCCTTGCTGATGTATGGACTGACAACTCGATGCCGACAGTCGACAGTCTGGGCGATGAGTTCATTGATTATGTGCAGACCGGTGACAGGATAAATGTCTATGAGGACGGCACTGTCGAAGTCGAGAGGTGAGGAGGAGGCCCGTCCTTCCGGGCGGGCTGCTGATCATATTTTCATTGCGACTTCGTATGCTCTCCAGATTACAGTCCTGAGATTGCCGACCTTGAGGCAGTCTCCTACGAGATGCACACGTTTTCCTGCTTCCCGAAGCGGTGCAGGGATGTAGCCGACGCTGCTTATCACGCTGTCACAGGGGATTTCCTTCTCTGTACCGTCGTGAAGCGTTATCACAATTGAAGACGGCCTGACTTCTTTCAGCTTTGCCTCGAGGTAGACAGGTGTCTTATGCAGGGCAAACCATTCTCTGAGATATGAGCTGTTTGCGAGACAAACGCCTTTCTGGGCTATGAGGTCATCCTTCATCTCCACGATCGTGACATCCTTTCCATCCAGTGCCAGTTCATATGCGATCTCCGAACCTGTGAGTCCGCCTCCGATTACGGCAACAGAGGAACCGACAGGTGTTCCTGTCAGGTATTCACATGCCTCGATCATGCGCTCTGCTCCGGGCACATCAAGCCTTCTCGGCTTTGATCCCGTGGCTATGACAATCTCATCAGCCTTTATGACGGATACATCTGTGACTTCTATGTTTAGCCTCACATCTATTCCCAGCTTCTCCATCTGCCTTCTGTACCATGCCAGAAGGTCACGGAGCTTTCCCTTGTATGATTCAGCGCTTGCGGCGATGAATGTTCCTCCGAGTTCTCCATTCTTTTCATATATGACGGGTTTATGGCCTCTGAGGCTGAGAACACGGGCACACTCCATTCCGCCGATTCCGCCTCCGATTATGGCCACGGTCTTCGGCCTCTCTGTCCTGACGATCCTGTGCTTTTCCCACTGCATCGTCTCCGCGTTGACAGCGCAGCGCGAGAGATGGAGGCTGTCCATCAGATCCTGATCATTGGGCACTCCCTTGTAGTGGGCCATGTTGAAGCAGCCATTGTGGCAGAGGATACAGGGCCTGATGTCATCCTTCCTGTCCTCAATAAGTTTGGTCACCCATTCCTGATCAGCGAGGAACTGCCTTGCAAATCCTGCTCCGTCGAGCTTGCCTGCAGCAACGGCATCCGCTGCAACATATGGATCGAGCCGTCCAGCAGCCACAACAGGAATGCTGACAAAATTCCTGATATGCTCCACATCCTCGAGGTTGCAGTTCTCAGGCATGTAGACAGGGGGATGGGCCCAGTACCATGCATCATATGTGCCGTTGTCGCAGTTGAGCATGTCGTATCCGGCTTCTTCAAGGAGCTTAACAGCTTTCTCCGATTCAGCCATATCACGTCCGGCCTCTGTGTATTGCTCACCCGGAAGCGCTCCTGACCGGAACCCTTTTGTCTTGGAGACGACGCTGTATCTGAGTGAGACAGGAAAGTCCCTGCCGCATCTTTTCTTGATTCCGTCGACGATCTCGATGGCAAAGCGGTATCTGTTCTCCATCGAGCCGCCATACTCATCGGTCCTTCTGTTCACATATGGCAGCGTGAACTGATCAAGGAGATATCCCTCATGCACCGCATGTATTTCCACGCCGTCGACACCTGCCTCCTGCAGCATTGCCGAGCTCTCGATGAACGAGCTGACCATCTCCTTTATCTCTTCCTTCGTCATCTCGCGCGATGGGACTTTGTCAGACCATCTGTTGGGGGAGGGGCTTGCGGATGCCGTTATCTTGTCAAGATTCATGAACGGTTTGGAGAGCGTTCTTATGATGGGAGTGGTGTAGAGCATCTCCATCATGCTGCTTATGGTGAATGAGCGTCCGAAACCGGCTGTCAGCTGCACGAAGAGCTTGGCACCCGTGCTGTGAAACTCCGGCATCCAGGAGGCAAGATCCCTGTACATCTTCCTGTTTTTGTGCAGCCACTGCCCGAACATCGGGTTGTATACAGGCTGGCAGCCAGGAAGCACAAGGCCTGCATTGTTCTTCGCGACTTCCATGATGAAATGTGCTCCGGCCTTGTCGAAATGGTTCTTCTCCATCCAGCCGAAGAGATCAGTGCCGCCCATGCTGGTGAGCACGATCCTGTTCTTGATCTCGAGTTTCCCGATCTTCCAGGGAGTGAATAACGGATTAAGTCTGCTGTCCATATGTCAATGATACGACAGCAGTGACAAATCCTCCATCAATATTCACTTTCTCTGCCATTTTGCGGAAAGCAGATCAACATCAACTGCGGTAAGAGAATCGGGGGACACGCCGAAACAATATGCTGCTGTCCTCATTCCTCCGCTTTCATTTTCCTCAAGAGCGAGCGTGAAATAACATGGTCCGCCAAAGCCTGAGCAGCAGCCGTCAGTGATCTTAATCACTCCTGCACCGCTTTCATCATATGTTCCTGAAATAGTCACGCTTCTGTATGGTTCATATGGCAGTTCTTCAGAGAAATAGGCTCCATTCTCAGGTTTTCCGGCCGTGATAATATCCAGTACATCCTCCGGAATCTCCATCAGGTTGATCATTGCGGCATATTCTTCAGTGCCATAGCTGCGGTTGCCGAAAAGAAGATCTGATTTCTCCGGGAACCTGCTGCGCGGATCATCAGCATCGCCAGAAGAAGCGCTGAAACTTATCTCCCCGTTCATTACGCATGAACTGAACTCTTCGGACTGAATCTCAAGGCCGCTGCTGCTCCACTGAAAATCATCCATACGGAGAGTGATCATCCCGTCTTTTGCCGTGAAGCCAAATGTGCCTGTCCAGGAAACCGTGGTGTTTCCGCCGTTAAGGCTTTTTGTGCCGCTTCTGTCCAATGTGAAGGATTCTATTGTCCTGTTCTCAGCATCAAGCACTTTAGCCTTTCCGACGACTGTTCCGTCATCGCCTGTGATGTCGATTTCCGCAGGATAGCTTTCACTTTCTCCGATATCGGCAATGGTGAACATCTCTGCAATCTGCAGCGGCAGAATCATTGAGATTCCGTCGCTGAGCATATCGCTGGTCTCCGGACTGACTGTCTCAGGTTTTCCCGGAGTCACAGTTCCCGGTCCAGACGGAGGCGTTACAGGTGCCTCGGGGGCTGGATCAGCAGGTTCTCCGTCGACTTCTGTATCCATGTCGCTTTCATCCGGTTCAAAGAGGACTATCCCCGCTGCCGTGAATTCACTGTTCCCGGAGGATATTGAGATAGTGCCGCTTGCGCTTGTCTCCGTTACAGTGACATTCATCGAGTATTTCCATCCTCCGATTTCAACCGTCAGCGATTTCGATTCCTCTGTCCTTACCTCGTAGCTTCCGATGTCAAATGCTGTACCGGAACTGTTCTCATTCACATTGAACTTGTAGATCAGCGAGCCGGAGAAAACAGCCTCTCCATTGCGGAAGTTCCTGTATGTCACGAGCGCATAGATTGCCTTTATCCTGGCTCTCCCAGATACATCGGAGCCCAGCATCGGATCATCGGTGCAGTAGGTTATATCGACATTTTCCGCCCCTGGATCGAATGTCGCTTCGAAAAGACTTTCAATGGCTGCTTTTTCCTTCACCTCATTGGCATTCAGCTTTTCTCCCTGAGAAGAAGGGAGGGAACATGCGACAAGCAGAACCATAGACAGCGCTATGGCAGACAATCTTCTGATTTTCATCTCACACCTCAGACAGATACTATTTTCCAGAGCTGCGGCGGGGTGTCAACAGTTAATCCGTTGTCATAAAACAGGATACGCCTTATAGTTCACTTTTTCCTCATCACCGGAGTAAAGCTCGAAGTATCTTCTGAAAGCATCTGAAAGCGTTATCCCTGCCGCAGCTGAGTATTCCTCCACCTTGTGCATTGTTATCGTCTTCGCCTTGCTGCGGAAGTCAACGCCGACCCTGTCTATCCCAGTCCCGATCCTCCTTCCCATCATTGCCCTGCAGCACCCTGATCCCGTCCTCTCCGCCATCAGGGCCTGTATCACTCTCAGCAGCAGCTTCCTCTCATGCACCACGGGAACAAAGCATTCAGAGACTTCCAGCTCGGCAAGAGCCTCCGGTCCTTCCATCTCAAGAAGCGCTATGGCCTCATGCATGTTCACTCCCAGAGGATAGATGATGTCCTCCAGCATATTGAGGCCTACACCCCAGTAATCATCGGCGACGGAAGCGATGTAGCCGTAGGAAATCCTGGGCCTTAGCCCTCTTTTGTCATAGCAGAGCATGAGACAGAGAAGGGTACGGCGTGTGAAAACCGACTTGAACTTCAGCATTAAGATCCCTCCATTTTGGACAATCATGGGGTGAGGAAGAGTGAAAATCAACAGAGTGATGCTGAGGATGAGGGGAAAGAAAAGCGAGATGAGAATACCGGAAGGGGAAGGCGCATGCAAAGCATGCGGGTAGTGAGAGAAGGGCAGAGGGTAATTGTACTGCAATATAAAAACTCCCCAGAAGAAAGAAAGTTGGAGAAAAGTCTTGACAGTCAGTTACCGGGGGGGGTAGTCTATGAACAGATTAATTCGGAGGAGAAAGAATACGATGAAAAAGTCTATTCTTATTGGAGTGCTTTCAGCTCTTATGCTGTTTGCATTTGTTGCTTGCGACAACAATTCAGCCGCAGGTCTCAATAGTATGGTTACGGGCCTTTCCGTTACATCCGCAGCTCCTGAATACTTTGTTGGTGAGACACCGAGCATTGATGATTACACGATTGTAGCTACAAGGCTTGATGGATCTACATTCACAGTATCTGCAGATGAAATTGATGTTGATTTCACCGCAACAACTACAGCAAGTGAGGAAACTCCTGTTGCTGTTGCAACAGCTGCTTACAATGGCATAACTTATGGTGATATCAAGCCTGTAACTCTTACAGCTTATGTCTACACACTTGATCAGATCAGCGTTGCAGGTCCGGAAGGTCTTTCCGCTTCTTACTATGGTCTCCCGACTGATGAGACATTCAACAAGGCAGCTTACACAGTAACAGCTGAGGCAGTTGATGAGGCTGATGATGACGCTGTGCTTTTCAGCAGAACCCTTTCTGCAGATGAGTATGCTGTTTCTGCAGCTATGGTGACATCCAATGCAACATCCGGCGATGCAAACATCACTTTCACAGCTGATTATGGAACATCCGTAACAGATGTTGTCAAAGTTATGATCTACGAGGATTACCTTACTGACATCTCCGTCGCTGCAAAGGATGACGTTGAGGTTATTATCGGTGATACCCCGAAGAGCTCTTCACCTGCAGATTTCTTTGATATCACAGGAACATATGTCAGCGGCAAGACGGCTCCTATCACAGCTGATGGAACAAATGTGAAGATCAGCTGGGCTGAAAACGCTCTTAAGGACGGCAAGTTCACAAGTGCAGCCGCTACAGCTCAGGTAACCACTACTATTAACGGAGCAGCAGTTACAAGATCAGCTTCCATTACACCTGTAAAGGATTATCTTGAGTCATTCACAGCTTCCTACAACCGCAGTGTATATGTGAATGGTTCTGTTGATGCAGCTGGTGTCGTGATCGGTACTCAGACATGGGCAAGCGGTGGGTCAACACCTGTAACTGAGGGAGTAGAAGCAATTGATACTTCTGATGTTCTTGTAAATGGTCAGGCTTCTGTACAGGTTCCTGCTGGTCTTTCTGCAACAGAGACATTCCCTGTTTCTGTTACGATCAACGGACAGGCGCAGGCTCCTGCTTATACTATCGTCGTTACACTTACTGCTAATTCATCGCAGGGTGGTACTGGCAGCCAGGGCTGATTTCTGGTTCAGAATTTCTACACCTGTCTCAGCTCCGGCTAGGATGGGTGTAGCCTATGGAGGGGCATATGGAAGAAACGAAATCCCTCCGGCAAAGGATTCCGAACGAGAAACGTCGGGAGTGCTTGAAGCTCTTTGAGCAGGGATACGGATACAAGAAGACCGCTCAGCTTGCAGGCCTGAATACATATACAGTCCGAGAGTACAAGCGGAAGTTCGCAGCAGGGGATAACTCCTGGGCGGAGAGGGGCAGTCAGGTGACTGTCTGATGAAAATGAAGAAGCGCGATAGATAGATTTCTTCGCTCTTCCAAATATTATGTCTGGGGCCATACCTTAGCTTTCGCGGGTATGGCCTTTGTCATATCAGGGATACAGGCATTACAAGAACATCCCGGCTTAGCAGTGTCTTCCGTTCATGCAGGCAGATGATTGTCCCCATGCCAGCTGTTTCTCTGTTAATTCGGACAAAATTTTTCGCCATTGAGATTGTTGGAGAGGCATTCATCTTTATTTCCATCGGAAAAAGCTGGCCGTCCTGTTCTTTGATAAGATCAATTTCCGCAGGCCCATTCCTGTTTCCTTTGTTTTCTTCTCTGTAGAAATAGAAACTGGAATCATCTCCGTTATTGCGTGCGTTCCTGATGACTTCGCTGATGGCATATGATTCAAATACAGCGCCTCTTGCCGGATGGCGCAATAATCCTTCTGTACTGTGAATACCCAGCAGATGGCAGCAAAGCCCGCTGTCCGTGAAATGCAGTCTTGGAGTTCTGACAAGCGATTTCAGTGGGTTTCCAGAATAGGGCGGGATTGTGAATATGATACCACAAGATTCAAGCAGATCGATGATTTCATGTATCTTTTTTGCTGAAAGACCAGTATCCTCAGCAATTGAGGAATAATTGAGACTAGTCGCTGTTCGTGCAGCGAGGACTTTGAGCACAAGAGTAAAAGTCCGCTGATCCATATTTCCCATCTCATTGCGAATGTCGCCGAGAAGATAAGTATTTATGTATGAGCGGAACCATGTTCCTCTGTTTTCTCTGGATATTCCTTGCAGCCCAGGATATCCGCCAAGGACTATGTTTTCCAGCGTCTCCATATACGTCCATCTGGCAGGAATCTGAGATTCAAAAGAAGGCGTAAATACAGGACGGTAAGGATCATTCTGCTTCTCTGCCTGTGAGAGAGGATACATTTCAATTTCCGCGACTCTTCCCGAGAGTGTATCGCCAATCTGCTTTTTCAGGCGTGGTTTCTGGCTGCCTGTTATCCATATCTGATTCTTTCTTGCAGATGAGTCGACGATTTTCTTCATCGGTATGAATATCTCCGGAGCCCTCTGTGCTTCATCAATCAGTACAGGTGCAGGATGAAGCATGAAGAATGCTTCCGCATCATTTGCGGCAAGTTCTCTGTCCTGAGAATCATCAAGTGTCACATAATCCCGGCCTGTTTCCTTCATTGATTTAAGAAGAGTAGTTTTGCCTACCTGTCTGGAACCTGTTACGAACAGTATCTTGAAATCGGCAGCAAGGGAGGCTATTTGTTTTTCTACGGTTCGTTCAATCATGTTGAAATTATCATAGCAGCAATATTTTATAATTCAATCAGATAACTGCAAGATTATTATAATTTTCCGTTGCTATATGTATGATTTCCCGTATCTTTTGGGAAGATTTTCCCTATAAATTCAGAAGATTTTCCGTCTTGTTGATGGACGATGTTTCAAATATTTCAGGAGTTTCTCGTTTAACAGAGAAAGGAAAAGCCGGCACGCGGCCGGCTCGTTCCTTATCCATCCTTGCTCAGAAGCGTGCTGCTTCCCTGATGATCGCATCCGGTTCTCCGCCAGTGACGGAGATGACATTCCTGGGCTGCAGCTCCTCGGTTGCCTGCTCTGCCTCTTCCTTTGAGTAGAGCGGGAGGATCGCATAGAAGCAGCCGCCCTCGCTGAAGACCAGCGTATCCTCGCCGAATGCCGCCTCGATGGATTCCTCTGTAAGGCCGTCCCTCTCTTTGATGGCCACAAGCGAGAGATCGTAATCCATATCCTGCGCGGCCTTTGTCTCTTCCCTGAGGACGTCGTGGAAGGAGAGCATCTCAGGCGGCGCTGCAATAGCGACCTCCTTCTCCACCGTGACTTCCTTTATGACTTCCACAGGGACTTCCTTGACGACTTCTACCGGCACCTCTTTCTCGACGATTCTCTCTACCGGCACTTCCTTGACAACTTCCACAGGAACCTGCTTCAGCACTTCTACCGGTACTTCCCTCACGACTTCCTTCTCTACAGGAACTTCCTTTATGACCTCAACAGGCACCTCTTTCTCGACGATCTTCTCAACGACCTTCTCGACAGGAACCTCTTTTTCAACGATTTTCTCTACGGGAACTTCCTTTACCACCTCAACAGGCACCTGAACTTCCCTGATCCTCTCTATCGGAACCTCGACTTCCCTGACGACCTCTACGGGGACTTCCTTGACGACTTCGACAGGAACCTCCTTCACGACTTCCTTGACGCCTGCCGCCTTTGCCCCGGTTCCGAACATCTCGGGATCGATCCTGCCGCGAAGCATCGGATCATCCTTGGGATCCGTATAAAGCGCGCTGTCATACGCGTTCGGAGAGAGCTTGTCTATCGTATCCTTGTACTCAGGTTCGCCTTTCTTGGCCGCAATGACTCCTATCTGGATGAGAATCAGGCCGATCAGGACTGGGAAGAGACGGGTCAGCACAGAGTATATCTGGTCTTCCGTGATCTGATAGGCAGGTACGATGAAATTGATGAAAACCAATGTAAACGCAGCCAGTACGATGAGGGTTATCACGATGCTGGTGATAACAAGTTTAGCTGTTTTCGAGGGTTTGGCCATGAAGTCCTCCGCGGCGTACATGTTACGCTTTTATGGATATTATATCAGTGCTATATGATGGTTAGCAAGGAAATAATCGGCAGAAAAGATGCCGATTTGCAGCCAGAAAGCTCCGGAAAACACTCAAAACACTCCGAAAAGCCGCTTTCAGGCTACTTGATGCTATCATCACAACGCTGTATTCCATCTCTATGGCAGATATCATCGGATACTCCATCGAAGGCGCTGCCGAGATAGGAGAGAGGCTCAGGAGAGGGGAAGTGGGTATCTTCCCGTGCGATACGATCTACGGGCTCTGCGGAGCTGCGCGTCCGGAAATTGCGGACAGGCTTTATGAGATTAAAAGGCGGCCGGCCTCGAAATCATTCATCACTCTTATGACGAAGGAACAGGTTGCTTCATCCCGTCTCTCCGTACCGGATGAGATACTATCGCGGTGGCCGGCACCGCTGACTGCCATTGTACTTTCTCCCGATGGTGGGACAAAAGCTGTCAGGGTACCATCAGATCCCTATCTGCAGGCAATTCTTCCCGTGTCAGGCCCTGTTTTCTCGACGTCGGTGAATTTCTCCGGGGAGAAGAGCCTTCTGTCATTTCAGGACATCCTGCCTGTTTTCAGGGACACAGTCGATTTCATCGTCGATGCCCCCTGGATAAAGGAAGGGGTGGCATCAACTCTCGTCGACGCCACCTCCGTTCCCTTCCGCGTTATAAGGCAGGGGGCCTATATCATCTGATCTTCCTGGCCTCGATGTAGTATCGCTTCTCGTTTGCATGTCCGATCGAGAATGTCTTTCTGGGGAAGGCCCTGTCCGTGAGTATCGACTGGAAGAATGTCTTCTTGGAGATGTCCGGGAGGATCACACCGATCGCACCTTTTTCCGCAAGCTCTTCTACCGCATCGATGCCGTGGATGTAATCCACCTCTCCCTTGCTGCTTGAGAGCATTTCATCGATCACGCTCTGTATCGTCCAGGCGCAGAGTTCACGCTCTGTGCCGTCCAGCGTGTACACCCATGTCTCTCCGTCAGCTATCAGCACGAAACTCTGACGCAGCCTGGCGATCTTCTTCACGCCTTCTTCCGTTCCTGCAACTTTCTGCTTCTCGATTCTCTTGGCATGGTGTGAGAGTATCTCATCGAAAGCAGAGCGTGTTATCGAGAAGAATGCACGGTGGATCGGTTCGAACTCGAGTCCGGGATCGAAGATGTTCTCGATCTCAACAAGCGCATAGCGCGCCGGATGGTGCTCCCTTTCGGACGCCGGCAGTTTCTGCTTGATATCCTCCCAGGAACTTTTTGCTGCGGCGAGGCTGTGGTTTCCGTCTCCCATCGCAAAGAGAAGCGGATTCTCCGGGTCGAGTCTGCTGTATATCGCGCTGAGGGCCGCGTTGACGGCTTCCTTGTCCTCCTCGCTCTCCACAAGGTATCCGGCCACATGCCCGCCTCCGAGCATCAGCGGGGAGTCGTAGAGCTTCCTGAGGCTTTCCCTCTTTTCAGCAAGCGGCTCGATCACGCTCCTGGCGCTGTCGGATATGAGCACCATGATGTGCGGCAGCTCGAGGACAGCGTTCTTCCTGATCTCCTTACGCGGAGGGATACGCGACAGTATCGTTCCCTCGGTTGCCCTTATCAGCGAGACAGAAGAAGGAGAGTAGTCATATGCCTCGAGATCGAGTTTTCCCACAAGACCGTATCTCGTTCCTGTCTCCGTATCCCTTTTCACAAGCACATATGAGTCAGGAAAAATTCTGAATACTCCCTCGTCGAGGTATTCCTGCATCTTGCTGTCTATTGCCCTGATCCTTTCCTCTCTGCCGCTCTCCTCGAGATAGCATTCAGGTAGTATCAGGCGCAGTGTGGATGGTGCATCTCCTGCTATCCTGTCCGCTTCCTCCCAGTATTCCTTCTGGGATGTGTACTGATCGCAGGCAACGACTGCCCAGCGCTCCATATCGATATCCTCGCGCGGCAGCAGTATATCGGCAGGAGAGAATCCGATGTCTTTCATTTATCATCCTCCGGGCGTTATTATAGCATGCAATGAAGGATCTGGTTATTATCGGCGGTGCGGCTCCTGAGAGCTCTCCTCATTTCTCGTGCAGATACAGCCGCATCATAGCGGCTGATTCAGGATATGACACGGCAAGACGCCTGTCGCTGACGCCCGACATCGTAGTCGGAGATTTCGACTCGACAGCCATGTCCGCTGAGCTTGCCGCATTGGGATACAGTCCCTGCAGCAGGGACAAGGATGACACGGATGCCGCCATCGCGATAAAACTCTGCAGCGGAGATTATGACCTCCTCGGAGGAGGAGAGGGCAGGATAGACCATATCCTGTCGCTTCTTGTCGCCTTCAGGACGATAAAGCCGCCGCGTATCTGGTACATGAGAGCCGATACCCTCTATCTGACGGAAGGGAAATGTGTCTTCGAAGCTCCTCTGGATACAGATGTCTCGATCATTCCCCTCACCAGCGCAAGGGTGACGACATCAGGCCTGAAGTGGGACATGGATGACATCCTCCTTTCAGATACATTCATCTCACAGTCCAACAGGGTTGCTTCCCGTACCGTAACTATAGAGGCGGCAGCTCCTGTCTTCCTCCGTTTCTTTCCCTCTGATTACCCTGCCGTGAGGTTCCTCCGTGGATAGCTATAGGACGCTTGAAAGCATGGAGAGGCGTTTTGTCAGGGATGGCAGGCAGGATGCTTTCCCTCTCTCTGCTGAATTCCCTGCATGGCAGGATAAAGCACGCAGCATCCTCTCGTCGCTCCTGGGCCTGCAATATCTTGAGGCTGTTCCGCTTTCTCCTGTGATGATCGAGGCCGGAGAATGCCGGGACGGGATCAGGATGGAGAAGTTATCCATAGCGGTTGAGGACGGGGTGAGGATGCCTTTCTATCTGCTCATCCCCGGAAATGCCGGGAAAAACACTCCCATAGTCATTGCGGCTCCCGGGCATCAGGGTGGCGGCAAGGAGAGTGTTGCAGGTGTCAGGGGAGATGCCTCCGTAGAACGCATGACAGAGCATTACGGCTATGACTACGGTATGAAAGCCGCGGAAAACGGCATGGTGGCGGTCTGTTTCGATCAGCGCGGCACCGGTGAGAGGCGTGAGGGGGATGAGGATATTCTCGGGTGTTCATGTCTCCCCCTGTCCCGTATAGCCTCATCTCTCGGCATAGCGCTTGCAGGACTTTTTGTGTGGGATGTGATGAGACTTGTCGACTACATAATCCTCCGCGGTGAATGGAACACCGGAGACATCCGTATGGTTGGATTTTCCGGCGGGGGAATGCAGACACTCTACACGGCCGCGCTTGATGAGAGAATCGGAAAAGCATTCATCAGCGGTTATTTCTACGGTTTCCGCGATTCGCTTCTCCGTATGAGCGGCAACTGCTCATGCAACTACATTCCGTCACTCTGGCGCCATTTCGATATCCAGGACATTGCCGCGATGATAGCGCCGCGGCCGCTTATCATACAGAGCGCGGAGGATGATCATTTGAACGGTGAGAGAGGCATGATGAATGTCCTTGAGCCCCTCAGACAGCTCCGGGAGCTCTATGCGATGCTCGGGGCGGAAAGAAGGCTTGTCCATGATGTCATACCGGGCGGGCATCACTTCAGCAGCGAGAGGATGGCAGAGCTCTTTGAGGAGGCAGCATGCTCAGAATAACGGTCGGCAGGAATGATGAGGACTACTCAAAGGTACAGGAGGCCATCGAGGCTGTTCCATACGGCGTCAGGGCCGAGATAGAGATACATGAGGGTGTGTACAGGGAACGGCTCTTCTCGGACAAGGCTGATCTCACCATCCGCGGCATCGGTGATGTGACAGTAGTGAACGGCTATGGCGCGCGGGAAATTCCCGATGGGCGACGCAAACGCGGTACATTCCGCTCCTATACGGCGTTCTTCTCCGGAGAGCATCTCAGGCTTGAGAACATTTCGGTTGTGAACGATGCGGGAGAGGGGAACGTCGTGGGGCAGGGCATTGCCCTTTATCTCGATGTTTCGGCGGCGGAGCTTATCAATGTCTCAATCATCGGCCATCAGGATACTCTTTTCCTCTCTCCTCTTCCCGATGAGGAGCGGGAGAAGGGAGGTTTCTACGGTCCGAGATACCTCCTTCCCCGAAGGCGGACTCGGACAATCCTCTCCCATTGCCTCATAGAGGGTACTGTCGACTTCATCTTCGGCGGCGGTGATGCCCTTTTTGATGACTGTGAGATCAGAAGTTCAGGCAGCGGCTATGTCGCAGCTCCATCGGGAAAGAAGGACTGGCATGGAATGATATTCCGCCGCTGCCGTTTCACCTCATCCGGTACTCCGGATGGAAGCGTCTTCCTGATGAGACCCTGGAGAAAAGAAGGTAAAACACTATTTCTGGATTGCCGCTTCGGCACACATATCGCACAGGAAGGTTTCACTCCATGGCCTGGCAGGGAGCAGGAGAGCGGTGAATGTCTTTTTGCTCTCTCGTCATGCAGCGCCGAGGGCGGAAAAACGATCGGAGAGGGGCATGAGATTCCGCATGCCGAGATTGTCAGCGCCGCTGAAGCTCTGCTTGGGGAGATCCAATATTGTTCATGTTCAATGCATCCCTCAAAGGAAGAGTAATGGGCATTTACTGATCTCTTCAGATTATTATTTGCCGTCATCCACGCATTGCCGCATTTTGAAGTTGTTACGCAGCCTGTTTTCAGTTATCAGGTACTTCCCTTTCATTCCTGAGGATTCTTTCCTGCTGTGATTCTTTCAACATCCTTTACAGGAATTCCTGTGATTGCGGCAATGTCCTCTGGCGAGTACTTCTTTTTCAGCATGCTTACCACAATCCTTCTTTCAGTTTCAAATCGGCCTTTGGCCTTACCATTGGCAAAGCCTTCTCTCTTGCCTTCAGCCTCGCCCTCAGCCTTTGCTTCCTTCCAGAGTTTCTCGCCGAATTCACCAAGAATGTTGTATGTATTCATTATACTCTCCTCATTCCCTTTCACTCTCTCAAGAGCTTTTCTCATCTCTGGGCATTTTATTCTGCTTATGTCTTTTTCGTGCAGGTCTGAGAACAGAGCCTCAAGCCTCGGATTGATTCTATCACGGCAGCTTGTATCTGCCACTGCCAATGTGCTGCAGCCTCCTTTGAGATCATTTCCTTCCGAGTCTCTCCACTTGTAGATGCTGACGGCCTCTCCTCTTCTGAAGACATTCCTGTTGATTATGAATATTACCATTGTGGATCGCATAGAACGGTAATCCGCTCCCTTTTGCAGGGCTTTTACGGAAAGCATAGCAGAGTAGTAGATCATCCTCTTTGCAAGCTGTTCTGCGCTGTAGCCCCTGGCATTCTGCATCTCTATGTCGATAAGATTGCCCTCCTCATCCGAGGCAAAGATATCGAGGATGATTGAGTGCTCATTGAGTCCTCTCACGCTTTCCTGTGCTCTGACATCCCTGATCCTTATATCATCTCTTGAGAGTATCGTGTTCACAAGAAAACCGGTTCCGGACGGATTCCTGTCAAATGCGGCAGCAAAGCCAAGGTCATCGGATAATGTGAGATTCTCTATGAACCTCCTTCCTTCCTCCTAGCTTATCTGGATGTGCGCCATATTGCATCCCTCCTTTACCTTATATCGCCGGCAATGGAGGAAACGGCTAAAAGCGGCTTACATGAATTCCCCGCCATCTGTTATTTCAGCTTTTCACTGCGCGGAGTTGACGTCACCGGCCGCGGACTGTATGTTTCTCATGGATATGAAGAAACAGCGCCCACCATTTTCTGAAATCCTTGCAATTGTGCTTTCAGCCATTGTCGCAGTTCTCATCTTCTTCCTTCTTGCTCTGTGGACGAGATCGCTCAATGAGGAGGAGAAGGCTGAGATGCTGCGCTCCGCACTTGAGAGCGTTCTCAGTGAGAAGGGGGAGAAAGGACTTCTTGAGATGGCGGGAGTACCTGTTGATGAGATACATTACAACTATGAGGATCTTCCTCTTTTCATGGGTGATATCCCGTCATGGCAGCTTACGGATGAGGAGAGACGGGCTGCGGCAATCTATGAGGGGGCTCTCAGCAGTGTTGTCCAGATAGTCTCCGCATCGGAGCTCTCTGATACAGGACAGGGCGCCGGCGTGATAATCTCCCCCGACGGCTACATCGTCACAAACCGTCATGTCACCGGAAGCGGGACGGATTTCATCATCCGCCTTCCCGACGGCTCCGTGCGCGATGCCGTGCTCGTCGGTTCGGATGCCCTCTCTGACATCTCGGTGCTGAAGGCAGAGGGGGAGGGGCTTTCTGCAATCTCAATGGGCTCTTCCGATGATCTCACGATAGGGAGCACCGTCTATGCAATCGGGCATCCATATGGCTATACGTGGTCGCTTGCCCAGGGCATCGTTTCTGGTCTGGACAGGATGGTCTCCACCGATTCCGGTGCTGTCATTCCCTCAATGATCCAGACGGATGCCCTGATCAACCCGGGAAACAGCGGCGGCCCGCTTCTTTCATCTCGGGGTACCATGGCCGGGCTTGTCAGTTCAATATATTCCCGCTCAGGAGGCGCGGAGGGGGTGTCGTTCGCACTGCCCTCCGAGACTGTCATGGATGCGGCCGAGCAGATTATCGAGACAGGCGGCGTGCATCGCGGCTGGCTGGACATACTCTCAGTGGAGCTCAATCCCCAGATCGCAGAGTACTCAGGACTGGATATCAGCGATGGAATACTCGTTTCACAGGTTGTTCCCGGAGGAGAAGCTGACAGAGGCGGACTCCGCGGAGGCTCAGAGGCTGTGCAGTACGGCCAGAGCGTGATCTATCTCGGCGGCGATGTCATCACTGCGATAGCAGGTCATCCGGTCTCCGGTTACAGTGATTACTTCGCGGCGCTCTTCGATACCCGTGCAGGCGAGCGCGTAGACATAACAGTAAACCGTAATGGCCGCAGCATCGAGCTCAAGGGCGTTGTCCTGATCGAGCAGACGGAGGATAATTCAAGATGGCTGGTGAGGTAGAGAAGGGATACAGCATCGCAGGCGAGCCCTTCATCAATTTCCAGGCGGGGTTCTCAAAACCCTTCCATGTCGTTTCAGATTACGATCTCGCAGGTGACCAGGGAGAGGCTGTGGAGAAGCTCTATCAGGGGTATCTCGCAGGCGACAGGGCGCAGACACTGAAAGGAGTCACCGGTTCCGGAAAGACATTCACCATGGCCAAGCTCATAGAACGCATCCAGAAGCCTACACTGGTGCTTTCCCACAACAAGACACTCTCCGCCCAGCTCTACAGGGAGTTCAAGTCATTCTTTCCTGATAATGCTGTGACATACTTCGTCTCAACCTACGACTACTACCAGCCCGAGGCATATGTCCCGGGCAAGGATCTCTACATCGAGAAGGAAGTCGACATCAACGATGAGATAGACAGGCTGAGGCTCAATGCCTCGTTCTCACTGATGGAGAGACGCGATGTGATAGTCGTGGCTACAGTAAGCTGCATATACGGCCTCGGCAATCCTGTCTCGCTCCGTGACATGCTCTTCACGTTCCGCACAGGCGATGACTTCAATCAGAACAAGGTCTTCGGCCAGCTGACAAGGATGCTCTACGACCGGAATGACATGGTTCTTGAGCGCGGCACATTCCGCCCGCGTGGGGAGACTGTGGAGATATATCCTGCGTATCTTGAGACTGCGTTCCGCATCTATCTCGACTGGGATACGATCTCCGACATCGTGTGGTTCAATCCTCTTACCGGCGAGAGGATCGCCAGCGTGGATGTGGTGACGCTCTATCCGGCAAAGCAGTTCGTGATGCCTCAGGATCAGATCAACAGGGCGATCGATGAGATAAACCAGGAGAAGGAGGAGAGGGTCGAGTACTTCCTTTCCAATGGCAAGCCCGTGGAGGCTGAGAGGATAAAGAGCAGGGTCGAGTATGATCTGGAGATGCTGCAGGAGGTGGGCTACTGTTCCGGCATTGAGAACTACTCCAGGATCCTCTCCGGCCGTGCCCCCGGAGAGCGCCCGGCTGTGCTCCTCGACTACTTTCCTGATGACTTCGTGACATTCATCGATGAGTCCCATGTGACGATTCCCCAGATCGGCGCGATGTATGAGGGAGACAGATCCAGGAAGACAAATCTTGTGAATTACGGTTTCCGCCTTCCTTCAGCGCTCGACAACAGGCCTCTCAAATACGATGAGTTCGACAAGAAGGTCGGGCAGCGCATCTATGTCTCCGCCACCCCAGGTGAGAGGGAAAGGAAGGAGTCCTCACAGATAGTCGAGCAGCTCATACGTCCGACAGGCCTTCTCGATCCGAAGATCGAGGTGCGTTCCACAGAAGGGCAGATGGAGGATCTTTACGGTGAGGTGCGCAAGACAATAGAGCGGAATGAGCGCGTGCTTGTGACGACGCTCACAAAGAGAATGGCAGAAGATCTGACAGAATATCTTTCCGGACTCGGCCTTAAAGTAAGATATCTTCATTCTGAAGTTGAGACGATAGAACGCGTCGAGATACTCCGGGATCTGAGGCTGGGGAAATTCGACGTGCTTGTCGGCATCAACCTCCTCAGGGAAGGCCTCGATCTTCCTGAGGTATCGCTTGTAGCGATCCTCGATGCGGACAAGATCGGATTCCTGCGCTCCGCCACATCGCTGATCCAGACGATCGGAAGGGCTGCAAGGAATGCTGACGGCCGTGTGATCATGTATGCTGACAGGATGAGCGAGGCGATGGCAGAGGCCATCGAGGAGACTGAACACAGGAGAGCTGTGCAGATGGCGTACAACGAGGAACACGGCATCACGCCGCGGACGATCAGGAAGGCTGTCGAGGATATTCTTGAGAGGGAGAAGGCCGATGATGAGGCGATAGCCAAGGAGGAAATAAGGATCGTCAGCTCAAACTACAACCTCCTTGTCGAGAAGGACCGCAAACGTTATGTCGCTGATCTCACACGCCAGATGACGGAGCTTGCGAAGAACCTCGAGTTCGAGAAAGCCGCTCTCATCCGCGATGAGATACAGCGCATCAGGGAGCGGAAGGATCTGACAGATTAAAAACGGAAGAGAATGAGGTCAAAAGGCGTGAGCGTCACCTGCGGTGTTGCCCGCTTCCAGAGATCCGATGACATGTTTTTCCTTATCTCCTGATACAGGCCGTAGAATGTTATCTCTCCGCCTCGCCCCGGTACTGTCGGCGTGTCATTCTCCGCGTCATAGCCCAGCGCGGAGGCGAGGTAGTAGGTGAATGCCCCGAAGTTTTCCTGTCCGGGATGCCCTGCGTCCCAGCTGTCGAAGGAACTCTGCTCTGCTGTGGCGGCAGATAGCACCCAGATGCTGCTTTCCTCCCGCTTTGCTGCATTGAGCGTCATCATGAGTGAGGGCAGGAGAGAATTGATGAAACTCTCGGAGACAAGATTTTTGTCATCAAAGAGCTCACCGTCATGCATCCAGCCCTGTTCCTCGATGAAATTCCCTGAGTAGCACGAGTCCAGGAAGAGGCATTTCATGCCGTCCGTTCCTTCCAGTGCATCGAGGATCCTCTCAGGAGAGAGCCTGAACGCTGTATCCATATCTGTCACAAGCGATCCATCCTCATCACCGTGTCCGGAGTAGTGGAAGATGATGAGATCGTCGCGCACAGTGTCCAAAGATGAGATTGCGGCGAGAATGTCATCGTGGTTCCATCCGTACTCTTTGCCGTTGACGCTGCGCTGGCCGTTTTTCTCAAGGAAAAGGTATTCCTCATAGATCTCGCCGGAAGCGATGGCCAGAGCCTCCAGCTGTGCGGACAGCACCCTCTGATCCTCAGGAGGATTGTCAAGCGCATTGATGCCATCCGGCGCCCCGTAGTCTATCGCTGCTGATATGAAGACAACCTTACCCTCTTTCTTCTCCATCTCGCATGATGGGAGCAGGAGAGTGATGATCAGCAGTAATGGCAGCATTCTTCTCATATGCCGCCTCCAAGGAGGACGCGGATTCCCGCCCCGATGGTGAAGCTCATAACTCCACGGCTCCATGATGCAGAGAATGGAAAGGTCACGGCGAGTGCTTTTGCTGCATAGATGTTCAGCGCGGCTCCCGCTCCGAATCTCCAGGAAGCTGCCTCCTGCTTAATGTGCCAGAGTATGGAAGTCTCGAGGGAGGCCGCGATGCCTATGAATCTTGAGGCGATGTACTCATAGCGCAGCGACAGCGTGCCGGATATCGCTCCCGCAGCTCTCAGCCGTCCGCTGATCCCGCTGTCCGCGATGTAGCCGAGCTCTACGGGAAGCGAGAGAATGTGCTTTTCCGAGAGGGCTATGGAGAGCAGTGAAAGCTCTGCAGCTGGTTCGATTGTGCTCCATGTCCCTTCTTGTTCATATATGCTGCCATGGTAATTCACTGACAGTCCTGCAGACGGAGCCCAGACTGCTCCGGAAAGGAGCGGAGCAGACAGCAAAAGCGTCAGGGCGATCAAAGGTGTTCTCATCCTTGCCTCCTTACCCTGATACGCCTTATCCCGCTGATGCGGTCAGGAAAATCTAGAGCGTCAGGAGGCTTTCGCGGAGAATCATCACAGAGACATTCTTTCTCTTCGGCTTGGTTGCGCTCTGGCAGAGTATCGGATAGCCGCGGTATTCAAGACCGAGCATGTAGCCTGAGCCGCTGAACTCGCAGGAGAGGATCTGGGCATCTGGAAAAACTACATGCATCGGATAGGATGAGGGATCGATCAGCTCTTCCGCTATTACGGCATCCTCCGGGCGGAAGAAGAGCGTACCCTCATCATTCTCAAACACCAGATGCGACGGAAGTGTCGTCCCCTCTCCCGTGAAGAATGCTGTAAAGAGGTCTTTCGGATGTCTGTACAGCTCCTCAGCCGTTCCCATTGCGGCTGTTTTTCCATCGTGCATGATCATGATGGAGTCTGATATGGCAAAGGCCTCCTCTCTGTCGTGCGTGACGTAGAGCATCGTGATCCCCAGCGTGTCATGGATAGCCCTGATTGAATTCCTGATGCTCTTTCTCAGTGGAGCATCCAGCGCTGAAAGGGGCTCATCCAGCAGAAGTATCCTGGGCTCCGCTGCAAGCGCCCTCGCAAGCTGGACACGCTGTGCCTCGCCTCCGGAGAGGGATGAGACGGAGCGTTTGCCGTATCCTTCAAGATCGACGACGGAGAGCAGGGCATCGGAGAGCTTCTTCCGCTCTGCTTTCTTCTTTGTCTTCATGCCGAACTGTATGTTCTTCTCCACATTCATTGAAGGAAAAAGCGTGAAGTCCTGGAAGACCATGCCGATCCCGCGTTCCTGGATCCTCTCTCCTGTGATGTCCCTGCCGCCGAGCGTGATCGTCCCGCTATCCGGCCTGTCCAGCCCCGCTATGAGCGAGAGCAGGGTGGATTTCCCTGATCCTGAGGGGCCTATTATGCATAGAAATTCCCCTTCCTCGACTCCGAACGAGACCGAGAGGGTGAAATCCTTGTATTTCTTCTCCAGATTCCTGACTTCAAGAAACGGCATGCTTTCTTCCTCCTTCTCCGATGGCGAAGATGATCAGGGCCTCGGCAAGCAGCAGCGTTCCCAATGCGGCCGCGCCCTGATAATTGTATGACCCGATCATTCTGTAGATCAGGATGGGCAGGGTGGATACATGCCCGTCTGAGAGTGTCAGCGTCGCGTTTACCTCTCCCAGCGAGAGCGCGAACGCGAATGCGAATGCTTTCCTTTTATATGGAGCGAGAAGCGGTGCTTCGACCTTCCTCGCAGTGCGTCCTTTTCCGGTTCCAAGCGTGTATGCTGCCGCAGCCAGCGAGTCCGGGATCGCTTTTGCTCCCGGAGTGATGGTCCTCACTGCAAATGGCAGGACTATCGTCAGATGTGCTACACCTACAAGAAGGTATGAGAGAATGAGCGAATCGTGACCTATCGTGGCGGCCAGGAATGAGAAGCCCAGGCCCAGTGTCACCGATCCTGTTGCCATCGGCAGTGATGAGAGCACCGGCAGCAGCCAGGAGCCGCGTTTCGCTGCAGCCGCAGCAATCCTTGAGCCAAGCATCACTGCAAGCGCTGCCGTGACAAGGGCAATGAGGAAACTGTTGATGATTCCGTTTAGCGCAGTGCTCATGTGGCCCGTGCTTCCTGCTGCGATGTCATTCCATGCCTTCAGCGTGAAGGCTCCGGCCTTTGTGTAGAAGGCCCTGTATACGACTGACAGCATTGGCGGCAGGATGAAAAGGAGGATGAGAAGCATCAGCAGAAGCGCCGAGATGAGCGCCTTTCCCCTTGCCCTGATCAGTGTCCGTTTCTTCCTTTCCGCGCGTTCTGCCCTGCGCCCGCGGCTTGTGATGATCAGCATTGCTCCGGTGACAAAGAAGGAGAAAAGCGAGAGTGCCGCCGCGCCCTCCCTGTCCACGTTGATGTGCACCCTCCTGTATATCTCGGTCTCGAATGTCGAGTATGCCGGACTGCCTCCCAGCACGAGGATTATCGAAAATGAGGAGAAGCAGAAGAGGAATATCAGGATGAATGCAGAGAGGACAGAAGGGGCCAGGCGGGGGAGCGTGACACGGAGGAATGTCCTCAAGCGGCCGGCACCCAGCGTGTACGCAGCTTTCTCCGGTGTATCCGGAAGCTCTGTCCAGGCATTTGTCAGCAGCAGGAAGGCGATGGGAAAGTTGAGATAGACATGTGCGAGGATTATCGCCTTGAAAGAGTAGAGTATGGAGAGGATGCCGTAATCCTTTCCCGTGAGCTTCATCAGCAGAGTGTTCAGCATGCCGTTGTTTCCGTACCAGATGACAAAGCCGAGCACCACAAGGATTGTCGGTATCGTGAATGACAGCCCCGAGAGCGTGAGCACGGCGCTCCGCCCCGGGAACGTGTATCTGGCGAAGAATGCCGCAAGGGGCAGGGCGGCTGCGACTGACACAGCCGCGGAAAGCAGGGCCTGCTCGAGCGTGAACACCAGCAGACGGTATGTGTACCTGTCGGTGAACACTTCAATCAGTGCCTTGCCGCTGTCCCTGAACGCATAGCTGAATGTGAATGCGAGAGGGATGAGGAAGAGCAGCGTGAGGATAAGGATCCCCGGCAGCGCTCTCAGCAGGTAGTATCCGGATCCGTTTTTCCGCATTGCATGCCTCCTCATCATATTATAGCCGGATAGTGTCTCAGTTCGCTCCGGTCATTATTCCGAGCCACTCGTTCTGCAGTTCCTCTGTCTTCTCAGGGGATGTGGCACCGCTTCTGAACATGGTCGCGGGTTTCGGAGCATAGTCGAATGCCTCAGGCAGTTCAATTGCGCTATTGACAGGATACATTGAGTTCGCGATGGCGATGTCGAGCTGTGCTTCCGTGAGGATGAAGTCGACGAACTTCTCAGCCTCCGCCCTCTTGTCTGTTCCCTTCACGATACCGATTCCCTCTATTGTCGCCTCATGGCCTTCAGGGAAGACGAGTGCCTGGTAGCGCGTCGTGTTGTCATTCATGACATGGTACACAGGGCTTGTCGTGTATGAAAGGACTATCGGGGCCTCTCCCTCAGTGAAGAGACCGTAAGCAGATGACCAGCCGTCAGCGATTGTGAGCGCGTTTTCCTTCATCGCTTCCCACCAGGCGCTGAACTCATCTCCGTCCCCGTAGATATTGTATGTCCAGAGAAGAAGACCGAGGCCTACCGATGAGGTCCTGGGGTCGATGAGGATGACCTTATCTTTGTATTCCTCCTTGGTGAGGCCTGAAAGTGATTCAGGCTTGTCCAGGCCGCACTCGGAGTCCCATACGAATGCGAACGCACCGTAATCGAAGGGGATCAGGCGGTTCTCAGGATCGAACTCAAGCTCATCGGGAATATCGCTGAGGACCAGGGAGTCATAGCTTTCGAGATACGGATAGGCCCTGTATGCGAAATCATCCGTGATACCGAGGATGACATCTGCCTCCGTTCCCTCTCCCTCGAGCTCGACGCGGGAGATCATCTCCACCGCGTCCCCTGCACTGACGAGGTTGACCTTTATTCCTGTCTCCTCCTCGAATTTCGGGATCAGCGTACCCGCAGGACCCCAGTCACTTGCAAATGAATCATAGGCATAGACTGTGAGGACATCGTTCTCGACAGTTCCTTGCGCCACAACCGCCGTCATGGCGGTGAGTGCGATCAGCACGGCAGAGATTGCCTTCTTCATAGCTGTCTCCTTGAAAAGTATTGCCCGGGGATCTTGAGGATGCCGTTCCCTACGCTGGTATTGTCCAGATCAGGTTGTAGGGTATGATCTCAGGCCGAAGCCACCCCTAGACTTCCTGAACACTAGACTGAAAGGTTGCTGTAGTCAAGTGACAATATTCCGCTCAGGCTGTATGATGGCTCCATGCAGCCGATTCTCTCCCTATCATCAGCAGCCGGGCTGGATCACCGCCTCATTGAAAGCTGCCAGCTCAGCGAGAGCGCCCTCATAGACAGTGCCGCGCTTGGTGTGTACCGGCTCACAAGGGAGATGGTTCATGGCCGTGTCCTTGTCATGGTAGGGCCGGGGAACAACGGGTCTGACGGCCTTGAGATTGCGAGGCTTCTCTCTTCAGATGGATACGAGACTGAGCTGTTCTTCCTCTCTGACAGGGGCAATCCGGAGAATCTCAGGAGGCGCAGATCCCTTTCTTCTCTTATTCCCGCCGCCGCATCTGCATCAGAGTATGACACAGTCTTCGATGCGCTTTTCGGCTTCAGCTTCCATGGCACGGCAGATGAGCGCACAATAAAGGCCGCAGCAGAGGCCCGTACCGCATCCACGGTGATATCAGTAGATGTACCTTCGGCAGGGCTTGTCGAGGCTGACTGCACTGTCGCTCTGATGACACTGAAGGATGTCCTCTATGAACCGTCTCTCAGAAGCAGGGCAGGGCGGATCCTTCTCTTTAATCCGGGCTTCCCGGAGGAAAGTCTCAGGGAAAGCCCTGAGGGAATATATCTGATAGATGACGGGGATTCGCAGCTTCCTTCCTTCTCCTCTTCCGATTACAAGAACACAAGAGGGCATCTTGCCATTCTCGGAGGCTCTGAAAGGTATACAGGGGCTCCGCGTCTCGCGGCGAGGGCTGCGTTCTTCTCCGGTGCCGGCCTTGTCACGATTGTCACTGACTCGGAGCGCATAAGGGATGAGAATCCCGCTGTGATCATCTCATCTCCATGTGATGCCGATCTCACGCGCTACAACGCCATTGTCGCCGGACCGGGATGGGATGACGGGGATGAGACCCTGTTTGATAAAGCTGTGGCTTCCGGAAGGAACATGGTTGTGGATGCCGATGCACTGAAATTCGTTCCCGGACGGAAGTTCGGCTATCGTGCTGTGCTTACACCTCATATAGGGGAGTACCGCCGTCTCATGGCCGCCCTCTCACTGCCTGACGGCCTCGGAGAGAGCCGTACCCTTGCCGTATCTCTCAGGAGGCTTGCAGCAGAGTGCGAGTGCTTCGTTGTCCTCAAGTCCTCCGTCGTCTGGATCACCGGGGGAGATGAGGTACTGATCTATGACGGTTCAAATCCCTCGCTGGGTGTTGCAGGATCGGGCGATGTGCTTGCGGGAATCATCGGGGCGCTGCTTGCGGAAGGGGAGAGCGTCCGGGATGCCGCAAGAGACGGAGTGATACTCCACCAGAGAGCCGGCAGAAAGGCACATGAGCGTTATGGTTATTACTCTGCGGAGGAGCTTATAGCGGAAACCGGGAGGTGCAGATGATACAGCTCTACCTGCTCTCAGTTTCCTATCTCGTCTTCTCCGCATTGCTGATGCTGGTGGACTCTTACAGGAGGAAGCTCTCCTTCATGCTCAAGGCAAAGTCCAGGCTTAGGGAGGATACGAAGCGCCTCAATCTCTATTTTATCTCCGGCATCGCGATCTTCCTTGCCCTGCTTTTCCTCCCCATGCCTCCCGGCCCCGTGATAGCCGGTGATCTTGTTCCTGCCGTATCTGTCCTGGCCCTCGCATTCTTTTTCCGCATACTCTATTCCGAGAGGAACAGGGAGCGCTCCGATGCCTATCTTGCCGGAAAGAAGCTCAGGATGAAGAAGCTGGCATATGTGACACTGTCAGTGGCTGCCGTACATTTTCTTTTCCCATCATTTGTTCTGCTATAATCAGGGAATGCAGGAAAGAACGACTACAGCTGGCATAGCCATAGAGCAGGGGAAGGTTTTTGTCGCACACAGGGCTGAGGGCGGTGCCCTTTCCGGAAAGTGGGAGTTTCCCGGAGGAAAGCAGCGCTGGGGCGAGAGCGACGAAGATACGCTTAAAAGAGAGTATATAGAGGAGTTCGGGGCTGACGTTGAGGTGGGGGAGACTGTCACGTCGTTCGATTTCACGAACAAGGACACGCTCTATCATCTCAGAGCGCACATGATCCGGATCCTTTCATCCCAGATGAACCTTTCCGTGCATACGGAGATCTGCTGGGTGACGCCTGATGAGCTCATGCAGCTCGATATGGGAGATTCTGACAGCCGAATCCGCGATGCTGTGGCCGCTCTTCTCTTGAACAGCTGAAAGCAGAGTTTTACTATCTGTCTTATATTTTCAGCGAGGTGCACGATGGAAAAGAAAGATATCAAATGGACGGAGATCGGTTTCGGCTACATCCCTACCGATTACCGCTATTTTGCTGAATGGAAGGATGGCAAGTGGGGTGAGGGAAAGCTCACAGCTGACAATACCATCACAATGTCTGAATGTGCCGGTGTCCTCCAGTATGCACAGACATGTTTCGAGGGCCTCAAGGCCTATACGCAGAAGGACGGAAGCATTGTCACTTTCCGCCCCGACCTCAATGCCGCGCGTCTGCAGAGTTCGGCCCGCCGCCTGATGATGCCTGAGGTCCCGACAGAGATGTTCCTCGATGCACTCGACCAGACAGTCAAGGCGAATGCCGCCTGGGTTCCGCCGTATGGAACAGGTGCGACGCTCTATGTGCGTCCGTTCCTCTTCGGCTCGGGTCCTGTGATCGGCGTTGCTCCTGCTCCCGAGTATCAGTTCAGGCTCTTCTGCACACCTGTAGGACCTTATTTCAAGGGCGGAATCAAGCCTCTTAAGATCTGTGTGTCGGACTATGACAGGGCTGCCCCTCATGGAACTGGTGACATCAAGGCTGGTCTCAACTACGCCATGTCCCTCTATCCGGGACATATCGCGCACAGCAACGGCTATGCGGAGAACATGTTCCTCGATGCGGCGACGCGCACGAACGTCGAGGAGACAGGAGGCGCCAACTTCCTCTTTGTCACGAAGGACGGCAAGCTCGTGACACCGAAGTCATCGACAATACTGCCTTCGATCACAAGGCGCTCCCTGATATATGTTGCTGAGAAGTACATGGGCCTTACAGTGGAGGAGAGGGTCGTTCCGTTTGCAGAAGTAGGTGAGTTCGCAGAAGTAGGTGTCTGCGGTACTGCCGCCGTCATTTCCCCTGTCGGAGAGATCGATTACCATGGAGGAAAGATCATGGTTCCGTCAGGAATGGAGGCATTCGGACCTGTCCTCGGCAAGCTCCGTGAGACGCTCACCGGCATCCAGAACGGTGATATCGAGGCTCCGGAAGGCTGGATCAGGAAGATCTGCTGATCTCCGGCAAAAGAAACGGCTCCTGTGCGCGAGCAGGAGCCGTTTTCCCGTCTTATGACTTCATCTTACAATGAATGTCACTATCTCATAAGGATTGAATACCCTTGTGACTTCATTTCCTTCCGAGAGCAGAGTTGTCTTACGCTCAAGCAGATCTGACTCATAGATCATTCCTTCTGCCTGTGTCCTGATCACTGCCTTGTTCCTCATTCCATAAGCCTCATATGCCCTGATGACAATTCCGTTTCCGTCCTCAGCCTGCTTTATTGTATCTATTACGACATTTGGGCAGTCAGATGAGGCAAATGACACCGGCTCAATTTTTCCGGAAAGGAACGGATAAGCGCCTCTTGCGAGATCCTCGGCCTCCATGATGGTTCCGGCCTCCCTCCAGGTCCCGGCATGTGGGTAGAGGGAGTATGTGAACTCGTGGTGACCCCTGTCGGCCTTTAGCGCGGGGAATGTCCCGGATTTCAGCAGCGAGACTGTCATGACATTCTCCTTGATGCTGTATCCATAGCGGCTGTCTGTAAGAAGTGACACGCCATAGCCCGGTTCGGAGAGGTCACACCAGCGCTGTGCCGGTACCTCGAACCTGGCCCTGTCCCAGTCAGTGTTGTCAGTCGTGCTCCTTGTGATTGAGCCGAACTGTATCTCATAGTCCGCACTGAATGCATGGACATCTACCGGGAATTCCGCTTTCACAAGCTGATGGTCGCCGTCCCAGTCGAGGAATGACGTGAAGTCTATTCGTCCTGTATGTCTGTAGAATACGATCCTTTCAGTCAGCTTCGATGAGAGCGATGAGAATGTGATCTCTACCACGGCGCGGAGCGGTCCGTTCTCAATGACCGAGGGGGCGCTGCAGCAATCCCACTGGTAGGGTTTTCTGAGGTGGTAATCCTCCAGGTTCCAGTTGTCGTACTTTACCGGCCTGTCCTCATAGGAGACAATCCTGTTGCCTTCCATGCCGGATGCGATCACTTCGCGTTCATTCACCTTGTCATAAAGCGATGAGATCGTGCCATTTGCCGAGATCCTTACAGCATAGAATGGAGTCTCGAATGAAGAGGCCGTTCCCTCTAGCACATTCCCCCATTCTTCGCTCTCTTCTGAGATAATGCCGATTCCGTATGCCGGGAGTTTTTCAGCAAGGTAGAGGTAACGCCCGTCATATGTCTTCTGCTTCCTGAAGCCCTCAAGCGCGCGGCCGAACTCCACAAGAGCGGTGCGCTCATGGCCTGAGGCATTCGCAGCCGCAAGACAGCTCTCTCCTTCAGATGCGAATGAGCTGAGAGCTCTCGAGATTATCTCCCGGTCCATCTTCTCGGCCTCACCATATTCCCTGAAGGCCGTCTCATAGACCTCGTCGATTGCCGAGCCGGGGAGTATGTCGTGGAACTGGTTCAGCAGGATTGTCTGCCAGACTGCAGTGAATTCATCTCCGGGATACGGCAGCGGTGCCATTGCCGACAGCGCCTCCGCATCGTGGGTGAGGTTCTCGATCTTCCTGTTCCATTTCTTCTCCTCAGCGATACTGGTGAGTATTCCCCTGTGGTACTCGAAATAGAGCTCTCCGGCCCATTTGGGAAGACGGCTTCTGTCCATGTTCTTCTCAAGGTGTTCAAAGAACTCCCTTGCACCTCTGATCACTGTCCTCGGACATCCTGCCACCGACTTTGAAAGGCGTCTTGAGTTCTCAATCATCTCATAGGTGGTGCCGCCGCCTCCATCGCCGTAGCCGAAGCAGGTCAGCACGTCGCTGGTGACATCCTTATTTGTGAAGCGCTGCCATGTGCCCTTGATCTGTGAGGCATCCTGCAGGCCGTTGTAAGTCGTGAAATAGTCCTTTATCTCTCCGGAGGGATCGTAATCCGTGGTGGAGATGAAGTAGGCGAGGACCTCGCTTCCGTCGATTCCCTTCCAGGTGAATATGTCATACGGGAAGCGGTGCGTGTCGCTCCAGTTGATTTTCGTCGTCATGAAATACTTCAGCCCGGATTTCCTCATCAGCTGGGGGATATTGCCATTGAAGCCGAAGGCATCGGGCAGCCACAGTATGACGGACTCAGGCGCGCCCAGCACTTCTGTGAAATACCTCTTTCCTTTGATGATCTGGCGCACGAGCGATTCTCCGCCTGTCAGGCTGCAGTCGCTTTCAAGCCACATTCCTCCTTCAGCCTCCCAGCGTCCTTCCCTGATCCTTTCCAGTATCCTGCTGAAGATGTCAGGGCGGAGCTTCCTCACCGCTTCATAGAGCACGGGCTGCGTGAAAAGGAATCTGAACTCCGGGTAGCGATCCATGAGATTCAGCGCTGTGAGCGTGCTTCTTACTGCTTTTTCCTCAGTCTGGCGCACCGGCCATTTCCATGCCACATCTATGTGCGTGCTGCCGACCGCCCAGACAGCCGGTACGGACTCAGGGCGTGAATCCATGTATTCAGCGAGGATCTTCCTTGCCTTGCCGGTACTCCCGTCGAGAAGCGCATATGATCTTGTATCGAGGACATCTATTGCCGCATCCAGGGCCTTGTATGCCGCGATATAGGCTTCGTCATCTTGCTGCAGGAGCTCAGCGGCCTCCATGATGTTCCTGATATCAAAATAGAGTCTTATAGTCTCCGCATCCGGTTCTGCTGCCGTGACGCGGAACGTGCAGAGAGGTTCGCTCTTGTTCGAGTATGCGTAGAATCCCAGCTCAAAAGTCTCATCACTGCCGCATTTTTCTGAAAGGAGCGCTGTCTGATGCCCCGCATCCATTGTCGACCTCAGCTTGCCGTTGAGATACATGAGGATCTGCGGATTGTCCAGATTCCAGACATTCGTGTCACCTGTCTGCAGCGAAACCATGAGGGGCCGGCCCTCCCTTCCGCATACCCTGCAGCGGAAGAGGAAATGGAGATCGCTTCCTCCCCATGTCCCGTATCTTCCGAAGGGCTTCCACTCTATGTTCTCCGGCGGAAACGTGACAGGCATTCCATAATGCCAGGCAGCCGTTTCCATTCCATCCACAATGCAGCTGTTCCTGAACATGGCTTTCTCAAGGTAGTCCAGTATTGCCGCGGCTCTGTCTTTCCTGCTTTTCATTGTTCCTCCTGCCGGGTATCCCGGAAAGAAATGCAAACATCATTTTCTGCATTAAATGAATGGCAATGCAACCATCTGTCATTGTTCCCATTGCTTTACCTCTTGCGGGGCATGGGATATTCTTTTCTACATATGTATGAGGATGATGATTTCTTCAATGGCAAGTATGAGATAACCGTCAATTCGCCTGAGGGTGCGTTTTTCCTGCACCTCGACAGCAACATAAGGCCGAGAAAGGCCAGCATGGAATTCCAGCACAGCCACTCATTCTATGAAGCCTACATCCTCCTCGATCATTCCTCCGGGTATTTCCTGGAAGGAAGGTATTACGCCCTCTATGAGGGTGATATTGTCCTCATAAAGCCGGGTATCATGCATAAGTGCGCATACTTCGATGAATATGTCGTACGCCGCATATACATCGCATTCTCCTCCGACTGGCTCTCCTCGCTTTCTCCCGAGGCTGCACGCTTCATCCTCGAGCCATTCGAGACGGAGGTGCCGGTCTTCCGCTTTGACCGCGATGTAGTGAGGCACATCGTCGACATCCTGAGAGATGCGTTTCACGAGGATCTGCGGCTAGGTGCAGCATCCCGGGCTTTCACTGTCTCAGCCTGCGGAATTTTCCTCCACCGTCTCTCTGAGACGATCAGGGAGAAGGAGAACCTCTACACGAACAAGGAGTTCGATTCGATCACGCACAAGATCTATTCGATTTCCTCTTACATCTCCGATCACTACAGCGAGAATCTCTCCCTCAACGGCCTGGCAGACAAGTTCTTCATCTCGAGCTGCTACCTTTCCCGCATGTTCAAGGAGATATCAGGCTACAGCCTCGTCCATTACATCCAGCAGGTGAGGGTGGTCAAGGCGAAAGAACTCCTCGCTTCCACCAACGAACAGATACAGAGCATCTCCGAGAAATGCGGCTTCACCTCTTTCTCTCAGTTCAGCCGCATCTTCCGGAGCTACACAGGCATGACACCGCGCCGCTACCGTGAAGACCGCGGCAGCAGCGGCAGGGAGGTCATCATCTGAGCTCTGCATCATCTGTGACGATGCATTCCCTTGTATTTGTGCTCCTCGGATCTATGCTGATGCCGCTCAGAGCAATGTTCTTCGCATGTCGCACGTAGATTCCATATGCCGGTACATCTCCGAAGGAGTTTGCCTCAGGATAATCGGTGATGCTCTCATGGATCTTCTTCCTGATGCTGATCACCTCCCTGTCTTCTGCATAGCGGCAGCTGAAATTCCTGACAGTCACATCCTCGATGTATCCTGTAGTGCCGCTCTCCTCATCATGGAATCCTGTGATGATGCTCGGCATCTCGGCTTTTCTTGCCTCGACATTCTCTATTGTGACGTTCCTGATCCTTCCTCCTTTCATTCTCCTTCTCTCATCATCCTCGGAGAGGAAGCCATCGCAGTTGCGCCGGTTGAGCATGATGAAGATGGGGCAGCAGATGCTGTCCATCCTTATATTCCTCACCGCAACATCCTCGACGGTGCCGCCGTCAGCGCATTCGACAGCGATTCCGGAAGTCGATCCGGGGAAGATATCGGGAAGCATGAAGGTGCAGTCCTCCACGCTGATATTCCTCACATCATAGAAGGTGCCTGTACCGATCTTGAATGCATTCATCACAGTCATCACAGTGCAGTCGCGTATCCTCACATTCTCCGTAGGCCCCAGCTCGCCGCTGACACCTTCCGCTGCTCTGTCATCATGCTCCTGGTAGCGGGGTGCCTTGATGCATATTCCGTCATCGGCGGAGGATATGAAGCAGTGCTCGATGTCCACATCGATGCTGCTTGTGATGTCGATTCCGTCAGTATTGGCGACGTGCCGGTTGTCATTGACAACGACATTGCGAACCTTCACATTCCTGGAGAACTCGAGATTGAGTGTCCATTCGAACGAGTCCTCGATCACTATGTTCTCGATCAGCACATTGCGGCTTCCGCGGATCCAGACATTGTTGAGCGGACGCTCGACTTCCTCTCCCCCGTTTCCGTACGGATCGAATGCATAGCGGATGCGCGATCTGTATGCATAGCGGGCAGAGTCCACAGGATACCCCATGGGATCATACGGGATGGGAGGCAGCCTGAAGTAATCAAGCGGCTTGAGGCGCGGGCGCCTGAGCGGCAGGTGGACAAAATACTCGCCGTTGCCGATGATCTTTCCGCCTCCGCGTATCGTGACGTCCTCTGCATCTATGCAGCCGATCATCATGTTGCGGTAGCGCGAGAGATCCCTCGAGGCCACAATTGCGCTTCCATAGGCGATGAAGAGGGTGACACCGGAGGGGATTGTGAGAGTGGAGACGCAGTAATAGCCGCCGTCTACGACGACAGTGCCCCTGCACTTCGCCGCTTTTTCCAGTGCGGCCCTGAAGGCCGGTGTTGAGATGAATGTCATGCTCGGGACAGCTCCGAATGATCTGACATCAAAGACATTGTCCCCGGAAGGTACCGGTTCCGGCTTTATATATTCATGGAAGGGGAGGGGGCGGTAGTAATCGCCTTCATATATTGTCCCGTTCTCAGGATATGTCGGCTCATCGCGGAGGAATGAGATGTAGTTCACTCCATCAGCTGTCGCAGCTACGGCAATGGAGCCGCCGATGATGTAGAAAAGATATGTGAAATTACCGAAGCTGACAGCGCTGGGACTGGCGGGTTTTGCACCTTTTCCTCCCACTCGCTCTGAATCGAGGTCGAGCGGGGTGCGGGCATGATCCTCCAGGCTGTATGCCACAAGCCCTTCAGCTTCCTCCGCGATAATGTGGCCGCATGCCACAGCCTCTTCCTTTCCGGGCCATTCAGCCTTTTCCGGCGTGCTCCATCTGATCATGTCCTCCGTCCAGCTTGAGAGAACAGTCTCCCCATCGCCGGCTGCTGCCTTGAAATAAAGTTCGATGCGGTTCCCGCTCCGTGATGCACAGAGATCCGTGTATGTCATCTCCGGCGTTTTCCTGAAGACAAGAGGTGCTTTGAGTTCTGTGAAATCGAGTTCCATGTGAATATCCTTAATACCTTAGATTTCTGGGTGTCACAGGATATTTGTCAAGTAAAATTTCACAATATATGCAAGTAATTATTTGTTTATAGAATTATATTATTCATATTTTGTCCTGATTTCCAGGAAAACGGCCCTTTGCTCCATACAAAATTGCAAAATGATGCTTATTTTGCGTATTTTTAATGCTTAAAAAGCAAATTTTACAATATATGGTATGGAATATGACAAAAATTAGAGTACTAATTTTGGATTTTGCCATTATCATAAGGAAAAAAATGCAATTTTCATCTGCAAAAGGAGGAGCGATGAAAAAACAAAAGAAACCAGGATATTCCCGGTATCAGCGTTGGGCATTGATCTTCTGTGCCCCTAATATAATCCTTTTCATTGTCTTCTTCCTGATCCCGGCCATCATCGGTGTCTGGTATTCCTTCACCAATTACAACGGGCTCGGGCGCATGGATTTCATCGGCCTGCAGAACTATGACCGCCTCTTCCATGATGCGGAGTATTACTCCGTCCTCTTCAACACAGTGAAATACACTGTGGTCAGCGTTCCGCTTTGCTACATCGTCTCGCTGGCGCTGGCCCTTCTTCTGGCCAATGACAAGATCAAAGGCAATGCCATCACCCGTATTCTCGTCTACTGGCCGACGCTGCTTTCCTCCATCATGGTCGGTGTCACCTGGAAATGGCTTTTCTCAGAAAGCTACGGCTTCATCAACTATGTGCTGACTGTCGCAGGCGCCGAACCCGTCAAATGGTTCTCGAATCCCACGTCTGCATTCATTACGACAATAGTCGCGAGCGCTTGGTCAGGCTGCGGTGTGAATATGCTCATATTCATCGGCGGCATCAAGCAGGTTCCTCAGGATCTCTATGAGGCGGCGAGGATAGACGGGGCTTCGTGGTGGCAGCAGTTCAGGGTCATAACGCTTCCAGCCCTCAAGCCGCTTTCCTTCATGGTCATACTTCTTGAGATCGTCGGTTCGTTCAAGGTCTTCGCAATGCCTCTCACGCTTACCAACGGAGGCCCTGGAACGGCTACCACATATATGATCCAGTACATCTACAAGACAGGATTCGAAAGGCTGGATGTCGGATACTCGAGTGCGGCCTCGATGGTCATGTTCGTGATTCTTCTCGCAGTTTCGTATCTGCAGACGTGCGTGAACGCGAAGCAGGAGGCGGAGTATTGATATGATCAGGAAAAACACACTCAAATCAGCTGGAAAGAGCGCTCTCTCGATTCTTTTCGCGGTTATCTGGGCCTTTCCCTGCGTCTGGATGATATTCTCATCCTTCAAGCCTTCGTCGGAGCTCTTCAGCTATCCGCTGCATCTTTTCCCGCAGGAGCCGACACTGCTCAATTTCCAGAAGGCGCTCGACAGCTTCAACATCATGCTGTATATGGGCAACTCCCTCTTTGTCGCAGTCGTGGCGACGGTTTTCACTGTTCTCTTCAGCAGCATGTGCGGTTTCGCTCTCGCCAAGTACCAGGCAAAGTGGCTGTCATTCTTCTTCCTCTGCCTCCTCTCCACGACGATGCTCCCGACTGAGATCATCATGAGCCCCAGCTTCGAGGTCATAAGGGCACTGGGCATGTATGATTCCCTATGGGCTTGTATCGTTCCGGCAATCGGCACGATGACAGGTATTTTCCTCATGCGCCAGTTCTTCGTCTCGGTTCCCAATGACTTTCTTGAGGCGGCGAGGATCGACGGCGCTGATGAGGGCACGATATTCTTCCGGATCATGTTCCCCATCTGCATGAGCCAGGTTGCGATCCTCTCCATCTTCTCCTTCCGCTGGAGATGGAATGACTACATTTGGCCGCTCATCTCGCTTTACACAAGGGAGAAGTACACGCTGCAGCTCGCTCTCAGGAGCATAAGCGCCATGGATTCGATATCCCTTGACTGGGGCCTCCTCTTGGGAGCTTCCGTCCTGACGATGATCCCGGTCCTCGTCATCTTCATCATATTCAACAAGAAGATCATGTCATCGAGCATGTCTTCAGGAATCAAAGGCTAATAAAAAAGGAGCATATATGAAAAAGATCATTCTTGTCGGTTTAATGGTTCTTGCGCTCTTTGTCCCTCTTTATGCGGGCGGATCAGGAGAGAGCAGCAGCGACGGAGACACCGTTGTTCTTGAAATCCTTCTTTCCGGTGATACCACTGAGGGTTCCCCGATGCAGAAAGCTGTGGCAAGGTTCAACGAGGAGTATAAGGACAAGGGAATTCAGGCCGAGGTCAATGAGATATCCCTCTCGGATCTTCCCACGCAGATTTCAAACAGGATCCGTGCCCGCGCCCTTCCTGCACTTGTGAAGAACACGACCAACACGTTCGAGCAGTTCACCGACAACTTCTATCCGCTGGATGAGACAGGACTTAATCCTGAGGATTTCGCGATGAACTACAGTGTACGCGATGGCAGATTCATCTCCACGACGCTCAACAGCACCGCAGTAGGGCTCTTCCTGAACACCACGCTCTGGGATGAGGCAGGCGTTCCATACCCGCAGAGCGAGGAGGAGAGATGGACATGGGATGAGTTCGTTGAAGCACTGAAGACAGTCATGGAGCGCACAGGATGCGAGGGTATCGCCATCGAGCATGCACAGCAGAGAATGCAGACTATCCTCTATCAGTTCGGCTCAAGGCTGACTCCGGCAGATGATCCGTATACGCTTATTTTCGATTCTCCCGAGACAAAGGAAGGCATGGAGTTCATCATCAACCTTGTCAATGAGGGAATCGCGACATATACGGATATCGTAGGTGTCGATACAGCAGCCAATACATTCAAGTCAGGCCGCGTCGCTGCTCACCTCGGCGGCAACTGGAGCCTCACTGATTTCGCTGAAAACATCACCGATTTCGAGTGGGCACCTGTCCTCATGCCTTATGCAAAGGAAAAGGCCACGATGATCGGCGGCAACCTCCTCAGTGTTTTCGATGGAACGGGTCAGGAAAAGGAAGCCATCGAATTCGTGAAGTGGTTCTACGAGCCGGAGAACTACAAGCAGTATCTCGCGGATGCGAACTACCTCTCAGGCGTCACCACGCTCGATGTGGACTACAACCTCAAGGAGCTTGCCGTGTTCCAGCAGGAGCTTGCTGCTTCTTCCAATGCGCCTAACGAGGACCTCATCATCCAGGTCAACCATCCGGGTTCCTCATATGGCAACACCATCAGGGACAACTGGACTCAGGCAATCGTCGGAGAGATCACAGTTGATGAGGCGATCGACAGGATTGTCAATGACATCATCATCGCATACCCCGATGTGAAGGCGGCTGAGTAATACAGCACGCAGGACATGAGATCATGGGGTCCGTATCAAGCGGGCCCCATTTCCTTTGCCATGTGCCATAATTTCGCACAAAACACAGTTTTTTCCTTGCAGAATATAGTCCCTCTCATAGTTCCGATCTTTTCTCGATGGACACTTCACATTTTGACTGGTTGACTTACGCAGAATCAAATACAGCTGTAAGGAGGATCTTAATATGGCTGAACGTTATCTTGACTGCCTCGGAGAGGCTTGCCCCGTACCACTCATGAAGACTCAGAAAGAGCTCGAGGGAATGCAGAAGGGCGATATCCTTGTTGTCGGAATCGACCATACATGCGCTATGAAGAATGTCCCGGACTGGGCAAGAAGCCAGGGCTACAACGTCGACATCGAGGAAGTCGGTGAAGGCGAGTGGGAAGTCACCATCGAGAAGTAAGGAACGGAAATGGAAGAACAGAAGAATCCAACACTTTATGAAAGGCTCCTGAAGAACGAATGGTCTTACTATACCGGAGCCGTGATGATCACAATCCTCGCACTTTCCATGGCTGTATTCAGCGGAACATGGGGTGCCTCCGGTCCGTTCTTCACATGGTTCGGAAAGTTCGTGGGACTTTTCGGTATCGACACAGACAGCTGGGCTATCTACAACGGCAGCCTCTCCGGATACAAGTTCTTCGGAAACCAGGCTTCCATGACGGATATCGGACTCCTTCTCGGAGCTCTCATATCCTGCCTCTTGGCCGCCCAGTGGAAGATCAGGAAGATCAAGCACTGGAAACAGGTTGCTGCTGCAGTGATCGGCGGCCTCTGCATGGGCTTCGGCGCCAAGATCGCCGGCGGATGCAACATCGGCGGCCTTTTCTCATCGCTCCCGCAGTTCAATCTCTCGGGATGGATTTTCCTCCTCTTCGTCTTCATCGGCGCAACAGTGGGCGGAAGGCTCCTCAGGGCTTTCTTCGAGCCGCCTGTGAGCAACAAGCGTCCTAACAGGAAGCGCCTGACACCGGAGCAGAGAAGGCAGAGGAAGATCATCCAGATCACGCTCGGTGCCGTGCTTGCGCTTGCTGTCGTGATCGTCAGCTTCGTGGTGGCGCCTTCCTATCCTGCCGTACCTGGAATCATCTTCATCGGCATCGGACTGGGATATGTGATGCAGCGTTCACGCTTCTGCTTCACCGCAGCATACCGCGACCCTGGCCTTACTGGTGAGACAAAGCTCACGCGTGCTGTCATCGTGGCGCTTGCGCTTTCCACGATCCTTTTCTTAGGCATCCATGCCTCAAAGTATGGGATCGATCTCTCGAAGCTCGAGTCAACACCAGGCGGTGCCGTGAACCTCTCGCTCGTCCTCGGTTCCTTCGTTTTCGGAATCGGAGCTGTTCTTGCCGGCGGCTGTGCTTCCGGAACATTCGTCAGAATGGGAGAGGGATATCTCCAGAACTATATCGCATTCGTCTTCTTCGCATGCGGTTCAGCGCTCGGAGAGGTCTTCAACCTCGCGACGAAGGGAACATTCTTCAAGGCCGGTTCCCCCGTCTATCTTCCCCAGGCTTTCGGCGGCCTGATGCCGGCTCTCTTCGTGCAGCTTCTTGTCCTCCTCGGACTGTGGGTTCTTGCCTACTGGTGGGAACAGAAGAAGATTGCTGAGAGGAATGCTCACAGCTGAGGCGCATATGGAGAAGAGAATAGAAGAATATGATGTCGCCGTTATCGGCGGAGGCGCTGCGGGAATGACCGCGGCCCTCTACGCCGGACGCGCAAGGCTCAAGACAATTCTCATCGAGAAATCCCTCATCGGAGGACTCGCCACCTATACCCGCGAGATCGAGAACTATCCGGGCTTCCCTGAAGGCATCGACGGCACCGAGCTCATGAAGCTCATGGACAAGCAGTTCAGGAAGTTCGGCGTCAAGGTGAAGCTGACTGATGTCAAAGGAGTGGAGGACAGACAGAGCTACAAGGTCGTTTCCACATTCCGCACGGATTATCATGTGAAGGCTGTCATCATCGCCACTGGCGGAAGGCCGCGTCTTACCGGTGCGAAGAATGAGGATATCTACTGCGACAAGGGCATTTCATTCTGCGCCACATGCGATGCCGCACGCTACACCGGCAAGAAGGTGATGGCGATCGGTTCAGGCGACGCCGCCATTGAGGAGGGCATGTTCCTCACGCGCTTCGCCTCCGAGGTCATTGTCTCCGTCATCCACGATGAGGGCATCATGGATGCCAATGAGGTCGCCAGGGAGAAGGCTCTCAAGAATGAGAAGATGAAGTTCATCTGGAACTCTGCAGTCAACTCATTCGAGGGCGATGAGCTTCTGAGGACTGTCGTTCTCAAGAATCTCAAGACAGGTGAGCTGATGCCCGTCGATGTCGATGGCTGCTTCCTCTTCATCGGATATCTTCCGAACACGGCGATCTTCAAGGATCTCGTCAATCTCGACAACCGCGGCTACATCCTGACAAATGAGGATATGGAGACGAATGTCCCCGGTATCTTCGCAGCAGGCGATGTACGGCACAAGACTCTCCGCCAGGTCTCCACCAGCGTCGGTGACGGGGCTGTCGCAGGTTATATGGCAGAGCGCTACGTCGATGAGATCAACACGCTCAGAAACGGTATCCTCCGTGAGGGTACTGTCCTCTGCTACTTCTACAATGCCTCGGAGCAGAATGACAGGAACTGTCTGACTCTTGTCGAGGAATTCGCGAAGAGCCATGAGGGGAGCTGTTCACTCGAGGTGGTTGATGTCTATAAGAGTGACAAGCTCCAGAAGATTCTCGGAGCACCGGATGTCCCATCTGTCATGGTATTCAGAAGCGGTGAGAAGCTCTTTGCGGCTCCATTCAACAATTCCGTGCTTTCAGAGGTGGAGAAAGTCCTCTGAGACTTTATCGGACTGCAATAATGCCGCCGGCTGATTTCCGGCGGCATTGCTGTCTCACCAGTACGGATTCCATTTTCCCCTGAGCCTTCTGAGGGCTTCGAGATAATAGTAATCTCCCCATAGATTGCATTCATCCACGCCTCTGTCAGTGCAGGTATTCCACTGGCTCTTTCTGGCGTATGTTCCATGGAGAAGAAGGCCGTTTGATTCCTGCGGATCTTTCACGGCACATTTCTCATAGAGCGGGACCATCAGCTTCTCCGCTTCATCCCTCAGTTTCTTTCCCTCTTCGCCTCCGATCGCATCCGCTCCCTCGAGCATGCCGCAGATCGCTACGGCCAGTGCCGATGAGTCGCGCGGCTCCGTGCTGGGATTCGTGAAGTCGAAGTCCCAGTAAGGAATGATGTCCTCAGGAAGATGTGAGAGGAAGAAGGAGAGCGCTCTCCTGAATACCTCGAGTGCCTTGCTGTCGCCTGTATGGCGGTAGGCGAGTATGCTTCCATAGACGCCCCATGCCTGACCGCGGGCCCATGCCGAGCCATCCCTGTTGCCCTGTGCGGTGACGCCGCGTACCGGCTTTCCTGTTTCCGGATCGAAGTAATAGGTGTGGTATGTCGAGTCATCGGGACGGAGCACGCAGTTTATCGCGGTGCGGAAGTGCTTCTCGGCAATCTCCCTGTATTTCCCGTCTCCCGTGGTCTCTGTCGCCCAGAAGAGGAGGGGAAGATTGAGAAGGCAGTCTATGATCAGGCGGTATTCATTGGGGTTCCCTTTCTGCCCCCATGCCTGGATGAACTCTCCCTTCTCCTGAAAACGGGATATGAGATTGTCCGCAGCAAGCAGTGCGGCCTCCTTTCCTTTCTCGCTTCCCTTGAGCATGAAGGCGGCGACGCATGAAGGGGAGTACAGGAATCCCATATCATGATGATCCACATCGATCCTCTTCTCGATTCTTTCAGCAAATGAATCGACTTCCTTCAGTGCGGCACGGCTGAAATCTTCATCTCCGGTGAGCTCATACGCAAGCCAGTATTCACCTGTGTTGAATCCTGTCGTCCACTCCACATTCGCGCTCTTCTCATAGAAATTGCCGACACTGTGGCTGTATCTGAAATCATCTGTGAAATCATTCAGATAGAGCTTCAGCACAGCAGTTGATTCTTTTACTGCTTTGTCCAGCATTTCCTCAGTTATTGGTTTAAGTTCATCGATATCCATAGCAAATTCCTTATGAAAGGATGTTATCATAATTCAGGCTCAGGAGGGAGCAGATGAGGAGAATATACATAGAGGATGCAGCTGCAGCCGCACGCGGTATCAGGGAACATGCGTCAGAAGCGGCTGAGGAGATAATTTCCTGGGCGGATGAGACAGCTTCAGGGATAATCTGCCACAGGGCACATTATGAGATGGAGAGGTGCTATGTGCCTGTTCCGTTCAGGGACAGTGTGTGGAACAAGGTTCCGGACGGGATCTTTGAGAGCGATCAGGAGTGGCTCTATGCCCTCAACCGGCACAGCATGCTGCTGAATCTCGCCAAGGCATATGTGCTCTCGGGAAAAGAGGAATACAGGGATGCGTTCATCAGATACATCACCTCATTCCTTGATAACACCTCATATTCAGAGCAGTATCTCGGCACCAGCTGGAGGAGCCTCGAGACAGGAATCCGGCCTGAGAACTGGCTGCGGAGCATTGAGCTCTTTGAGAGCACATCCCCGCTTCCTCCGGATGTTGTCCAGAGGATGAAGGAGTCGCTTGGCTGCCATATCCGGCAGCTTAAGGATACGCATGGAGCATTTCATCGGCTCTCAAACTGGGGAGTGATACAGGATCATGGCCTTTTCGCCGCAGGTGCGGCACTGGGTGATGAGGAAGCTGCAGCACTGGCGCTTTCAAGGCTCGAGGAGGAGCTTGTGTTCCAGACGCTGGAGGATGGGGAGGACTGGGAACAGAGCCCCCTGTACCATACGGAGGTGCTTCACTGCGCTCTGGATACTGTTCTTGTCGCAAGAAGGCTGGGAATAGCGGTTCCTCCCCGCATTGAGGAGAAGGCGGCCGGGCTTGTCACTGCGATGTACGGGATGACTCTGCCGGACAGCACCATCATTGCCACAGGTGACAGCGATGTGATAAGAACCGGTGACCTTATATATCTCGGCGCGGAGCTGTTCGGCCTGGATATCCAGGCGCACAAGGAAGAGGAGAACTGGTGGGACCTTCCCGGCGGCGGACTGGAGAAGAGAGGGGAGGAGAGACGGAGCGTCATACATTTTCCGAGCGGCAATGCATTTCTCCGCCATGGTGATCTGACGGTTCATGTCGTCTCCGGCCTGATGGGATCCGGACATGGCCATATTTCACCGATGCATGTGGATATAGCGCTGGGGACTGTCCAGCTTATAAGCGATTCAGGACGTTTCACCTACACAGAGACGCCTGAGCGCAGGATGCTCAAGGATGTCACGGCGCACAATGTCTTTCTCATAGACGGCGGCTGTGATGAGGCCCCGTCCGGCTCGTGGAACTACACTGCCGTGCATGAGAAGATGCTCTCCCGCCATAGCGCTGCAGCGGAAGCCGAGTCCATAGAGGCGCTCTATTTCGGCTATCTTGGATCGGGGCTCATCGCGAGACGCAAGGTCGTAACACTGGGGAGTTCGGTTGCCGTCGTGATCGACGAGATACTCGGAAGCGGCGGAAAGAAGCATAAGTACGACAGTTTCTGGCATCCGGCTGCTGCGGCTGCTGATATGACGGAGCGGACTGTCAGCAAGGAAGGGAAGATCCTCCACTTTGATTCAACTGCAGGAAGAGCGGAGCTTGAGAATGCCGCATACAGTCTTGTCTACAATTCACTTGAAAACGGAAAGGTGCTGCATTTCTCAGCTGATGTGCCAGAGAACGGAACGGTATTCACTGTTTTCTCTGCAGCAGGAACTGTCTCAGTCACGCCCCTTGATGTATCACTGATCGGGAGCGGCCGGGTCCTGGATGAGACTGAGGCTGCGGCTGTGCGCATAGAATCCGGCGATGAGAAGTGGACAGTTCTCTCCAGAAGCAGGGAAATCGATGCCCAGGTGGATGTCATCAGGGCAGGGGAGCTTGAAGGCTACGGGCGTCTTCTGGTGATGCGCTGCGGCGACAGGTTCCCGACCAGGCTGATGTGATAAAAAAGAGGGGCCACATCGCTGCGGTCCCTCTCCTGATAGCTGGCGATCACATCACAGTGCCGTCAGGAATGATGGCGTTCTTGTTGATGACGATGATGCCGTCATGGATTGAGTACATCTCGAAATCCCCGTCCGGACGCGGAATGTTGTCGATGCCGATGCGGCAGTTCGAGCCGATCCTCGCATTCTGGTCGATGATGGCCCTCTTGATGATCGTGGCCTTGCCGATTCCGATGTTCGGGATTCCCTTCTTGGCATTGTCCGCCTTCTCTTCCTCCGTCTCATAATGGGTTGCGCCCATACAGTAGACTCCGTCGAGCGAAGCTCCCGCCTCGATGAAGGTACGGACACCGACTATCGAGTTGACAATGTAGGCATTCGTGATGATGGAGCCCTCGGAGGTGAGAGAGCAGGAGATGTTGCAGAAGTTCGCCTTTGTTGCCGGAAGGTGCCTTCTGTGGGTGTAAATCGGCATCTCCTCATCATAGAAGTTGAACGCCGGCTTCTCTGAGGCGAGGTTGAGGTTCGTCTCGTAGAATGCCTTGATCGTTCCGATATCCTCCCAGAAGTCATCGAAGAGGTATGTCGATACACGGCGTGTCTTGATGATGTCGGGGATGATCTCCTTGCCGAAATCAGTCTTGTCGTTGTTCAGCGACTCCTCCATTGTCTTGGCATTGAAGATGTAGATGCCCATCGAGGCAAGGTACTCGTTGCCGGCATTCCTGCCGACGCCGAGCTGGGTTGTCAGGCACTCCTCAGGGACCTTGTATTCGGAGATATCCATATCAGGGGCGGGTTTCTCATAGAACTTCTTGATGATTCCCTCGTTGTCAGCTCCGATGATTCCGAGCCCTGTGGCCTGCTCCCTTGAGATCGGCTTTGCAGCGATCGTGAGCTCAGCGCCCGACTCGATGTGCCTCTCGAGCATCTTCTGGAAATCCATTCTGTAGAGGTGGTCGCCGGAAAGGATGAGGTAGTAATCCGCAATCTGGTCATGGAAATGCTTGAGGTTCTTCCTTACAGCATCAGCCGTACCCTGATACCAGCTCTCGCTGGCATATGTCTGCTCAGCTGCGAGGATCTCTACGAAGCCGCCTGAGAACTGATCGAACTGATAGGTGTTCGCGATGTGGTTGTGCAGCGATGCGCTGTTGAACTGTGTGAGGACATATATCTGCCTGATTCCGCTGTTGATGCAGTTCGAGATAGGGATATCTACGAGTCTGTATTTTCCTGCAAAGGGAACAGCCGGTTTTGCCCTGTCCATCGTGAGCGGGTAGAGCCTCGTTCCACGGCCGCCGCCGAGGACTATTGCTATCGCTTTCTTCTTTTTCATTTTCCAATCCTCCTAGTGTATTATCCTTTGCTTACTAAGCTATCATAAAGCGCTATGTATTCTCCGGCTGACTTGTCCCAGGAGAGATCCATTGTCATTGCCCTCCTGATGGCCTTCACCATGCCTTCCTTGTTCTCATTGTAGTATTTTATCGCGCGGTTTACAGCATCGATAATAGCTTCAGCTGAGAGATTATCCATCAGGAATCCCGTTCCATCCGCCGGATTCGCCGTTATGTCGATAATCGTGTCAGCAAGCCCTCCTGTACGGTGGGCGACAGGCAGTGTGCCGTAATGGAGCGAGTACATCTGATTCAGGCCGCAGGGTTCGTAGCGGGATGGCATCAGGAAGAAATCCGCAGCGCCCTCTCCCTCATGCGCCGTTATGTTGCTGAAGGCTATCCTGACGCTGAGGTTATCATAGCGCCCGGCAAGCTCCTTCAGCTTGTCCTCATAATGCTTGTCCCCGGTGCCTATCACGATGAGCTGGAACGTTCCCGCTGCCAGAAGCTCCTCAAGAACAGGATGGTTCCCGCCGAGAAGCTCCGCGTATCCTTTCTGATCCGCGATCCTCGATATCATCGAGAAAAGGGGGATGTCGGGATTGACCTCGAGTCCGTACTCCCTCTGCACTCGGGCCTTGAGCTCATGCTTTCCCGTGAGGTCCCTCGAGGAGTAGTGTTCGAGGAAGAACTTGTCGGTCCGCGGATTCCATTCGTGGATATCCATGCCATTGAGGATGCCGTGGAGATCCTCGCTGCGCTCCCTGAGCAGCCAGTCGAGGCCGCAGCCGTATTTCTCTGTCTGTATCTCTCCCGCATAGGTGGGGGAGACGGTAGTTATGCTGTCCGCTGTCTCGAGTCCCGCCTTGAGCATGTTCAGGCGGCGGGAATCAGGGGAGCCGGAGAAAAGTTCCGGCAGCAGCCTGTCTCCGCCGAGCACAGCGTCGTAGCGGGAGAAGTCCCCCTGATACGCGAGATTGTGGATGGTGAAGACTGTCCGTGACCGGAGGCCCTCCTGCCTGATGTAGAAAGGCACAAGCCCCGCAGTCCAGTCATGGCAGTGCACGACATCTGCAATCCACCCCGAGGCCTTCATATAGCCGACAGCGGCCTTTGCAAAGAGCATGAAGCGTTCCGCATTGTCAGGGTAGGGGGTGAACGACGTGTCGCCGTAAATTCCCTTCCGTTCTGTGAAATAAGGATGTTCAAGTCCGACGTAGGTGACCTTGTCCAGCCTTCTGCTGACTGTCGCGACTTCAATGTCTCCTCCAAGCATCGGTACCTTGAACTGCGGTCCCGGCCTGAATCCATGATGGTCGACAAAGGAGTACATCGGCATGAAAATGCGTACTTCCTCGCCTTTTTTCGCCAGAGCGGGGGAGAGCGAACCTAATACATCAGCTAACCCCCCTGATTTGGAGAAGGGGACAGCCTCACTTGAAACCATCAGGATATTCATGTTTCTGATTATCCCCGATGGGCGTCATAAAGGCAAGGAAAAACATCGTTTCCGATGGCTCTCAAAGTGCGGGAAAACTGAAGAAAATGCCGCAGAAAGCCATCTTGCATGGGAGTATCATGGCCCTCATCCTTTTCTTCAGCAGTACTGCCGGTTTGAAGATTTCCTGCAAAACAAAGAGCCGGTTTCCCAACCGGCCCGGTAATCACAGATTCTGGATGTACTCATCGGCAGCATGTGCTGCCGCAGCTCCGTCGCCGGCAGCTGTCACGACCTGCCTGAACGGTGTGGTCCTCACATCGCCTGCAGCGAAGAGCCCGGGAACAGATGTCCTCATGCTTCCGTCAGTCACTACAAAGCCTCTATCAAGATCGGCAAAGCCCTCGAGAATCTCGGAGTTCGGGATGATGCCGACGAAGACAAAGAGGGCATCCACCTCAAGCACGGAACCGTCGGAGAGCTTCAGCGCCTTGACGTTCCTGCCGTCTCCCTCAATGGCCTCGACAGTAAGGCCGAGGTGCAGATTTATGTTGTCCTTTGCCATGATCCTGTCCTGCAGGACTTTCTGGGCGCGGAACTCGCTGCGTCTGTGGATAAGATGGACTTCGCTGCCGATCTTCGAAAGATAGAGAGCATCGGTGAGTGCCGTGTCTCCTCCTCCTACGACCGCGATCCTCTTGCCTTTGAAGAACGGGCCATCGCATGTCGCGCAGTAGCTCACACCCTTTCCCTGATACTCATCCTCTCCCGGGCATCCCAGGTGGCGGTGGCGTGCGCCTGCTGCGAATATGACAGCCCTGGCACTGACATCCTCTCCCGTTGTCTTTATGAGGAAGAGGCCGTTCTCCTTCGTGATTGACTCCGCTCCCCAGAATTCTATCCTCACGCCGAATGATACCGCCTGTTTCTCAAAGCTCTCAGCAAGCGCATAGCCTGATGTGTTTCCGCACCCCGGGTAGTTCTCTATCTCGTCTATATAAAGAAGCTGTCCGCCCGGAGCAAGTGAGTCTATGGCGAGCACGCTGTATCCGGCTCTGGCAGCGTATCCGGCAGCTGAGAGACCAGCAGGTCCGCAGCCGATCACAAGCACATCACATTCCATCTCTTTCCCGCTCCTTCATCTTCTTCTCAAGTGCTTCCTCCGCATCAGAGCGGCGGATGTATACAGGGCCTTCGCCGATGTCATCGGCGCCCTTCATCCTGTATTTCTCAAGCCCGAGGGACAGGAGAGCCCTGGATATGTTTCTCGGTGCCTCAGGATCGACGAGAAGGGGGATCGCATCATCTATTTCCGCAACCTTCTCCGAAAAGAGGAGGGCGTCCGGTCCTGTGACAAGCACCGGCATCTTCTCCGCTTTCAGCGCATCGATTATATCCGCCGCATTCCCGTCCCTGTCAGCGATGACTGTCTCGCCGTTTCTCTTCATGGAGAGATAGAACTTCTTTTTCCTCGCATCGATCACGGAGAGCACTGCTCCTGGATAGATTCCCACAGCTTCGGCTATGGCATCGAGCGTCGGTACGGAGACAAGGGGGATTGAGAGGGCCGAGGCTATTCCCTTCATCGAGGCCATGCCGATCCTGAGCCCTGTGAATGATCCAGGCCCTTTCGTGACAATCAGGAGCTCCAGGTCGGACAGCGTAATGCCCGCTCTTTTGATAAGAGCCTCAATCTCAGGAAGGAGGTCCTCAGAGTGGGAGAAATTCCCGTTCACGAGCCTCTCCTCGTATGATGTCTCCGTAAGCAGTGCTATTGAAAGTATCTGCGTTGAGGTGTCAGCTAAGAGAACATTCATGGCTGCCTCCTTCTATCTTTATCTCCCTGCTGCCGTCCGGCAGGATGCCTACTGACACCCTGAAGACATTCTCAGGAAGCATTCCTTCAATCTTCTCCGCCCATTCGATCAGCGTTATGCCGTCGGGGTAAAGGAATTCCTCCCCGCCCATTGACTCGAACTCATCCTCTCCGGAGAGCCTGTAGAGATCAAGGTGGTAGAGCTTCTCCCTTCCCTCATACTCCTGTACAAGCGTGAAAGTGGGGGAGACAATGGCCTCTTTGATTCCGAGAGCGCGTGCGATGCCTTTCGCAAGCACCGTCTTTCCAGCTCCGAGGGAGCCTGTGAGCGTGACCGTATCGCCGCGCCTGAGCTCCTTGCCGAATCTGTATCCGATATCCTCTGTCTCATTTGCAGAATGGGAGATCATCATGCCTCCTCGTGATGGTGGTGATGATGGCCGCAGCGGCACTCATCCTCCTCCGGTATTCCGTCTTTCTCTATCTCAGCTATCTCCGCGGCGTAGGCATCGTCGTCCTCATCCTCATTTTTAGAGTCGTCGTGGACGATCTCCTCGTGGATGAGCTCTCCGATCTTCTCCCCGGTCCTTTTCTCATATTCCTCTATGAGTCCCTTGACGATCGCATCGCTTCCGGAGAGGTAGCGTGCCTTCTCAAGATACTCCCTCGCCTCATCGAACTGTGAGTCCTGGAGATAGAGATAGGAGAGGTTCGAGGCTACTGTGAGGTTATCCGGATCGAGGTCTGCGGCTGTCTCCAGATATGTCTTGGCAAGCTCCCTGTCGCCGATCTCGAGCTCCGCTATGGAGAGCTCGTTGTAGATATCCGCTGACCTTTCCCCCAGTTCGAGGCATTTCATCAGGTCGGCTCGCGCCTCCTCGTATTTTCCTGCCTTCCTCTCAGCCCATCCACGGAGGAAGTATCCGTTCCATACCTTCGGGTTCCTGGCGATGAATCTTGCGGCGGCATCCATGGCTTTGTCAGCTTCATCGAGCATTATGAAATCGTAGGCCTCTTTTATTTCCTCGTCATTCTCAAGCTGAAGCTCGATGCGGCTTAGGAGCTTCTTCATCTCCTGCTTCTTCTCTCCTTCCTCCGCCACGGCCATGTAACGTCCGAGGTAATCCCTCGCTTCCTCGAGATTGCCTGTGAAAGCCTCGAATGAGGATATCTCAGCAAGCACGTCCGGATTCTCACCGAACCTTCTGAGCCCGTCTCTGAGCGTCTGCTTTGCTGACAGGAGGTACTCATCCTCCTTCTCCTCATCCCCCTTGTCGCGCGCATCGACTGCCATATATGAGTAGATCGTGGCGAGGTTGATGCATGATGCGGCCTGTGGAAGTAGGTGGTATACGGCGAGGAAGAGCTCCTCAGAGAACTCATAATCCTTCTGCTCCTCCTTCGCAATTGCTGCCTTGCAGAGCTTGTCCGGGAGCATCGAGTCGATTGTCAGCACGAAATCCTTGTAGTAGGAGGCATCCCTGTGGTTCTCATCATAGGCTATCAGGGTGAGCATTCCGGACACGATCGACTCGAGGGAGATATCCGCCTCCGTAAGCCTTGAGGCGCCGCTTTTTAGCTGCACCGGAAGCATGATGTTCGGATCAAGGCGGAACGTGTCGCTTTCAATCCTCATTCCCTTCGGCACTTTGATGTATCTTATTGACCTGAGGCTTTCTTCCTTGTTCATAAATCCCCGTGAAAATAAAAAAGTCCTATAGATACGGCCGCTGGTTGCTCTTGAACTATTGTTCAAGGGAGGGATCTTTGTTGCCCGCTTTCTGTTCCCGTAGGGAGCAATGCCGCTGAGGCTATACCGGATCCCGATTATATGGTTTGCTCCAAGAGGCTTCAGATGAGCCGTTCTATAGGTAATCGGAGTTTATCATAGTTTGCCGCAGGGTGGAAGAGCCGGAAATAATAGGTTATCCTTTCACTATGGAAATGTTCATATACGGCCTTGGCACGGGCCTCATAATAGCAGCGCTGGTCGCATTCTTCCTCTCTATGAAGATCGGGAGGATCAATGAGGAGAAGAAGAAGGAAGTCCAGAAATACAAGGACATGCTTTCAGACAGGATGGAGCTTGAGGCCGAGGGCCTGAAGAAAGTCAGGGAAGAGAATGATGAGCTGAGAAAGGCGAATGAGAACCTCCGTGTCTCGCTGCTGGCTCTCCGTGACAAGCCGGGACGCAAGGAGATGCAGCGCCTGCAGATACTGCAGAAAGCGGCTGACCGGCTCACGCTGAACAGCCCTGGGTTCGGACCGGTGTGGCAGGCAGCGCTCAAGGAGAGCGAGGATGAGTTCCAGAAGGTGTACTCTGGCTTCATCCCTTTCATAAAGCGTCACATTCCGCGTCCCACCGATGCCGAGGTCGTCGACGTTCAGGACGGCGGCAACAGCTGATCCATCTCCACAGTCACGCCGCTGAACGGCTTGTCCGTGGTTATGATGTACCGTTTCATTGTGCGGCCCCTGTCCTGCCTGAAAGTGTGGCCAAGGCTGATGTAGCCCTCGGCCTGGAAGGGCTTCGCCTTCTTCCCTGGAGGAAGGAAGATGTTGGGGATCATGACAGCCTCGGTGCTGCTCTCTCCTCCGCTTCTGGGGGAGAGGATATCGGCCTCGATCGAGAACATCGTATATGCGCCATGAACCCCGATCCTGAGCGTTGTCGTCTTCTCCACGTCTATTCTTATCCCGATGTCGATGTCAGCGCCGAAATCCATCTCCAGCATTGTGTGCTGCATGTCGGAGATGAGTGACTGCCTGTTTGTCCATTCCATGCTGAATGCAGCGCCGAGCCCCATATACCAGATGGCATCCTCTCCTATGAACTTTCTGAATGCCGGGCCAAGCGAGGCGGAAATCCTGAATGATCTCTCCACATTCTCCGCGTTTTCCTCCGCCTCGTCGGCATCGCCGCCTTCGAAGAGGGAGAGTATGCTCGAGTAGGGAGCCTGAAAACCGAGCCTGAGATATATTCCTGTCCTCGCTTCTCCGCCTATGTAGCCGTATCCTGTGTAGTCCAGGCCAAGTCTGCTGCCCTCGAGAGACATGAGCGAATCCGATGAGACTGTTTCCGAGAATGTGAAGTCATAACCTGGGAACACGGCTCCGAAAAGCAGTTCAGAGAGGGCAAGGAGAAGAACAATCAGCGGAACCTTTCTCATCCCGGTGATTATAAATCCTGTACACAGCTGCGGGGAAGGGGGTGTGCTGCTGCAGCAGCGGCAATCAAAAAGCCCCGGTGTGTCCGGAGCTTCTTTGACTGCAGGCATTATGCTATCATCCTATCGGGATGAATGGACTCGAACCATCGATATCCTGCTCCCAAAGCAGGCGCCATAGCCGCTAGGCGACATCCCGTAACGAGGTGGGATTATAAGGAAAATGGAAAATACGGTCAACAAGATGTGGAGTATCCTGGAAAATGCCGCTCCTGAGCATATCTCATTCCTGACTGAGGAGGATCCGTGGCGTTTCCTCATCACCGTCATGCTGAGCGCATCGACCACGGACAGGCAGGCCGCAAAGGCCGCAGAAGCGCTTTTTTCCCGTTTCCCCAGCCCTGAATCTGTGGCAGCGGCTGATACGGCCGCGATTGAGGCTCTGATCCGTCCCGCAGGGCTTTCGCGGATCAAGGCCCCGCGGATAAAGGAAGTGTCTGCATATATAGCTGAGAATGGCCTCCCTGAGGATAAGGAGGAGCTGAAGACACTGCCTGGAATAGGGGAGAAGACGGCTTCTTGCTACGCTGAACATGTCCTTCATCTTCCAGCTGTCATTGCTGACACGCACTTTGTCAGAGTCGCTTACCGGCTGGGGTTTACAGATACTCTCGACCGGGATAAGGCGGGGTGGGAGATCAAGGAGCGCTTCCCAGAATCCGAGTGGAGCAGGATGTCCATGGTCCTCAACCTTCATGGCCGTACAGTCTGCCGGCCGCGTCCTGACTGCCGTTCATGCCTTGTCAGGGCTCTCTGTCCTTCCGCAGTCTCCGCGAACGGATGACGCGGAACGAGGTTCCGTCCGCCTCCAGCAGTGCCAGGCTGCCGACGGAGACCTGAAAGGCGGGGAAGCTGATTGTCCCGGGCCGTGAGAATGAGACGAAGAGCCCCGGATTCTCCGCATAGTACGGGAGCGTATCTGCGTGCACAGGCAGAACCGATGCCGCGCCGTTCCAGATCATGGTGCCGCCTGCTGTGCAGATTCCGTTTCCTATGGAGGCCTCCTCCTCGAAGAAGTCCTTTCCGCAGGAGAGGATGATGCAGGGGGGCATGGCATAGGCGCTCCAGTCCCCGGTTGCCCTGAAATATCCTGTCAGCATCCTCCGCCATTCAAGGCGCGGAGCTTCATCGAGTGTCAGCACGGTGTATCGCATAATCGTAGCATTATAAGATACCTGACGGGATATTTACAAAGTTTTCCCGTTCGGGTATAGTCTCTTAGCTGTGACTGGCATCCAGCAAGGAAGCCTCTCTTTCAGACAATAGTATAAGGTGGATGATAACATGGCAAGAAGATGTGATATCTGCGGCAAGGGAACTATCTCAGGAAGCATCGTGCCCCGCAAGGGACAGGCTAAGAAGAAGGGCGGTGTCGGTCAGCATATCGGCGTGACCAAGAAGCGCACTTTCCAGCCTAACCTCGTTTCCGTGAAGGCTCTCATCAACGGAACGCCGAGGACAATCAAGGTCTGCACACGCTGTCTCAGAAGCGGCAAGATCGTCAAGGTGGTATAAGCCCCGCCCGAATCCGGAAATAAGGCTCCCGAAAGGGAGCTTTTCCAGAATATAGGGATCTTTATCCCGATGAGGTGATTATGAATTCAGTCCGTATCCATGCCCTTGAAGGCTCGATGCTCTCCCATCTGCAGGGAGTGAGGAAGCTGATTGCCCTTTACAACAGCAGGAAGGGCGGGGAGAAGACTGAAGTCTTCGTCCTTTCCCCTGTCGCTTCCTCTGATTATCAGCTGGATGGGCTCCTTGCGGCTTCTGCCGAGAATGAAGAGAAGCTCTGGAGCAGGCTTGAGAAGAGCCAGAGCATCTGGAATGAGCTTGCGGAAGGAGCGCTCTCCGATCCCGAGCCTGTCCAGGAGCGAATCAATGCAGCCTTTTCCGATATGGAGGAGGTACTGCGCGCTGTCTGGATCATGAAGGATGTCCCGGAAGCCGCCGCCCGCTATGCAGGCGATCTTACTTCTACCTTTCTCTCATGGATTCTGTCAGCGTCCTTCACGGAGGCCTCGATACCATGCACGGTGATGACGCCGCGTGAGGCGATAGATACCCCATCGTTTCCCGAAGGGGCGGTGTTTGTCACCGGCGAGCTCTACAGGATACATGCCTCCACCGATGCCGCAGGAAAACCGAGGAAGGAGGGGGAGAGCGAATACACCGCTTCCCTTATTGCCGCCTCCCACAAGGCTCCTGTGACATTCTGGAACTCAAGATCGCCTCTTTGCACGGCCTCCCGCAAGGATGTGCCGTCTGCGAAGGTCATCAGGCATCTCACATACAGGGAAGCGACAGAGCTCTCTTTCTTCGGGGCCCCGATCATCCATCCCCAGTCATTCCAGCCCGCCTCCGATGCCGCTGTTCCCATAACGCTCCGCTGCTGGGGCGACATGGATGAGGAGGGAACTGTCATAACGGAGGAGGCTGTCGATGACGGCCTTCTTGTGAAGGCGTTCTCCGTCGTCAGGAATGTGGCGATGATCAATGTCGAGGGATCGGGAATGTCGGGCGTGCCCGGATTCTCATCGCGTCTCTTCACCTCTCTGAGAAATGAGCGTATTTCCGTCATCCTCATCTCCCAGGCGTCGTCCGAGTATTCGATCTGCTTCTGTGTCCCGCAGCGCCAGGCTGCGGATGCGGTGCGCACGATAAAAGCCGAGTTCTCCCATGAAACTGCGGAGAAGGCCATATCGTCCATCGACTGCGAGACTGATCTTGCGATCATAGCGGCTGTCGGAGAAGGCATGCCAGGCCACCTCGGAACTGCAGGTGCGTTCCTCTCCTCACTCGGGCGCGCAGGTGTCAACGTCCGTGCCATAGCCCAGGGCTCATCTGAGCGTAACATCAGTGCTGTGATCAAAGCCGGAGAGAGCGGCAAGGCACTGAGGGCGCTTCACTCTGTCTTCTTCCTCTCTCAGCAGACGCTCTCTGTCGGCCTTTTCGGGCCGGGAAACATCGGCGGTACGCTTCTTGACCAGCTTGCTGCCGAGAGCGACAGGCTGAGGCGGGATTTCGATCTGGATATCAGGGTACGCGGCATTGCGACTTCCAAGAAGATGCTTCTTTCCGAGGAGGGTATTGATCTCTCATCGTGGAAGGAGAAGTTCAGGAATGAGGCTGTCGCCTACAACGAGGATATCTTCCTCTCTCATATTGCGGCACAGTACTATCCACACAGGGTTATCGTCGACTGCACTTCATCGGAAGCAAGGGCGATGCAGTATGTCCGCTTCATTAACAGCGGTTTCCATGTCATCACTCCGAATAAGAAAGCGGGGTCAGGCCCCTATGCCTATTACAGGGAGCTTCTGGACAGCACGATGAAGACAGGGCGCAAGTTCCTTTATGAGACGACTGTCGGTGCAGGCCTTCCAGTGATCTGCACCCTAAAGGATCTCCGGGAGACAGGAGACAGGGTCATCAGCGTCGAGGGAATGGTCTCCGGAACGCTCTGCTGGCTTTTCTCTGAGTATGACGGAACCGTTCCGTTCTCCGAACTCGTGAAAAAGGCCCGGAGCCTCGGCTATACGGAACCCGATCCGAGGGATGACCTTTCCGGCATGGATGTCGCGAGGAAGACTGTCATTCTTGCCCGTGAGCTTGGCTACACGACTGAGACCGGCGATATTGAGGTGGAATCCCTCGTGCCGGAGGATATGAGGAGCCTCTCCAGCGAGGAGTTCCTCTCACGCCTCAGCGAGATGGACAGCCGCATGCTTGAGCTTTACAGGAGCGCTGAGAGCCGCGGCATGAAGCTCCGCTATGTCGGCAAGGTCGAGAACGGAACATGCACTGTGGCTCTGAAGGAGTATCCTGCGGATCATCCATTCTCACAGGCAAAGGGAACGGATAATGTCATATCATTCAGGACGGCACGCTACGATAAGCAGCCGCTTGTTATAAAAGGTCCTGGAGCCGGCCCTGAGGTCACCGCAGGAGGAGTCTTCGCGGATATCCTCAGGCTGAGCGCCTATCTTGGATCGAGAGTGTAAGGAGGCAGCAATGAGATATATTTCCACCAGAGCCAGGGGAGAGGAGTTCTTCTCCGCTTCCGATGCGATACTCAAGGGGCTTGCTCCGGATGGAGGGCTCTTCATCCCTGAGAACATCCCCTCGATTCCAGAGACATTCACGCTCACGAAAGGCGCATGGTACGCGATGTATCAGGCTCTGAAGCCTTATTTCGAGGGTGATGAGCTTGAGGATGATCTTGAGGAGATCTGTCAGAACGCTTTTAACTTCCCCGTACCGTTTCACACCGATGGCGGAAAGGATACTCTTGAGCTCTATTTCGGGCCGACGGCGGCTTTCAAGGATTTCGGAGCACGCTTTCTGGCATTTTCCATGGAGAAGCTCCTCTCCAAGCGCAATGAGGACCTGACAATCCTTGTCGCCACATCGGGCGATACAGGCGGAGCTGTCGCAGCAGCCTTCCATGGCAGGCAGCATCTCTCCGTCAAGGTCCTTTTCCCCAAGGGACGCGTGGCAGAAAGACAGCGGATGCAGCTTACGGGGTGGGACGGCAATGTCTCCAGCTATGAGGTTGACGGCACCTTCGATGACTGCCAGAGAATGGTCAAGGAGGCGTTCATGGACAGCTCACTCAGCGGGCTTTCAAGCGCCAATTCCATCAATCTCGGGCGTCTGCTTCCGCAGATGGCGTACTACGTCTATGCATCCTCACTCTATAAGCTGAAATATGGCACGGCTCCGGTGTTCGTGATCCCCTCCGGCAATGTCGGAAATGCGACAGGAGCTTACTGGGCAAAGGCGATGGGCGCCCCCATCAGCCGTATCGTGCTGGCGGCCAACGCCAACAGGCCAATAACGGATTATCTGGAGACGGGGAAATATGAGCCACGGCCATCGGTGAAGACGCTTGCCAATGCAATGGATGTGGGGGCTCCCTCCAACATCGAGAGGCTCTTCGCGATGTTCGGTGACATAGACAGCTTCCGCCAGAACGTAGCTGCATACTCGGTATCTGATGACGATATACGTTCCACGATCAGGGAAGTGTACAATGAGTCAGGATATGTCATCTGCCCGCATACGGCATGCGGAGAGAGGGTCAGGCGCGATCATGTTGAGGAACCATGGTCTGTGGTGGTCTCAACGGCGCATCCTGCAAAGTTCAATGATATCGTGGAACCTCTTATCGGGAGGGAGATAGCGATCCCGCAGAATCTCTATGAGATCATGCACAGGCCATCACAGGCCAAGGAAATCGCCGCAGATTACCATCTGCTTTTCTGAGTTTTACGCAGAAGCGAAGAGGGAGACAGCATTGCAGCCGCCTCCCTTTTCTTATCTCTTCTTTGTTTCGTAGATATGTCCCTTGAAGTAGTAGATGATGAATAGAAGTGATGTCACAATCCATGAGAACGGATAGGAGAACAGCACTCCGAAGACACTCTGATCGAAGTTCGGCACTATGTAGATCCAGATTATCCTCAGTACGCATATTCCGAATACTGAGATCAGGGTCGGCACCAGGGACTTGCCGGCGCCTCTCATCGTTCCTGAGAGAAGCTCTATGGCGATATACGTGATGTACCAGGGCACGATGTAGTGCATGAAGGACTCTCCGATGCTGAGTACTGTGCTGTCTGTTATGAAGAGCATCAGGCCATAGCGCCCGACGAGGAAGTAGCCGGCTTCTATCACCAGGGTGGAGATGGCGGACATTATCGTGACAGTCCTCACACCCCTTTTTGCCCTGTCTATCTTCCCGGCTCCGTAATTCTGGCCCACGAATGTCGTGATGGCTATGCTGAAGGCGTTTATGAACATCCAGAATATCTGGTCGAGCTTGGACCATCCGGCCCATGCCGCGGCGGTATCCGTGCCATAGAAGTTGATCGAAGCCTGGATGATGAGGTTGGAGATCGTGTACATTATGGACTGGATGCCGGCGGGGAATCCTATCATCAGCATATGGCGGAGGAGCATCTTGTCGAATGATATCTTTCTCAGATACAGCCTTGCCGAGTCCTTTCTTCTCATCAGCGTTATGAAGATGAGCACCATTGAGAGAAGCTGTGAGGCAACTGTCGCTATGGCTGCGCCCTCGACGCCCATGCCGATCACCCCGACTGAGATTATGTCCAGCACGATGTTCGTCATGCAGCTTGCGAGAAGGAAGTAGAACGGCGTCCTGCTGTCTCCCATAGCGCGGAAGATTCCCGCTCCCATGTTGTACATTACTACAGGTATGCCGCCTAGGAAGTAGATGTGCATGTACTTCACCGCCAGCGGCAGGACATCTTCCGGCGTTCCGATCAGCACCAGGAGAGGGCGGGTGAAGATATAGCCGAGCACGGAGATTATGAGGCCGCCCGCAAGGGCAAGTGCTATTGCGGTATGGATGGATGCGCTGACCCTCTCCTCGTTCTTCGCCCCGTAGTGCTGTGAAAGGACAACCGTGGCACCGGAAGCGAGGCCGGTGAAGAAGCCTATCAGGAGGTTGATGGCCGTCCCTGTGCCTCCTCCTACAGCTGCAAGCGCCTCCTTGCCGAGAAACTGGCCGACGACAATCGCATCAGCTGTGTTATACAGCTGCTGGAAGAATGTTCCGAAGAGAATGGGGAAGAAGAAAGCAAGAATCTGCTTCCAGATCACTCCCTCCGTGATACCGTTGGTGTTGATGGTGCGCGTTCTCACGAGAGGGAGTATAACTTGACGTCTGCCTTATTGGAAGATGCTAAATCAATCTGGATACGGGAAGACGTCTGATGGCGATTCTCATCGAGCAGCCAGTGCCGAATAGCGATTCCATGCCGGCAATGTATTTCTCAGTCATCGCTTCAGGAACATAGGCCTGGATTGTGCCGGCAAAGCCGCCTCCATGGACGCGGACAGCACCCTCTCCCTGGAGGATTTCCTCGGAAAGCGCTATCGCAAGCGAAAGTCCCTGATCCTTCGGCGAAGAGGAGGGATATACATTCTGCAGGAAGCGGAAGGAGCTGCTGCCGGATTCATTGACAAAGCCCAGGAAACCGTCGATGTCGCCCTCCATCAGTGTCTGCAGCATGAAATCGACTCTCTTGTTTTCCGTGAAGAAGTGATACGCCCGCAGAAGAGCCCTGTCGTTTCCGGTTTTCTCCCTGATGGATCTGATGTCGCGGATGAAATCGGAGAATTCGACTTCCCTGAGATTCTTCTTTCCGTAGTAGGCCGCAACCTCCCTCATCTCAGGCGGTACTGCCGCATACTCTCCTGTGAGATCGGCATGTGATCCTCTCGTATCCGTTATGATCATCGTATAGCCGTAATCCTCAAATGATATGTCCACAGGTGTGAGCACAGGATTCTCGCTGTCGCGGAAATCGATGCCGACAATCCCTCCATGGGCACAGCATGTCTGGTCAAGCAGTCCTGAGGGCTTTCCGAAGTAGACATTCTCGGCATACTTGCCGATCTTCGCCAGCTCCACAGGCTCCAGCGCATCCCCGTTATAGAGATTGTCGAATATCTTGGCTATAAGCACTTCTATCGCTGCTGACGAGGAGAGGCCTGATCCGCCGAGGACTTTTGTTGTCGTGTTCGCTTCCCATCCTCCGATGTTCATTCCCCTTTGTACGAAAGCCGCCGCTATTCCTCTCACGAGGCTGTCAGTGCCGTTTTTCTCACTGCTTTTCTCGCTGAGGTCGGAGATATCCACATCAACGACGGGGAAACCCTCGCTTGCTATTATCACGCGGCTGTCGGGACGCTTTGAGACAGCTCCTATCGTATCGAGATTGACAGAACCGCCGATGACCTTGCCCAGATTGTGATCGGTATGGTTGCCGCCTATTTCCGTCCGGCCCGCTGCGGAGAAGACAGCGGGATCATCCTTCCCGAAAATTTCCTTGTGCTTTGCAATAATATGCAGGAAGCGGCTGTCCATTTCCTTCTCATCGTATTCCTTCCCGTAGAGATCCGGGTAGAGGGCATGAAGCTGCTCGATCATCTGATCCTCCTTTTTCCTAGGATTCTAGCATCATCTCCCGATGAGTGAAACATCCTGATTCCCACCTTGGGAAAAAGCCGGGAGCCCAGTCTCAGTATCCTTTTCTCTTCTGCAAGCTGCATAAGTCCTGATTCCGTCTCTTCTGCCGTCCATCCGGGAAGCCGCGGCTTCCTGAAAAGCCTTTTCTCCGAGAGGTTTTCAACTGTATTTCTCAGCTCAGCGCCGGGATGAAAGAGGATCCAGCGCAGCATTTCCCGCTCTCCAGCGCGTTCGTAGTTCTCCGGTATGCAGACTGAGCAGCCAAGGCATCCATTCCCATCCCGTTCTTCTCCCATCGCTTTAAGCAGCGATGTCCTGATGCAGCTGCTGCCGTCAAAGATACAGGCTGTCTCTCCCTTTTCGTCTCTGCGGTGCAGCACATAGGAATCCATTCTTTTTCCATCCCGGCCTCCGCGCCCCGCTTCCTGGATGAAATCTGAAGCGGAAAGCGGCAGGGAAAGATGGATGACGGTCCTTATGTCCTTCTTGTCGACACCGAGCCCATAGGCCGATGTTGCCGCCAGCACACCATCTGCCGATTCATGAAACCAGCGCTCTCTCCGGATTTTCTCATCCCTTTCAAGTCCCGCATGGTAGAATGAGACAGGGAACATGCCTTCCAGGGCTTTAGCAGTCTCTTCCGCCTTCTGCCTTGAGCGGCAGAAGATCACGGCGGGTCTTGCGCTACTCGGTGAGAGTATTTTCTCCGCATCATGAATCGGAGAGAGCGAGCTGACAGCATGGTAGAAGATATTCTCCCTGTCAGCACTGCATCTGACGATGTATGGCATCCTGCCGGAGAATATGGTGCTTATGATCCCATTCTCAATGCGGCTGTCCATTGTTGCCGTGAATGCCAGCACGGTGCGCGGTTTCAGCGCTTCGATCAGGGATGGCAGGCTCAGGCAGGCGCTGCGGAAACTCTCTCCCCATGTGACAGCCGTATGTGCCTCGTCGATGACGAGGATCTCTGTCTTTCCAATGTTCCCAAGCTCCCCGCGCGCTCTCATCGCAATGAGTGTCTCCGGGTTCGTGATCACAGCCCCGTCCCTCCTTTCACGGAGCCATTGGAGGGCTTTTCTCCTTTCGTCCCTCTCCATAGCACCGCGGAGCACTGTGAACGGCAGGCCTGCCTTCTCAAACCTCTCTGCCTGGTCATTCATCAGCGAAAGAAGGGGATAGATCAGTATGCTGCGCCGCTGCAGCTTTGCTATCGGATACATAAAGCAGAGTGATTTCCCGCTCCCTGTCGGCAAAACTGCCAGGATTCTGCCGCCTCCTCCTTCCGCTGCTTCCATTATCCTTGATATCACAAGTTCCTGATATGGCCTGAGATAGGAGATGCCGAAACATTCCCTGAGAAGTGTCCTGTCTGTTTCCATGACTCATATGCGCTGTTTCCGTCATATCATGGCATAAATATAAATATCAGCGCGAATACGGTACTAATATTAATGTATTAAAATATAAAGAGTCATGAAAAAAGGCCCGGCATAACCGGACCATTGATCAGCAGCCCTTCACAGAGCAGGAGGCCTTTGCAGGCGGGACTGCGATGATCCTCTCCAGCTCCGGCTTCTTCTTGAGCTGCTCCTTCAGAGCGCGGGCGCGTGCCTTGTTGACATAGTCAGGGCTCTCGAAGGTGTAATGGAACTTCGTGTGGATGTCATATGTGCCGTTCATGAGGGCATAGGCATCCTCCGTCATGACAAGCTCCTCATCTGTCGGAATGACGAAGATCTTCACAGGGCTCTCATCCTTGGAGATGCATGTCTCCGCATTGCGGCAGTGGGAGAGGTCGTTCTTCTCCTTGTCGATCATGATTCCGAGGTTGTCAAGTCCTTCGCATGCACCGTATCTGATGTGTTCTCCCATCTCTCCGACACCTGCTGTGAAGACGATGGCATCAACCCTGCCGAGGAGGGCGGCATAAGCTCCGATGTACTTCCTGATCCTGTGGATCTCCATGTTCACGCCGAGCATTGCCTTCTCATCACCGTTCATCGCAGCCTGATGCACATCGCGCCTGTCGGACATTCCGCAGATGCCTACGAGGCCTGACTTCTTGTTCAGGAGAGTATCCATCTCCTGTGCCGTGTATCCTGCATTGTTGCAGATGTATGGGATGATGGCGGGGTCGATGTCTCCTGATCTTGAGCCCATCACGAGGCCCTCGAGCGGTGTGAGTCCCATGGAAGTCTCAATGCAGACACCGTTCTTGACAGCGCATGCGGAAGCTCCGTTTCCGATGTGGAGGATGATCACGTTCGTGTCCTCATTCTTCTTGCCGAGGAGGAGGGCAGCGCGCTTTGCGCAGTAGAGGTGACTTGTGCCGTGGAAGCCGTAGCGGCGTACATTGTACTTTGTGTACCACTCATAAGGCACGGCATACATGAATGCCTCTTCCGGCATTGTCTGATGGAATGCCGTGTCCATCACGATTGCGTGCGGTACATTCGGCATGAGCTTTCTCGCAGCCTCGATGCCTATGATGTTGGCGGGCATGTGGAGCGGTCCAAGCGGAATGAGGTTCTTGAGCTCTTCCACGACCTCATCCGTGACGAGCGTCGATTTCTTAAAAAGCTCTCCGCCATGGAGTACGCGGTGACCTACAGCGCCGATTTCTGAAAGTGATTTGATGCAGCCATACTTCTCATCTACGAGCATCTTGAGGATCAGCTCGATGGCTTCCTTGTGCGTCGGGGAAACGAAGCGCTCCTCATATGTTTCCTTGCCGATCGACTTCTGCTCGATGGTTGAATATTCGAGGCCAATGCGCTCGACGACTCCGACGCAGAGCACATCCTTCTGATCCCAGTCATAGACCTGGTACTTGGCAGACGAGCTGCCGCAGTTCAGTGTAAGTATAACCATAACCTTCTGTATCTCCTGATTTACAGCAGGGAAAGGTATCAGAAAAGAGATGGAAAGTCACTATCTTGAAACAAGTTCCCGTGTTTCTGGCACTTTTCTGACAGCTTAGGGTGCCGGCGGTGTATTCATGTCATGAGGAAACTGGCTCTGCTGGCATTGCTGCTCGCTCTTGTCCCGGGGATTCCGGCCGCATCGCTTTCTGTCTCGGCCGGCGGAGGAGCACTTGTGTTTCAGGATGCGCTTCTCTCCCTTCCGTCAGCCAGGGTCTATATGGATCTCGGCTTTCTCGTCTTCGGCGAGATAGGAAGGAAAGGGCTTGTGAAGGCACTCGATGATCCGCACTCTTCCTATTCCGGACTGCGTCCTGAAGCCGTCCGTCCGGGGCGTGACGGCGGGAAGGATGGTTTCGTGCTTTCTGCCGGCCCGGTTTCTGCTGTTTTCTCCACCGACGGCCGTCCTCTCGCAGGCTTCTCATGGTCCTCGGAATACCTTGAGCTGGGCATGCTTTACGCCGCCGCAAGCGGAGATGACGGGGGCTTCCATGATGACCGGGGCAGAAGCACGGCATATCCGGTGCTCTATGCCGCCCTGAATGCAAGGTGGAACTTTCTCCGCCTCGGCGGCCTTGCCTCATTCTCTCCGGAGATCGGATTCAGGGGAGTGCTTTCTGCAGGAGCCGAATATGAGGGATACTCACTCCATATCTCATATGGTTCGCTGCTCGCGCTCTATGACAGCAGTCCGTCGGATACATCAGGCATCAGGGGCAGTTTCGGCCGTGGGCCATTCAGCTTCACATTCTCCCTTTCTTATGGATCTCCTCCGGTTTTCAGCGAGGATTATCTCTCAAGAAGAGCTTATGCCTCATCGGTGCTGAGCATCGGTGATGTGAGAGTGGAGGCGGAGACTGAGACCTCATTCACACAGAGCGGCACAAGGCGCCATGATGAGATTTTCACAGTTGAGTGGAAATTCATCGAGACCGGCTATGACACGGGCGATGGCTTTTTCATTATCCTGGATTTCGATTATCTTGCTGCCGGATACAGAGGCGGAACACCGTTTGTCTCATTCTCCCATGAGGCCGGGACGGAGCATTTCAGATGGCATTTCTCAGTATCCACCGATGACGGAGTTTCCCTTGCCCTCAGGATTCTTCTCTGAATTTTCCCAGGAATGTTATTGAGCGCTCGAAATCCAGGCCCGTTTTCTCCTTTATGACCCGTCTGCCGCGTTCTATCAGCGAATAAATTTCCGCTGAAGTGCAACCAGGATATGTCATGATCGTGTTGCACTGGTACTCGGAAAACTCCGCATGGCTTCCATTCGGCCCCGTGAGCCCTGATATCCTTATCGCCGTGGCCGCCTTCATCTCGGGCCTGTCGCGGAATATCTCGCCGGAGAAGCCGCGGCAGGGGGGAATGAACATTCTCTCCACATACTCCTCCTTCTTCACCCTCGCTTCTGCGGATGCTCTGGAAGGGGTCAGGCGGAGGGCGATGGAGATGATCATCTCATTGTTGCTGAATATGCTTCTCTGCCTGCGGAAGAAGTCATGGAAGCACGGACGCCTGTGGATGCAGCCGTCTGATGCTATGTAGTCAGCATAGAAGAAGACATCGGACAGTGCCATTCCGTTTGCGCTTGCATTGACTGAAACCGCTCCGGCTATGGTTCCTGGTATTCCGGCTATCTTCTCGAGTCCTATGAGATTGTGGTCTATCGCCTTGTTGATGACATTGTCCAGCGCCTCACCGGGAGCGGCGATGAGGAGGCTCCCCTTGATGGACATTCCCTTCATGCTTGCTGTGGAGATCACAAGGCCGGGGATGCCGTCATCTGACACAAGCAGATGCGTTCCGGCGCCTATCACGGTGACGCCGAGTCCTTTCCTGTATGCCATCTCCAGCACTCCGAGACAGTCATATACATTTCTCGGCTCGGCATAGTACTCGGCCTTTCCTCCGGTCGAGAATGACGAACGGCGTTTCATGTCCATATCTTCCGTGATAACAAGGCTGCTCAGCCCCTGTCCTGATGAACCCATGTGAGGATTATACAATAAAGGCAGGGTAATGACTCAATGCAAATATTGTTGAGGCGGACGGCCATTTCGGCATATTATGACAGGAAACAGGAGGGCTTTATGAAGCTATATAATACAATGTCGAGGCGTGTTGAGGATTTTGTACCGATTGTTCCGGGAAAGGTCTCGATGTACTGCTGCGGCCCTACGGTCTACAACTATGCACATATCGGGAATCTCCGCACCTATATCTTCGAGGATATCCTGAAGCGTACTCTCGAGCGCGCCGGCTACGAAGTCAGGCATGCGATGAACATCACCGATGTCGGCCATCTCACAGGTGACGGTGACGATGGTGAGGACAAGATGGAGAAGAGCGCGCGGGAGGCGGGGAAGAGCGTCTGGGACATCGCTGAGTTCTATACCAAGGCTTTCTTCCGCGATGAGGAGGCGCTGAATATCATCCGTCCTGATATCGTCTGCAAGGCAACCGATCATATCCCGGAGATGATCGCGCTGATAAAGCGCCTCGAGGATGGCGGCCACACCTATACAGCCGGTGGCAATGTCTATTTTTCGATCGATTCCATCGATGATTACGGCAAGCTGGCAAGGCTGAATCTCGATGATCTCAAGAGCGGCGCGAGGATCGAGGTTGATTCAAACAAGCGCAATCCGAAGGATTTCGTGCTCTGGTTCACGAACTCCAAGTTTAAGGATCAGGCGATGATGTGGGATTCCCCCTGGGGAAGGGGATATCCTGGCTGGCATATTGAGTGCTCGGCGATGTCAATGAAGTATCTCGGTGAGCATTTCGACATCCACTGCGGCGGAATTGATGCGATTCCTGTGCATCATACAAACGAGATAGCGCAGTCTGAGGCAGCTACTGGGAAGACGTGGGTCAATTACTGGTGCCATGGAGAGTTCCTGCTGATGGGAGACGCGAAGATGTCTAAATCATCGGGCGGCTTCATCACGCTTCCGGTGCTGGAGGAGAAGGGCTATGATGCCCTCGATTACCGTTATTTCTGCCTGACAGGGCATTACAGGAGCCAGCTGAGGTTCACCTACGAGGCCCTGGACGCGGCAAGAGCTGCCAGGAAAGGCCTTGCAGAGAGGATTGCCCAGTGCAAGGCGGAGGCGGAGGCCGCGGCAGAGCCTTCCCCAGCCGCAGAGGAGTATATGAAGGCATTCGATGACGCCATGGAGAATGATCTCGGCGCTCCTCAGGCACTTTCCGTGTTCTGGAAGATGATGAAGGATGGATCTCTCAGCTCTGCTGACCGCCTTGCTGCCGCATACCATATGGACGGAATACTCGGGCTCGGGCTCGACAGAATCGAAGCCGCCGCAGAGGAGAAGATCGGCACGGAAGATGATCTGAGGCTTCTGGAGGAGAGGAGTGCTGCAAAGAAGGCAAAGGACTTCAGGCGCGCCGACGAGATCCGCGATGAGCTCAGGAAAAGAGGATATACCGTGAAGGACACTCCTTCCGGAGCTGTTCTTGAGCGGATTGTGTAACCTTTTCCGGAGCTGAGTGTTAATAAGATGGAGATAAAGAGCACTGACCGAGATGATTTCAGGCGCATCTACGATGAGAATTATCATCTGATAATCCAGGTGATCATGCACATCGTATATAACATTGAAATCGCCGAGGATCTCACGCAGGAAGCCTTCGAGAGGTTCTATGTGAAGAACATGACCTTCCCGAGCGAGGATGATGCGCGCTACTGGCTGATAAGGGTGGCCAAGAATCTCGCGCTCAATCACATAAGGCGCAATAAGCGTGAGGTGGAGATGGTTGAGAAGGCCAGGCACAATCCCTCGGCCTCTGTCGAGACGCGTGACGCGGCCCAGGCGGCGGTGGAAGCGGACGAGAAGAGAGCTGTAAGGGCAGCTGTCGAGAGTCTGCCGGAGAACCTCAGGATGGTCATCCAGCTGAAGGAGTACTCCGGTCTCGACTACAAGTCGATAGCAAAGGTGCTTGGAATCTCGGAGACTAATGTGAAGGTGAGGGTTTACAGGGCCAGGAAAAAGCTGGAGGAGGCCCTTTCTACGGAGGATAGGGATGTGTATTGATTCGCAGATGCTGTCAGCTTATCTCGATGGGGAGCTTCCCGAGCCGTACAGGACGCAGGTGGAGGAGCATCTTGAGCATTGCGCGGCCTGCAGGAAGCATCTTGAGGATATGAGGGCTCTGGATCAGAAGATCCTGTCTTCTTCGTTCCCGGAGGAGCTTTTAATGCGGAACAAGGACAGGATCTACTCGCTTCTGGACAGGAAATATTTCCAGAGCGGCAAGAAGGTCAGCTTTATCCGCAGACGCCTGGAGATATCGTTGCCGTCGCTCATAACGGCGGCGGCAGCGGTTGTCTTCATCTTCATCGGAGGCTTCATGTTCTTCGGAACTTCCTCCGAACAGACGGAGGATATCCTGCCGTCATTCGCGCTGCAGGCCGACAGCAGCAATGTCCGTTATGTATCGGACACGGCCAGCCTTGAGAATTTCACGCTCGAGGAGATCCTGCAGTACCTGGACAGCAAGGGCTATAATGTCGATATCTCGATAAAAGGGCTGCAGCCGCTGGAAACGACTGAGAGCGTTTCTCCCGTTACAGATTGAGCATCGCCATTGGGGATTGGAGATGGCAGGCAGGCTTCGCAGCCTGCCTTTAATTATCCGAAAACCTTGGCAAAGAGGGCATCATCTTCGGGAAAATGAGTGACAAATCCCACTGCCACGGAGTGACCTGTAGCCTCGATGATCCTTTTTGCCCCATCCTCTCCGAATGCTCCGCAGAGCTCTATTGCGGCATAGCCTTCATCTTTCAGCCTTGCCGCAATTTCTTCAGCTTCGTCGATAGAGGACACCCCGATCATTCTGGTAATGTCAGACCCGGGAAATTGCACATCATCTTTTCCGCTGCTGTAAGGCCCCATGATCAGGAATGCGTATTTCATCACATTCTCGCATAGAGATCCTTATAGATCTCAGCTGACTTCTTCCAGGACCAGTCCTCTTCCATGCCTCTTTTCTGCATATGGTCCCAGAGCTCGTGGCGGCTGTACCATATCCACTCCGCATGCCTGATCCTGTCCAGCAGGTCTCCTCCGGAGTAGCTGCGGAATGAGAATCCTGTTCCCTTGTCCTCATATTCATTGAACGGCTTTACAGTATCCCTGAGGCCGCCTATCTCGTGGACAATCGGGATCATGCCGTAGCGCAGCGCGATGAGCTGCGTCAGGCCGCATGGCTCGAAGGCTGACGGGACAAGGATCGCATCCGCTCCGGCATAGATACGATGCGCAAGCGGATCGGAGTAGGTTATCGCCGCTCTCACCTTGTCAGGATACTTGCCCTGGTAATAGCGGAACATGTTCTCGTAGTAGTTGTCGCCGGTGCCGAGGACGATGATATTGACGTTCAATGCGCAGATCTGATCCATCACCTGGTCTATGATGTCCAGGCCCTTCTGATCTGTGAGGCGCGATACGATCGCCAGAGTAAGCACATCTGGATTCTCAGGCAGTCCCATCTCCTTCTGCAGCGCCGCCTTGTTGGCCTTTCTCTTCGACTTGCGGTCACGGATTGAATATGTCGCCGCGATGTTCTTGTCCTTGGATGGGTTCCATACATTGTAGTCGATGCCGTTGATGATTCCCCAGAGCCTGTCGTGCCTCCACTTGAGGATGTCCTGCAGACCTTCTCCGAATTCCGGAGTCTGAATCTCCCAGGCATAGCTGTTGCTGACGGTTGTTATGTAATCGGAATAGACGAGGCCGCCCCTCATCATCGTGCAGTTCCAGTCGTTCTTGGGAATGGATCTGTCCTGATACGGGCTTACGAGGAGTCCAGGCTCAAATACCTCATCAGGCAGCGCCGAAACCCATCTGATATGTCCCACATCCCATTCTCCCTTGAAGCGGATGTTATGGATCGTGAACACGGTCCTTATGCCGCGGAAGAACGGATCTCCCTGGAATACAGTATTGAGGTATACAGGGATCAGGGATGTCTGCCAGTCATGGCAGTGGATGATGTCCGGCCTGAATCCGATCAGCGGCAGTGCCGAAAGCACGGCTTTTGAGAAGTATGCGAATCTCTCGAGATCCTGATAGAGATCGTAGTAGGGGACTATTCCGCCGAAGTACTGCTCATTGTCGATGAAGTAATATGTTATTCCGTTATGTTCGAGCCTGTGCACGCCGACATAGATTCTGTTATCCATCTGGAAGTAGTAGATGCATTCCATCTTCTCCCTCCATTCCGGCTTTATGGCGTGATAGTTGGGGATTATCACACGGATATCATATTCATTTCTGTCGAATGCCTGGGGAAGGCTCCCGACCACATCGGCAAGTCCTCCTGTCTTCACGAACGGAACACACTCCGATGCCGCAAAGAGAATCTTCTTCATTTCATCCTCCCTGTTTTTCACTGAAAAATATTATAACCCGGCATCATTTTCACGCCCACAATCATTTCTGGAAATTTAAGCAGATAATCCTTTGATAAAACGATCCCTGGAAGGTAATCATATTTGCAGCAAATTTTCAGAGGGATAAAACAAAGAAGGAAGCATCTTTTCCTTTGCCATCAGCTTTGATCTTTAATCATGACTGCTGTGATTGTATATCCCGGCGATGTTTCTATTTCAGGCCCACTCTCTGTTTGGGTTATGGTTTTGGTGTCTCCTAAATAACCTTGAAGCTGATCTGCATATCGGAGTTTTTTATATAATCAGGCTGCCATAGATCTCTACTGAGAAATTACCGTAATCCATCTCTATAGAATCTGTTATTACAGAATATTTTTCTTCAGAGACTTCTTCTTTGCCCCTATATTGCATTGCGGAAACAGGCTGCAGCTTTATTCTTTCCTGATTTTAGGAAACTCAAAGAGCAACATATTCGCATCTGCTATATTATCCATGTTTCCATGATTCGCTTCAAAATATATTCTATTTGCAATCATATCAGCAGCTCGTACAAGGACATTCTTTTGGGAATCAGCTAGGGTGAGGCTGACCTTTCCTGCTTTTTTGAATATCGGTTTATGGAAAAGCATGAAATCAGGACTGAATCCTCCTTCTTTGAACAGCTGCATAAGCATCTCCCTGAGCTCATATTTGCTGTCGGTTGCTGTATGGTGCTCGTCAGCAATGAAGTGCAATGTAACTTCATCCTGATAATCAATGACGCCTCTGCTGATCAGTATGAGGAATGCCGAAGCCAATCCATCAGAGTAAGCATAATCCTGATACCTCTGACATGTCTTCTTATTCTTGAAAACATATGGATTTATATAATTTAGATTGATGACAATGCCGAATTTCCTGTATGGACGGAGCGTCGCGAACATTGCGCGCCTGTCTTGCGGTGCCATAGAGGAGGCTTTTAGTTCTGTAATATCCCTGTATTCCTCCTTTTTCCTGAGGTTGGATTCCATTTTTGAATACAGACGTGAGATTTCCCCGACTTCGCCATTTGAAGCATCAAGAATGAGCCCGCCTTGGACAAAATACTGATTAGTTTTCCTATTGAATACCCCGGATTCATCCGAGAAGATACATATGATGCGCTTCATTAAAAAACCACCTCCCGCGAGAGGTGGCTCTCCAGGGCTGACGTACTTCGCCTCAAGGGCATACGCTTAGACTTCGTTCCAGTGCTCCCTGGATAATCAGTGTGCATCTCTGCACCTGTAACTATAAAGTAAGGGGTCCCCGCTGAAATTGTCAATCTTCTTTCCTGCATCTTTCCGCTCCTGTCAAAGCTGTTATTGGCAGATCATAAGCACACCCGATACTGCAATGAATCTGTTCATATAACCGTCATATTACATGAAGCCATCCGACAACCTTCCACAGAATCCTAATGAATTATATTGTTCTGCAAAAAGGTGTGGGAGGCCAGTAAATATAGTCAATAACATTTTTGCGAAAAGAAAAGGGGCAGAACCTGCAAGAGTGGAATAAGCTGAAACAGAAATTTTCATCACGGATTGCATGGGAAAGAGAATTTGCAGCAAGCAGAATTAAGGCAGACGAGCTTTTGAATAAAGCAGATGGCTGTTTCATATCATATGAATATCCCATCATTCAGAGTGAATGTTTCACTCCATCCAGATGATTGTACATTTATCAGATGATTGTTGTATCCGTTCAGATTTGATAAACTCCTTTCGTCATTCATTTGGAGGCATTATGAAAGCAGTCGAACTGGCACGCAATTACGATCCCAAGGATTTTGAAGAGCGTATATATGAGGAATGGAAGGAGAAGAAGGAGTTCGCTCCTGTATCTTCTGACAATGAGCATTTTTCTGTTGTCATGCCGCCTCCGAATGTGACCGGTATCCTTCATATGGGCCATGCCCTCAATAACAGCCTGCAGGATATAATCGTGCGTTATTACAGGATGCTCGGACGTCCGACACTCTGGGTTCCGGGAACGGATCATGCCGGCATCGCCACGCAGAACGTCGTTGAGAGGCAGCTGCAGAAGGAAGGGCTCAGGCGTCAGGATCTCGGACGAGAGAAATTCCTTGAGCGCACATGGGCTGTAAAGGAGAAGCATCACGACATCATCAAGAAGCAGCTTGAGAAGATGGGCTGCTCCTGCGACTGGGATCATGAGAGATTCACGATGGATGAGGGACTTTCCCGTGCTGTCCGCGAGGCTTTCGTCACGCTCTATGAGCGCGGACTCATCTACAAGGGAAAATATCTTGTGAACTACTGCCCCAAGTGCGGCACGGCCCTCGCGGATGATGAGGTCGAGTATGAGAATGTTCCCGGCAAGCTCTATGATGTCAGGTATCCATATGCTGACGGTTCCGGATACATCACCGTTGCGACAACCCGTCCGGAGACGATGTTCGGCGATGTCGCCGTTGCCGTCAATCCCGATGATGAGCGCTACACCGCAATTGTGGGTAAGGAGCTTCTGCTGCCTCTCACAGACAGGCGCATTCCTATAATCACCGACAGTTTTGTCGACAAGGAATTCGGAACAGGCATGGTGAAGATCACTCCTGCACATGATCCGAACGACTGGGAGTGCGGCAGGAGGCATAATCTCGAGGCGATAAACCTCCTCAACCCTGATGGAACACTCAATGAGAATGTTCCTGAGAAATACAGGGGAATGAAGGCTGAAGAGGCGAGGAAGCTCGTCGTTGAGGACCTGGAGAAAGACGGCTATCTTGTCAAAGTCACTGATCATGCCCATGACGTGGGGCATTGCTACCGCTGCCATACGACTGTCGAGCCTTATCTTTCAGAGCAGTGGTTCGTGAGCATGAAGTCGCTTGCGGACAAAGCTCTCAAGGCATGGAAGGATGGTGACATCGTCTTCTATCCCAGAAGATGGGAGAACACATATGTCCACTGGATGGAGACAATACGTGACTGGTGTATCTCACGCCAGCTCTGGTGGGGGCACAGGATTCCTGTCTGGTATTGCCAGGACTGCGGGAAGATGATCGTCTCGCGCACCGACCCTGATGAGTGCCCTGAATGCCATGGCCATAACCTTAAGCAGGATGAGGATGTTCTCGATACATGGTTCTCCTCATGGCTCTGGCCGTTCTCCACGCTCGGATGGCCGGACAAAACGCCTGATCTTGAGAAATTCTTCCCGACGAACACGCTTGTCTCCGCTTATGACATCATATTCTTCTGGATCTCCAGGATGATCATGGCCTCCGAGGAATTCCTCGGCAAGGCTCCTTTCCGCGATATCGTCATCACAGGCCTCGTCAGGGATATCCAGGGCAGGAAGATGTCTAAGTCCCTCGGAAACGGCATTGACCCGATCGAGGTCATCGACAAATACGGCGCGGATGCGATGAAATTCACGCTCTGCTATCTTGCCGCGCAGGGACAGGATGTCATGATCGACATGGATTCCTTCCGCCTCGGCTCGAGATTCGCCAACAAGATCTGGAATGCGACGAGATACCTTCTGATGAACATTGAGGGCAGGAATCTTGTTGAGATAGACAGGGCGAAGCTCACTATAATGGACAGATGGATCTACTCAAGATTCAATGCCGCGGCCGCATCGATTGCCAGTGCGATGGAGAACTACCGCTTCAATGAGGCGGCCCAGTCCATATATTCATTCTTCTGGAATGATTTCTGCGACTGGTATATCGAGGCTTCAAAAGGCAGGCTGCTTCATGGAAGCGATGAGGAGAAGGACCTGCAGGTTTCAATCCTGATGGATATTCTCGAGAAGTCAATGCGCCTGATGCATCCGTTCCTCTCGTTCATCACTGAGGAGATATACCAGAAGCTGCCCAACCACAGCGGTGATGTGATCTCCGCATCCTATCCCGTCTTTGATCCGTCTCTTGAAGACAAAGAGGCTGACGCTCTTGTATCCACACTGCAGGAGGCTGCAAGACTTGTCCGCGCCGCGCGCTCCAATCTCCAGATAGCACCGGAGAAGAAGCTGCGTGTTGTTGTCAGAATCAGCTCCGATAATCCTGCCGCTGCGTTCATGAAGGAGGAGACTGGTCTTCTCGCAACATTCATGTCGGCTTCGGGCGTCACTGTCGATACTGACGGAAGCGAGGAGGTCAAGGGAGCTCTTCCCGCAACAGGAGTCGGATTCGAGGCTTTCGTCTTTGTCCGTGAGGCGATAGACATAGAAGCTGAGATCAGGAGGCTGCAGGGCGAGATCGAGAAGAACGAGAAGCTCCTGGAAGGCTCTGTGAAGAAACTCTCCAATGAGAACTTCATCTCCCATGCAAAACCTGAGGCGGTGGAGAAAGAGAAGTCAAAGAAGGCTGAGTTCGAGGATAAGATACAGAAATCTAAGGAGCACATTGAGCTCCTTAGATCCTTCTGATGAAAGCAGAAGCCGGCTGTCAGCCGGCTTCTTTCATACCTTATGGTCTTTCCTTAAGCTCATAATCAGCACTGCTTTATTCTTTCAATGAGCATATCTATATGCTCTTTCGTGAGCTTAGGATTAAGCAGGGTGAATTTGAGCATCACCTTGCCATGGAATACAGTCTGCCCGATCACGATGCCTTCTCCCAGCAGCGTGCGCCTTGCTTTCCTGTTCCTTTCATCTCCGCCTTCAAGCGCGAAGACAACGGAGCTCAGTGCCGGTGCAATCGGAGCTGTGAAGGCACTGTCAGCGCTTATCCTCTTGTAAAAGTATTCAGCATTGGAGATTGCCGTGTCCATTATCCTTCTGTAGCCTGAGCGTCCGCGCATCCTGAATGATATATAGACCTTGAGCGCATCGAAGCGCCTGGTTGTCTGCATTGACTTTCCCACCAGGTTGATGTATCCGTCCTCCTCATCCTCCTCCCTGTTGAGGTAATCGGCGTGGAGCTGGAATGCATCGAGCATGCTGCTGTCTTTCACAAGGAGAACCGAAGCGCTTATCGGGAGAAGGAACATCTTGTGGAAATCGATGGTGATGGAGTCGGCAAGTGAGAGGTCTCCGATCCTTTCCCTGTATGAGGAAAGCACCGCTCCCGAGCCATATGCTGCATCCGCATGAAGGTACATCCCGTACCTGTCTGCGATTTTCCTCAATCCTGAAACGCTGTCTATGCTGCCGAAATCAGTGGTACCGACAGTGGCGACAATCATGAAGGGATACAGCCCTGCTTCAGCATCGCTGCGGATTATCTCCTCAGCTTTCACGAGATCTATTCTCTCCATATCATCAACAGGGAGCTTGACGACCGCATCATACCCGAGACCGGCCATGTGAGATCCTTTGTCGAATGAGAAGTGGGATATCTCCGAAGTGTAGAGCCTGAGCTTCCTGAAATCATCAGGCAGCCCCTTTTTCTTCACATCCCAGCCGAGTTTTTTCTCAATATACCTGTCTCTGAGCGCAATGAGCGCAGATATGTTGGACTGGCTTCCTCCGGAGGTGAAGACACCGTCTGCCTCATCCCCGTAGCCGAAAAGCGTACAGAGCTCCCTGATTGTCCTGACTTCGATCTCCGTTGCCGCAGGCCCCTGGTCCCAGCTGTCCATTGAGGAGTTGAAGGCTGCGATCACAAGCTCTGCTGCAATTGACTCAATAAGTGCGGGGGAGTGGAGGTGCGGCATGTATGACGGCGACCAGGTGCGCAGCATATGCGGCAGGATAGTCGTCTTCATTGATGAAATGACCTCATCCCAGCCATCACCATCCTCCGGGAGGAATGGCAGCTTTCCTATTTTCTCCCGGAGAGAATATGGATCAATGCCTGAGAAGGCATTGTCATCCTTTACTGAGTCGAGGATCGCATCGAGGGTGGTCATCACCGCCTCTCTGAGCGCTTCCTTGTCCTCCGCCCCCGATGATAGTACCGTGCTATCTGATCTCACTGTCTATTTCCCTGACAACCTTGGAGAGTGTCTCAAGCATTATGTCGATCTCGGCATCCGTGACAGTGAGTGCGCAGAGGCATCTCATCACGCTTCCGTTCCTGCCGCCCTTTTCCATCACAAGATGGTTCTCGAAGCATCTTTTCTGGACTTCTGCGGCGATCTCCCCCGACGGCTCGGGATGTCCCATGAGATCCTTCTCACCGTTGGGATTGATGAACTCGATTCCCTGCATCAGGCCGCGTCCGCGTACATCGCCTATTATCGAGACTTCGCTCTGCAGTTTCCTGACAGCTTCTTGGATGCGCTCTCCTTTCCTTCTGACTTCTGCCAGGAAAGATGGATCGGAGACTCTTTTCAGAACGACAGTACCTGCAGCCATTGCGAGCTGGTTGCCGCGGAATGTTCCCGCATGGGCTCCTGCTGTCCACTTGTCGAGTTCCTTGCTGTATACGACGACACTCATCGGCTGGCTGCCTCCGATTGCCTTGCTCATGAGGATGACATCCGGGATTATTCCGCTTTCCTCGAACGCGAACATATCTCCGCTTCTGCCGATGCCGCACTGGATCTCGTCGACGATCATCGGGATATCGAGCTCCTTTGTAACGCGGCGTACTGTCTGCAGGAACTTCGCCGGTGCCGGTATGACGCCGCCCTCTCCCTGGATCGGTTCGATGATGACGGCAGCCGGTTTCGTGATACCGCTCTCAGGATCCTTGAGAGCTCTCTCGAAGTATGCGCATGCCGCATCCGTTCCGGCTTCTCCGCCGAGGCCGAAGGGGCATCTGTATGAATAGGGGTATGGCATGAACTGCACGCCTGGCATCAGGTTCTGCACTCTGGATTTTGCATTAAGGTTGCCGGTAAGGGCCATTGCTCCGTGGCCCATGCCATGGTAGCCGCCGCTGAATGCCACGACCGTACCGCGTCCTGTCGCTGTCTTGCAGAGCTTTATTGCGGCATCGGTTGCATCTGTTCCTGAGGGGGAGCAGAACTGAATCTTGACATTTCCCTGCATTTCCTTCGGCAGTATGGAGAAGATTGTCTCCACGAATCTGTCTTTTACAGGGGTTGTCAGGTCAAGCGTGTGAAGAGGTGCACCTGAGGCGATGAGGTCGATCATTGCTTTGCTTATCTCCTTATCGTTGTGGCCCAGAGCCAGTGTTCCTGCTCCGCAGAGGAAATCCAGATATCTGTTTCCCTCAACATCCTCAACCCATGATCCCTTCGCTTTTTTCAGTGCGAACGGGAACTTCCTTGGATAGCTTCTCGCAGAAGACTCGAAGTCATTCTGCCTCCCGATGAACCACTCGTTTGTCAGGTTGTTGCTGTTCACTCTCTTTTCCAGTCCTTATTCCATAAATGATCTGTCTGGCCAGGCCAGCCCTTTTGTCGTTAAGTCTCCCGGGTTTACCCCGGGGCCAAGCGCAATAATAGCAGGGGAGAGGTCCCTTGGCTAGCCCGGAATTTAATTTATTTTCCGCCTTGTTTTCAGCCGCCGCCCGCAGGCCATTTTCCTTATTATCCAGCCGGATCTGCTGTATTATGAGCGTGATGCGGATAGTCAGGGTTGAAGATGAGCGGAAGCTGCTTTACAGGGAACTGCTTCTCCTCGGTGATGAGGAGATGTCAATGGTTGAGAAATATCTCTGGCGCGGTGTCATGTTCGCGCTTTATGATGATGATCTTAAGGCCGTGGCTGTTGTCACGGATGAGGGCAGCGGTGTTCTTGAAATCAAGAACATCTCCGTTGTTCCGGAGTTCCAGAGGATGGGATATGGGTCATCCCTGATTTCCTATATCATGGAATATGCGGAAGGACACGCCCACCATACTGTTCTCGTCGGTACAGGTGATACGCCGCATACGATTAATTTCTATGAAAAGAACGGATTCAGGTATTCCCATACGGTCAGGAATTTCTTCACTGATAATTATTCTGCTCCGGTCTATGATGAGGGACAGCTGCTGAAAGACATGATCTATTTTCAGGCTTGACCTGTGAATGTCACTCGAAGATTCTGCGGAAGCTGAATGTATCCGTGAAATCGAAGCGTTTCTCAAGCCATCTGCTGCACCGTCCGATCAGAGCGCCGTTTATCAGAGCGCAGAGGACTGTTCCCAGCTTCACTCCCTCAAAGCGGCCGAACCCGATAAAAGCAAATGACAGGACAACCGCGATCATGCAGCTGCAGCAGTCATATGCTGTCTTTGTCCTGCTGATATCATAATCAAACTCTGAAGATATTTCCTTGACAAAAAGCTCGTACGCTTCAGGTGAGATATATGTTTTGAAGAGCAGTGACACTCCGGCGGCACACAGCAGCAGGCCGCTGGCATAGCATATTGCCCTCAGCGGCATTCCGTTATCCTGCACCAGACTTACAGCTTTCATCATGAGATCAAGCACGTTTCCATAGATGAATGCTGTTATGAATGAAAACAGATACTTCAGCTTGAAATGACGCATGACTGCTGCAAGCACGATGATGAGGAAGGCCTGAAAACAGTATTCTGCCATTCCGAATGAGAACCAGTCAAAAAACTCTGATACCTTCAGGTAGATGAGATAGGCCGGCGCGACAACCATCGACATGCCGAAATCTGCGCGTTCCATCAGTGCTGTTCCAAATGCAAGCGATGTCAGTCCTATGACATATGCCAGTTCCGCAGAAAACGCCTTTTTCATAAAAGCTCCTTAAGATGAATGACGTTTGATATAGAAACGGCAAAAGATGGATTTGGCGGCAGGAAAGCTATGGCAGCGGGAATTCCGCTCTGCCGCCGTAAAGAAACATATCATAAAAGAGAAAACGGATCTATCTTATGATCCTCACAGGTTTCATAAGGACAGAATTCCGCACCGGCGGGGTGGAAATACATATCTCATAAGTGTTAGTATATCACTGTTGGCGCAGCGGATGATTGATCTAGGTTCCAGATGACTTAAGAACAATGCGGCAAACCAGGTAGTACGTTCCCTGACTTTCATGACGACATTCTGAGTTCTTTATCTGAAAAGGAGCGGCACTTTCATGAAGCGCTTTGACTGGAAGGATTTTGCGGTTGATGTCCTTGTGGATATTATTGCAGGACTGCTTATTGCCATCGGTGTATATAATTTTGCATTGCATGCGGATTTCCCTGTAGAGGGTTTTACTGGCATCTCAATCATTCTTCACCATTTAATCGGAGTGCCGGTCGGTGTGGGGCTGCTTATCCTGAATATTCCCGCAGCAGTTCTCTCATTCAAAATGCTGGGAAGGACATTTTTCATAAAATCCGTGAAATCTATGATAATAACCTCATTCATTATGGATTTTGTGGCACCTCTTCTGCCGGTGTATGACGGGAGCCGCCTGCTTGCCGCGATTTGCATGAGCGTCCTCTGCGGCACTGGATATGCCCTGATTTTTATGCGCGGCTCATCCACCGGTGGCCAGGATTTCATAAGTGTTCCCATAAAGAAGATATTCCCGTATGTGACACTTGGTGTCATCAACATTGTGCAGGACGTGGCAGTCATCATCCTCGGCACAGTCCTTGTGTTCCATGATATTGATGGCCTTATTTACGGTTTCATAACCACATTCCTGATAGCTGTCGTGATGGACAGGATCATGTATGGAATCGATGAAGGCAAGCTGACCTTAATTGTGACTGACAAAGGAGAGGAAATGGCAAAGCGGATAAACGAGTATTCCGGCCGCGGCTCAACGATTCTCATGGGCATGGGAAGTCATAGCAGGGAGAAAAAGGATGTCGTTATGTGCGCCTGCAACAACAAGCAGATGTATGCAATCAAGAAGATGGCAAGATCTTTTGACCCGAAGGCTTTCACCATTATCGTGGATTCGAATGAGGTGATAGGAGAGGGATTCAAGGAGGAGATTTCAGAATTCTAGGTATCAGTCCATCTGAATATCCATTCATTGCAAGTTTTATTTCAGCGTTACTGAAGCGGTTCTGCCGGATCCGGGTGAGAGGCTTGCCGTCGGAAGATACTATTGCGGCCAGAACGGATTCAGAGCGCGATGCTTCAACAGACTCTGAAGTTCGTTCTGAGCGACAAGCTCAGTCATCCACAGGCTGTGGATTATTCTGCAAAGGAGGCAGATGATTATGTTCATCAGCTAGAGAGAAGCGGCCTGAAGTTCTCCATCATATCAAGAAAGACCGATAGTGATGGGGCAACGGTCATCGAGGTAAAGAAGCAGTATAATACCGCTTCTACAGGTGACTATATCTGAAAATGAATTGATTGATTTCAGTTCCTCAGATGTGATATTTTTCTTGCTGGCGAGTATTTCAGAGGATGTAAATCCAGCCGGGATACCCGCCTTTTTCATTTTGGAGGGAATAGTGCCTAAGACAAGATTTCAGAGTATCGTGTTTGCGCTTCTTATGGTGTTCTTCATGGTTGTGGCAATGGAGTTCTACAATCAGGGGCTTATGGAAGGAAGGCTTTCATAGGCTGCAATGGGAAAGTCAATCCATGAAATGAAATTCATGATACCTATTTGCTTTATCATGTCATTCTTTATAGCAGACCCGATAGCAGCCAGAATCACTGCGCGGAATGTTGACGAGAATTCTGACAAAATACTGAGAACCGTATTCAGGGCATCTGTCACTGTTTCAATGATGTGTCCGATCATGAGCTTCTGGGCCACGCTTATATTCCAGAAGCCTGGAGTTGTGGATTTCATACCAGCTTGGCTGACGACTGTGGCAAAGAATCTTCCGATGGCATTCTTCTGGCAGATCCTGTTCTGCGGTCCATTGGTCCGCTTTCTTTTCAGACGCATTTGCAGAGATGTATAGGATCGGGGCTATCTCGATGTGCGTGAGGCGTTTACGAAAGCCAAGGAGCTTCTGATGAAGCTGGAGCCGGATGAGAGAATTGTCATCTGAACATCTTGCTGCATGTAGAATCTGAGGACAGGGGAGATTCTCGAGCTTGTTCATTCATAGGAGGAGTGTTAATTACTTCCCGTTAATAATCCAGGAGTCTCCCGTAATCATTCCAGCTACCATACATTCTTCCTTTTCGCGTCTCTTCTATTACATGAGAAAGCATCCTTGCGTAAGAAGCGGGATGGCGGACCTTGCAGAAGGCGAGGTTTGAAAGCCTGATACGCTGATATAAAGGGTGGGATGTCCGGAATTCTGACCAGACTTTTGCTGCTTTCAATGCGGCCACAACTTCCTTGTCTGGTTTGAAGTTTTTCTGCCCCATCTAAGGAAGCACGGCTCTGCCCGCTTCTGTCATCAGTCCAAGTTTTTCCAGTCTCCGTACCCTCTCTTTGTTGAGCTCTGTCCAGTCTGATGTTGCCCTTCTTGGCGAGAAACGCTGCATAGCTTTTCCTGATATCATCCGGATGGTGCTATCAATCCAGCCGAAACAGAGGGCTTCTTCCACAGCATCGAGATACCAGAAATGCTCATTGTCCACAGGTTTTCCTCTCGTTAAAAGAAGATAGCATTCAGATTCTGCAGATGAATTCTCTTCAAGCCATTTCCTGAATTCTTGCCTTGTGGTAAATGCGAGGATATTCTGATATTCCATATGATTATAATATATCCTGCTTATTAAAGAATAGGATGCCAAACCCCAACAAATTCTATCGTTCTCACACTATTTGGCAAAACTCGATACAATTGGGCGAAACTCAAAGAGGGGCGGCTAAAATTTCCAAGGAAATACAGAGGGTGACGGAATAAGTCCTGAAAACGCCTGATTTCTGGGCTGCTCATAGCCTCCAGTCGATAACCTGATTCTGTCAAACCTCTTCGCAACTCTTTGCATATAAAGAAATAAGGAGCGGCTCCTTGGAATACCGCTCCTTGCTTTTCAAGAGAAGGCTTTGTATCACCTTCAGTGTCTTAAGATGGGCCCTGCTGGATTTGAACCGGCGACCCAAGGATTATGAGTCCTTTGCTCTAACCGCTGAGCTAAAGGCCCGAGATGTCTGTAAGACAACTTGTAAGAAGATAGCAGTAAATCATAAGAATATCAATAGTCTTTTCAGCATGCGGTCCGGAGTGTTCGTGCAGCCACTGACTGCAAGGCTCTTCATCGGGCCATGCAGCAGCTATGAGCTCATTCTCCGTTTTCATCATCCATGAAGGATGTGATCGCAAGGCATGCCAGGCCCATGCCGAGCATTATCATTGCCGGCCGTATCTCTATCTTGTCCAGAACCGCAGTGGTTGCAGTCGCAACACCCATGGCAAGCGCAATGGCTCTCATGATGAGCCGGATAAGTTCTCCAGTCTTTCCGTTTCCTTCCTTTTTCACAGCAACCCCCTCATATCTCATAAGCTCATCGACTGAGACTCCGAAGATAGCGGCAAGCTGCGGCAGCAGGCTTGTATCAGGGTAGGAAAGATCACGTTCCCACTTGGATACAGCCTTATCAGTTATTCCGAGCTTATCCGCAAGCTCTGCCTGCGTCATGCCTTTTGCTTTTCTCAGTTCAGCTATTGTCCTTCCGAATGTCTTTGTGTCCATGGTGGTAAAAATACCATTCATGACAGATGGTGTTAACCGATTTGCGGTTTATTTTACTCGACTGGCGGTTTAGAAATGTCTGCATGATGGAGAATTCCGCTTTTTCCGGAGATTCCTGGCATTGCTGCATTCATTTGCGGTGTGTAACGTGTACTCATAATGGAGGAAGGAATGGAAAGGATAAGAATCATGAGAGCTGATGATTATGAGGTGCTGACAGCATTGTGGACTTCAGTTCCAGGCATCGGACTCAATTCACTGGATGATACGGAGGCAGGCATCCGTAAATTCCTCAAAAGAAATCCGCACACATGTTTCATTGCGGAGGTTGACGGCATTCCTGCCGGCACCATAATGGCCGGCAATGATGGCCGCCGCGGGTATATCTACCATACAGCAGTGAAGCCGGAGTATCAGGGGCGTGGGATAGGCAGAAGGCTTGTGGAAAGAGTGATGACAGCTCTTGATGAGGAAGGCATCGCGAAGGTCGCGCTCGTTGTCTTCAGCCGCAACGCAGGAGGGAATGCGTTCTGGGAGAAAATGGGATTCACCACGCGGAGTGACATAACCTACAGGAACAGGAATATCCATGAGTTTGTCCGCTATGACACATGATTCCGGTTCCGGTATGGACAGATCATGAGGTGTGAAATATAGTACATCCATCATCAAGGAGATTCTTTTCATGCTCTGCATTGCAGCAGCTCCCTGCGAAGCCTGAAGCGGACGGCCGCATGGAGCAAAAATAAACAAGTCCGCCAGGCTTTGCTTCAGAAATCGAAATAAGGAGCAAAGCAATGAAAGACGAAAGGAAATTCAGCAATTTCATAATATTATGGGCAACCCAGACACTTTCGCGTCTCGGGTCTTCATTAACGCCATTTGCACTCATTCTCTGGGCATATGGTGAGACAGGATCTGCACTGAGCACTGTGCTTCTGACGGTATCTTCATATGTACCGTATATCCTTCTGTCGCTTCCCGTCGGAACACTGACGGACAGGATGGATAAGAAGCGCCTGATGCTGGCCTCAGATGCAGCTGCGGCTGCATGCACGCTTTCTGTACTCTTTTTATGGATCTCAGGCAATCTGGAGCTGTGGCATCTCTACCTTGTAAACGCTATAACAGGAACAGCACAGACATTCCAGCAGCCGGCAAGTGAGGTCGCCACAACTCTCGTCACACCAGAGGACAAGTACCAGAAGGCGGGGAGCCTCAATGCACTTGCATACAGCGTGATCAATATGGCCTCTCCCGTAATTGCAACTGCACTGTATTCCACTGGAGGACTGACTCTTGTAATCATCGTTGATCTCTCCACATTCACTCTGGCATTTCTTTCTCTTCTGTTCTTTGTAAGCATTCCGAAGATGGAAAAGGGGAAGCGGGAAAGAAGCCATATCATGATGGATCTGAAGGAAGCATTATGTTTTCTCAGAACTAACGCCGGGATACTCCAGGTGATACTCTTCCTTGCCTCGATCAATTTCATAGCCTCAATCTATAATGCTGCTTTACCTGCCATGATTCTCAGCTTCGGGAGTGAAAGCATGCTGGCGGCAGTACAGGCAGCTGCAGGGATAGCTATGATTGCGGGGAGTGCAATTGCCGCCATGATGCCGGCACCGGTAAGCAGGGTGAAGGTGATTATCATCTCGCTCTTCATATCGATGAGTACTGAGAACTTCATGCTCTCGTTTTCCCGCAGCCCCGTCATATGGTGTATCGGCGCCTTTCTTGGCTGGCTCTGCATTCCAGTGATGAATACAAACCTTGATGCCCTGCTCAGGAGCAGTATTCCTGAGGATATTCAGGGCAGGGTGTATTCAGCGCGCAATATGCTTCAGTTTTTCACCATACCTTTGGGGTATCTTGCCGGAGGATTTCTTGTGGACACGGTGTTTGAACCCTTCATGGCCTTGAGATCCGGTACAGTACTTAATCAGCTGTTCGGAAAAGGAAAAGGCTCGGGAGCCGCGTTCCTGTTTGCTGTGATCGGTGTGATGGGAGTGCTTGTATGCATGATCTTCTCGAGGCTGCAGGCTATGAGGAAACTGGAGGAGTGAGACCCAGAAACACTGCATGACAGGGCAGGCGGAACGGGGATGGGGATTGTTCTTCATTCCCTGTTCCTGTCATTGCAAAAAGTCCGTCAAAAGAGTATTTCTCCATCCGTATTTCTGTCTGGAGGATGAAATGCATCGATTATCTTATGAGGCAACAGTGCGTTCATGCTTTGTTG
>CASEZU010000069.1 GCA_949292445.1 uncultured Spirochaetales bacterium | reverse complement strand
AAATAGCCGCCGCTCCAGAACGATCCTCCCCATAGCATTTTCTTCACTTCAGGATGCTCCGCAAATATGCGCTTCGCAGTTATGCTCTTTATTGTCGTTATTATCTTTGTCGGACTGTATTCCGGCGTGCTTTGCACCAGCCAGTGCACATGATCTCTATCGGCGCCTACTTCAAGAAATCTTATCCAGTCGTACCGCAGCTCTATCCCAGCGCATATTTGCTTTATGCCCTCTTCCACTGGCTCTTCGATTGCTAGGCGGCGATATTTCGTCGGTGTGACAAAATGGTATATGAGATTCGATACGTTATGTGCCGAATGTATGTATCCGCTCTCTTCTTCCATCTGGCGCCGCCCTTCATCCTATTCTAGGACTCAGGCTTCCCCGGCACAAGCACCGGGGTATTATACCCATCGTTCCAGCGGCTTCGCGTCTCGCCGCCTACACGAATAAGAATGGATAAAAGATCCTTTATAGGCAAAATCGGAATCCTGCAGCCATGCGATATTATGAACATAATCAACATTATGAAATGTATCTGACATCAAACTCAGGATTTTGAATATTTGGATACCCATTTACTTTCATATAGCCAATACTTATTTACTGGAAATTAATTTCATTCATGCTTGCGTCCATCATAGTCAGAGATGTATAATGGCATCGAATTATTTTGGAAAACAACTCGATGGATGCTGTACTGCTGCTGAAACTCACTGATGACGAGGGAACACCCTTCTTCGGACCGGGTGTTGCCGAGCTTTTCTCCCTGATAGCTGAAACAGGTTCCGTGCGCCATGCTTCAGAGAAGATGGGGCTTTCATACTCCAAGGCATGGAAGATGATAAGAGGCACGGAGAAAGCGACGGGGAAGGAAGCCGTTGTCAGGACGCAGGGAGGAAAAGGCGGCGGGAAAGCCGAGCTCACCGCAAGCGGAAGGCAGCTTCTCGATGCTTTCCTGACGCTGGAGAAGGAGATGGAAAAATGCCTGGAGGAGCGGGCGGGAGGTATTCTTGAAAAAGTCAGGTAGATCTTCCGCTACAGCGATTCTCATAATGCTCTATATCCTGGTGTTCGTACTCTCCTTCTCCATCGGCAGATTCCCTGTCGGACCTGTGGAACTGATGAAGATACTGCTGTCACGCATATTCCCGATAATACCGGACTGGACAGCGCAGGCTGAATCAGTTGTGTTCAACATCAGGCTGCCAAGAATACTCGCCTCAACGCTCATCGGCGCAGGTCTCTCGCTCTCGGGCCTCATTTTCCAGATAATATTCCGCAACCCGATGGTGTCGCCGGATGTGCTCGGCACATCCACGGGAGCTGGATTCGGAGCAGCGCTTGCCCTTCTCTGGGCACTGCCGTCATTCTCCGTCCCGCTCCTTGCCTTCGCAATGGGGATAGCTGCAGTGCTGCTTGTATGGAAAATAGCAGCGAAAGTTCCGTCAAATCAGGTATTGGGGCTGATCCTCGGCGGCATCATGATAAGCTCACTTTTCCAGTCCGGAACGAGTTTCATAAAACTAGTGGCGGATCCGGAGGATGAGCTTCCGGCGATCACCTACTTCCTGATGGGATCTCTTGCGGGAGCGGGAATGGATGAAGTGAAGCTCATAGCAGCGCCTATCATCGCGGCTGCGATACCGATGCTGCTCCTTTCCTGGAGGATGAACCTGCTGTCCCTTCCCGAGGAAGAAGCAAGATCCCTTGGCGTGAACACCTGGGTGATAAGAGGCATTGCCATAGCATCAGCGACGCTGATGACCGCCTCAACCGTCGCTGTTGCCGGCGTGATCGGCTGGGTCGGCCTCGTGATACCTCACATAACGCGGATGATCGTGGGAACCGATGCCCGGAAGACTGTACCGGCATCGCTTCTTCTCGGGGCGGCCTTCCTCACCGCGGTGGACACCATATCCCGTTCAGCGACATATTCGGAGATACCGATAGGAATACTCACCTCTTTCATCGGAGCCCCTTTCTTCCTCTATCTGATCATCAAGGAGGGCAGGAAAGATGAGACTTGAGGCGCGGAACATCTCTTTCAGCTACGGGAAACGCAGGGTACTCGAGGATGTCTCCATCTCCATTGAAGGAGGAAGGATCACGGCGCTGCTTGGCCGCAACGGATCAGGAAAGACCACACTGCTCCGCCTCATGCTTGGCTTTCTCCGCCCTGATTCGGGCTCAATTGAAATCGACGGG
>CASEZU010000068.1 GCA_949292445.1 uncultured Spirochaetales bacterium | reverse complement strand
AGGCCGCCTGCATCGATGAATGCCGCATCAGCATATCCCTCGCTTCTTGTCCCGTCATCCAGGCGGAAGCTCCAGGCGCCTCCGAGATCCATCACGCTTCTTGATTCATTTATTTCCGGATAGAGCATATCTGACTCCTATGTTCAGAGCATACACCAGAGAGGAAGTATTGGCATGATTTCAGCCAAGAAAAAGGAGAAAAATATCTGTCTGTAATCGTGATACATCGGAAACTTGCGGAAAATTCCCCAGCTGCAGGCTTTCCCTGATGTACCCACAGGCGGAATCGAACCGCCATCCTTCCCTCCGGAGGGGAATGCACTATCCATTATGCTATGCGGGCCAAGGCGAGCAATGCTCACGCTTCATATTACAGCAATCATATCCGAAGGAAAAGTGACCTATGCGCTTGGCTGTCAGATGATGATTTTCAGGGCACACCAGAGAAGGGAGATGGCGAAGATGACTGATATTGCCCGGCGGTGGCGTGTGTAGATGTTTCGCAGAAGCGAGCCTCCGGCTGCCCAGATAAGTCCCGCGATGAAACAGATCAGAGGGATGAGAAGGGACTGCAGCGCTGCAGAGGCAATGGAGGCGGATGATGGCATGATGTATGCGCTTATTGCCGTGAGCGCCAGAAGGTATACCTTCACATTCACAAGCTGCAGAAGCAGTCCCTGCAGCATCGTGGCGCTTTTCTCTTCCTTTTCCTGTATTGATCCGAGGCGCAGCATCCTGTATGCGAGATAGAGAAGATAGATGAAAGCCGCAGCCTGCATTACTCTCTCAGCCTTGGGCAGCACGGCATAAAGAAGCGCGGCGGCTGCAAAGGCGATCATCGTCACGAGCGTGATGCCTATCAGCATCCCTATATTGAGCCTGATTCCTTTCCTGAATCCGACTGCGGCGGCATTGGCCATGGAGAGAATCGTGTTCGGCCCCGGGGTTATCGCCATTGCTGTTATGTAGATCAGGAGGGACAGCATATGGTGATTATATCCCTAATTTTTTCTTACACCATTCCTCGCAAGTGTATTTTTCCATCAGATGTGGTATCATTTTCCCATGCCAAAGAAGATAGACCATGAGGAAAGAAAGGAGACTATACTTCGCACGGCCCTTGAGGTGTTCTCGAGGGAAGGTTATCACAACTCGAATCTCTCCCTGATCGCGGAGGATGCGGGCATCTCCAGGCCTACGGTCTATCAGTATTTCCACAACAAGGATGAGATCTATTACTATGCGGTCAAACTCATCACAGGAAGGCTCTTTGCAAAATACTCCGCGATAGCCTGGGGGCCGGACGGCGGCGATGAGATAGAGAGGATGAAGCTGATCCTTTCCGACATAGTGGATACAGCTGTAGAGAATGAGCCCGCGCTGATGAATCTCATGGATGTCATGGTTTCCGCCAAGCGCGACGGTGTGGATTTCGCCGATGTGATACATCACCGCACGGCAAAGCTCTCGATACTCTTCAAGAGGCTTCTCAGGCAGGGTGTGGATAACGGAAATCTCCGCCGCATGGACATCGATGCCACCGCCGAGGCCATTTTCAACCTCGCAGAGCTTGAATGCTTCCGCGTCGCATTCTTCCGTGCCTTCGACAAGGACGCCGCGATGACGATGATCTCCGGCTATCTCGAAAGCCTCAGGGCATGACTTAACGATTTCCGCCTCCGTTATTATATTCCCTGATGTACACAGGACGTGTACGGAATATAGAACTCTGGAGGTATTTGGATGAATTACGATAAATTTACACTGAAGCTGCAGAGCGCTATAGAGGAGGCGGCCCAGAAGGCTTCTGCTGAGAAGCATTCCGAGGTCACGCCTGCACATATCATTACAGCACTGACTGAGCAGAAGGACGGCGTACTGCGTCCGCTTTTCGAGAAGCTCGGGGTACAGCCTGAGGCCGTTGTGGCCTCGATGGAGAAGATACTCTCCGCTCTTCCCAAGCTCTACGGGGATGCACAGGTCTCGTTCTCACGCTCAGCAGCAAGAATCCTCGGCTCCTGCGACAAAGTCGCTGCGGAGTTCAAGGATGAGTATATATCGGCAGAGCACTTCCTCATCGCGCTCCTTACTGACGAGTGCCCTGAAAAGGATGCCCTCATCGC
>CASEZU010000067.1 GCA_949292445.1 uncultured Spirochaetales bacterium | reverse complement strand
AGACACGAGGAATTTCTACAATGAGCTCGTTGCTTCCGGCACATCTCCTGAGGAGGCTTTCGCGAAGGCAAGGAAAATAAGCCGGGACAATGCCCGCAGCCCGATGCAGTGGGATGCTTCTGAAAATGCCGGGTTCTCCACAGGAAGGCCATGGCTCGGAGTCAATCCGGATTATAAGGAGTGGAATGTGGCTGCAGAGGATGGTGATCCTGATTCCGTCCTTGCTTTCTACAGGGCTATGACCGCGCTCAGAAAGAGCAGCCATGCTATCAGAAGGGGCAGCCTCGCGTTCGCGCTCGAGGATGATCCGTATATCTACGCTTTCGAGAGAGAGGATGGGTCTGAGGCTTATTATCTCATTGCCAACTTCTCCAGAGATGAGCACAGGCTCCCAATCGATCTTTCAGGCTATGGAGAGATTGTGCTTACCAATACAGGAAGGGCATCTCTGGATTCGGATGCTGTTCTATCACCGTATGAGGCTCTGATACTCAGAAGACGCTGACAGGATCACATCACTTTCCAGCCGCCTTTCTTATCAGAACCATAGCGTATGATTGCCCCGTTTGCGGCAAGTTCTTTCAGAACCCTGGCGACAGTGGCTCTCCCCAGCCCTGTTCTCTTTGCAAGATCCTCATATGTGGCTTCAGGCTGTTTCTGCAGGATTCTGAGAATCCTTTTTCCGTTCCTGCTTTGCAGCGGAGCTGCGCAATATGTTTTTACAGTCTCATTTACAGTCTCAGGCCTCTGATTTCTGGGATCATTCTCATTCGGAGATTTCGCAAATGGAAATACCACGCGGATGAAATGATCGGAGATCCTGAATATGTTCCTGTCATATGAGCGGAGAATGCGGTTCATGCCAGAGCCGAGCTGTTCGACAAGATCAAGATCCGTGACCTACTCTCCACTCTGTCTCACATTGCTATGAGCCTGAGGATGGAACTTCTTCTCACTCAAGACACCTGATGGTGCCAGTATCAGTGAGCTATCCCCGCTAGCCCAGCGGTTCAGGATGTCTATTCCCTCATCCAGCAGGTTTTTACAACTGTTCTTGTCTCTGTCGTGATGTGTACCGCAGCTCTTGCATATCCACTCTCTATCTGACAGCTGCAAGTCATGGTTCACCTCGTGACACACTGAACATCGCTTCGAGGAGGGGAAGAACCTATCGACCTTAACGAGTATTTTGCCATGCTCATTCAGCTTGTAGGCTAGCATGTTCCTCAGCATGCCATAGCCATTGTCATATACGGCCTTGCCGAAGCTCAGACTCTGAGACATGGACTGGAGGTTGATGTCCTCTACTACAACGGCATCGAAATCATTTACTGCACCTCGGGAAAGTTTATGGAGAAAGTCCTTCCTCCTGTTCCTTGCCTTCTCATGGAGCTTCCCGATCCTGTGCTTCTCTTGCCAGTAGTTTGCAGAGCCATACTTCATCCGTGAGAGCTTCCTCTGCTCCTTTGCAATCCTCTCCTCAAGATTGCGGTACCAGCGGATGTCGTCTGCAGTGATGTCATTCTCTCCGGAAGAGGAGACAACAAGGGAGGGCATGGAATAATCGAATGCCTCAACCTTCTCGAATTCCGTCCTTCTCTCAATCGCCTCAATCTCAGCTTCGAATGTAAGCGATATGAAGAACTTCCCGCTTGCCGTCTCCTTCACTGTTGCATGCTTCATCTTCCATCCGTCCGGTATGCTACGGTGGAGTATGATGCGGACTCTCCCCAGTTTCGGCAGCTTGATGTAGTTCTCATCATCCTTTATGCGGATTATCTCTATGTTGTTGTTTATCCAGTTGGTGGTATATGACCTCTTGTCCTTTCCCTTTGCCCTGAACTTAGGAGCCTTTCCTTTCGGGAAGAGCTTCTTGCATGATTGATTCAGATTCAGCTGCGTGTTTATCAGGGCCATCGAATCAACTTCAGAAAGAAAAGGATTCTCCTTCTTCAGATGTGCAGGGGTTGTATTCAGGAGCTTGCCCTTGTTCATCTTCTCATAATTTATACGCTCATCAAGGAGATGATTCCACACAAATCTATTGCACCCGAAGGTCTTCCAGATGAGCTCCTTCTGCTCCATGGTGGGCTTTATCCTGAATTCCATGCATTTTGAGACAATGATGGTATCAGCCCTTTCTTCCATCATAGTCCTCTCCCTGTGTACGGATGTATTCCTTCAGGATCTCAAGCGGCGCTCCTCCCGCTGTTATCAGACAGTAGTTCCTTGACCAGAAATATTCCTTCCAGAGCTTCTCCCTTATTTTGTCGAAAAGTCCGATTGTCTCAGGTCTGATGTTATTCCTGATCCTGTCGCTCAGCGCCAGCTGCACTGCATCCGGATCATCTGTGCCTGCGACAGATCCATCATCGTCAATTCCGATGTATATTTCACCGCCATGAGCATTCAGAAAAGAGACAACATCCTTTTCCAATGTGTCTGAGAGCCTGATCTTATATTCGATTTTCCCGTTCTCAATCATCCTGTACACCTGAAGAATATTCGCAGCAAGTTACAGCATCTGCCAATATTATTGCTCAGGTTCTCATTATTTTCCAATTGCGGTGCGCCTCAGCGCTTCCTGCCAATAGCTTATTCAGGCATGCGTACAGCGCAGGGCGATCAGCTTTCAAGAAGGTTGATAAGAGCCTTGTAGGAGGAGACTGACCATGTCGCTTCCTCCGAGGTTTTGCCATCGAATGATAGGTAGACAGAGTCTATTGCGGCATCGGATGCGCCTTTTATATCGCTCGTGAGGCTGTCCCCTATGACGAGGCAGCTGCTTCTGTCCGCATCCAGCACTGAGAGCACATGGGAGAAGAACCTCGGGGCCGGTTTGGCGAATCCTATTTCCTGGCTGATGAATATATGGTCGAAGTATTTTCCCGTATCAGTGCGTCTTATGCGTTCTTTCTGGACGGAAGCGATTCCGTTCGTGATGATGGAAAGACTGTACCTGCCATAAAGCCTGTCCAGGAGATCAACAGCACCGGGAATCATTATTCCCGCTTCTCCCAGGAGCCTGGAATACTCCTTTCCTATCGCCTCGGGATCAGCGTCCAAGCCCACAGCTTCAATGAAGAGGCGCCAGCGCTCTGTCTCCAGCTCCTCCAGAGTCAGCGTTCCTTCCTCGTATCTTTCCCAGCACTTCCTGTTTCCTTCGTGGTAGACATCCAGGAGATCTTCACTGATTGAATGAAGGGTAAACAGCCTTGAAAGCGCAGTCTTTTCCGTCGCATTGAAGTCGTAGAGCGTGTTGTCAGCATCGAAGAGGAGATATTTCTTTCCAGTCATGCCGATATGTTAGCCAAAAGCGGCGAAAGGTGGAATAATCCTTTCCTTTTGCAGCATTCGGAATGATACTCAGTATATGAAGAGATATATACCGCTGATGATTTCAGGCCTGCTGATGATATTTGTCGGCCTTTACATGATACTCCGTCCCGATGGTTTTCTCACTGTCGTCATCTCCGCTTTCGGCGTCTATCTCGCCATAGACGGCATCAGGACATTGATCGCAGCATACCGGCTGAAGGAACAGCTGGGAATGAGGATCCGCGGCCTTTCGATGGGCAAGGCCCTGATAAACATGCTTGCAGGCCTCTTTGTGATAATAATCGCGCTGGCGGCTCCCACGCTGATCCCCACGGTGCTTGTATATATCGCAGCAGCTGCGTTCCTCATCACGGGAGTGGTAGATGTGATTGATCTTGTTGTCATATCCCACGCGGGCATTACAGCTCCGGGGCTGGGGCTCGAGACAGTACTCTCCTTCATCTTCTCCCTGATCCTCTTCATGTTCCCGAACTTCCTCACCGGTGTGATAATGACGCTCTTCGCCGCAGTGCTTTTCGCCTCGGGGGCGATGATGATCTACGGTGCCATAAGCTCGATGGTCTATGCCAGGAAATTCAGGAATCTGCAGTAGTGTCCAGCTTGCTTTCTGTCATCCGGCCTTTTATCCGGGAATATTGCTGCTGCGATGCAGCCGGGGGTAGGATTTCAACGTGAGTGACATTACCAGAAAGGCGATAGCCGATGCCCTCAAGTCGCTGCTTGTTTCCAGGCCGCTCTCGCGCGTGACGGTCATGGATATCGCCGCCGAGTGCGGTATCAGCCGCATGACATTTTATTATCATTTCCGGGACATATACGATCTTGTCGGCTGGATAATCTCCTCTGACATCACTGCGATTCTTTCCGGGAGAAAGACACATGATACATGGCAGGATGGTTTTCTCTCCGTATTCCAGGCGGTTGAGAGCAATCATGTCTTTGTCTTCAACGTCTGCAATTCGATGAGCCGCGAACAGCTTGAGCGTAGCCTTACAGGCCCTGTGACTGAGCTGCTCATGTCCGTGCTCCGTGAGACTGCCTCTTCCTGCCGCCTCTCTGAAGATGAGCTGATGTTCATAGCCTCCTTCTATTCATACGCATTCATCGGGATCATGCTTGACTGGATCGGCAGCGGCATGAGGGAGAAGCCTGAAATGATGATACGCCGCATTGAATGTGTCATGTCCGGCAGCTTCGAGAATGCTGTTGAACGCTTCCTGTCCTTACAGAAGCCTGCCTCTGCAAGGAATCCTGACAAAGGGCGCTGAATGTAAATATGCTCCCATCCTCCATCCCTGTAATTTCAGGGCAGGAGGAAACAACATGTATCATTCCAGTGGAAATTATGAGGCTTTCGTGAGACCGCGGAAGGCTGAGGGTGCGGAGAGAAAATCCGCATACATCATCGGATCCGGACTTGCAGCGCTTGCTGCTGCGGCGTTCCTTGTGCGCGATGCCGGTCTCGGCGGACAAAGGGTTCACATCATCGAGAAGGATCCCGTTCTCGGCGGAGCCTGTGACGGCTGGGAGTATGAAGGTCTTGGCTATGTCATGCGAGGTGGAAGGGAGATGGACAATCATTTCGAGTGTATGTGGGATCTCTACCGCTCAATCCCTTCGATCGAGAACGAGGGCATGAGCGTGCTCGATGAGTATTACTACCTCAACAAGGATGATCCCAATTACTCACTGATGAGGGCGACGATGAACAGGGGAGAGGATGGAAAGACCGGCGGAAAATTCTCCCTTTCCGACAAGGCCCAGCTCGAGATCATGAAACTCTTCTTCACCCCTGATGAGGAATTGTACGACAGGACGATCGAGGATGTGTTCTCGTCCGAGGTGCTTGAGAGCAATTTCTGGCTGTACTGGAGGACGATGTTCGCTTTCGAGAACTGGCACTCCGCGCTGGAGATGAAGATTTATATCAGAAGGTATATCCATCATGTGGAGGGACTCCCTGATTTCTCGGCGCTGCGCTTTACAAAGTATAACCAGTATGAGTCAATGATACTGCCGCTGCAGAAGTACCTTGAGGACTGCGGTGTGGATATCATCACGGAGACGAAGGTCACCGATGTCCGTTTCTCCGTTTCCGATGGCGTGAAGCGCGCCGTTTCCATAACAGTGCAGGACGGGGATGGGGAGAGGGTGATATTTCTCTCTGATGATGATCTCCTTTTCATAACTCCGGGCGGCTGCGTGGAGAACAGCACGCTCGGCAGCCAGGACAGCACCGCACCGTACTCTCCCGAGCTCAGGGCCGGCGGAGGGTGGGATCTCTGGAAGCGCATTGCCTCGCAGTCTGAGGATTTCGGACACCCGGAGAAATTCTGCTCCGATCCTGAGAAGACTGCATGGATGAGCGCGACCGTGACGCTCTCTGATGACCGTGTCGTTCCCTATATTGAGAAGATCACGAAAAGAAACCCTTATTCCGGCAAGGTCGTGACCGGCGGAATCGTGACGGCGAGGGACTCCTCGTGGCTCCTGAGCTGGACGTTCAACCGGCAGCCGCAGTTCCGGACGCAGAAGAGCAATGAGCTGGTCGGCTGGATCTATGGGCTGTTTCCATTCACGGAGGGCGATTATGTCAGAAAGCCGATGTGCGACTGTACGGGAAAGGAGATAGCAATGGAGTGGCTGTACCATATCGGTGTTCCTCTTGATGAGATACCTTCGATCGCTGAGGAGAGCTGCAATACAGTGCCATGCATGATGCCTTATATCACGGCATTCTTCATGCCGCGTTCTCTCGGCGACCGGCCGTATGTGGTTCCTGAAGGAGCAGTGAATTTCGCATTCATCGGGCAGTTTGCGGAAACGGAGCGTGACACGATCTTCACCACCGAGTATTCGATAAGGACTGCGATGGAGGCTGTATACACGCTGATGAATGTGGAGAGAGGCGTGCCCGAGGTCTGGGGAAGCGCGTTCGACGTGCGCGATCTTGTTCATGCGTCAGTGGCTCTCAGGGATGGTGCCAGACTCACAGATATGGAGCTGGGGCTGAAGGAGAAGCTCGCCCTGAAGGAAGTGCTGAAGCGCATCCGCGGCACTGATATCGAGAAGCTGCTTCTTGAATACGGAGCGATTTGACAGCTTTACCCTGCATTCCCAGGTTGTATTCAGCCCTGAGTTGTGCAAGAATACGGGGGAATGCAGGGGAGCTCACTGAGCTGAGAAGGTAGAACCTGACCCTTGGAACCTGTTGGCTAACACCATCGTAGGGAGCATGGAGAGCAGTACGCGATCCTCTGCATCGAAGGAGGCATATGCATACAGCTCTTACGATCGCCGGCTCGGATGCCTCGGGCGGCGCAGGGATCCAGGCAGATATCAAGACAATGTCGGCTTTAGGCGTATTCGCCATGTCCGTCATCGTCTCCGTTGTCGCGGAGAATACCAGAAGAGTCATTTCAATTGAGGATGTTTCCACGCGCGTCATCAGCGACCAGATTGATGCCGTTTTTGAGGATATTCCGCCAGATGCGGTGAAAGTCGGCATGCTCTCATCTCCGGAGTGCATGGAGTGTGTTGCCTCGAAGCTCAGGGAGTACAGGCCGCGCCACATCGTGATAGATCCCGTCATGTACGCGAAGAACGGCTCTCCGCTGATGGAGGAGGGGTCGATCGGCACCCTGATCAGGGAAGTCATTCCCATTGCCACAGTACTCACACCCAATATTCCGGAGGCAGAGAGGATCTCCGGTATGGACATCCATACCATCGATGATATGAAGAAGGCCGGAGAGCTCATTGCCGGGATGGGGGCAAAAGCTGTCCTCGTCAAAGGCGGCCATCATATCGGCAACGCCGATGATGTCCTTTTCGACGGGAAGGATTTCCGCATATTCCCTGGACGCCGCATCGATACGAAGAACACGCATGGGACGGGGTGCACGCTCTCGAGTGCCATTGCCTCCTACCTTGCGCTGGGAAAGGAGCTTGAGGAGGCTGTCCGCCTGGGCAAGGAATATGTCACCGGAGCGATAGAACATGCTCTGGATCTAGGAAAGGGCAACGGTCCTACGGATCATTTCTTCATGTATAGAAAAGGAGGCGATGTATGAAAGTTATGGACAGGATCATTTCCGATTCAATGGATCTCTGGAAGGCTGCAGCTGATACCACGTTCCTCGAGGCTCTCGGGAAGGGCACCGTGGACGAGTCACTCTTCCTGAACTACATAATACAGGACAGCATTTATCTGCGTTACTATCTCAAGGCGTTCGCCATGGGCATGTTCAGGTCAAGGACACTCCGCGACATGCAGTTCTTCTATTCCATCCTGGGCTTTGTCAACGAGAGCGAGAATGCGACGAGGCTTGATTATCTCAGAAAAGCCGGAATGACGGATGATGATGTCGAGAGCATTCCCATGACGAAGGCCTGCAGGAGCTATACCTCATTTCTCATCAGCACTGCGGAGACAGGCAGCCTAGAGGAGATCCTGATGGCTGTGATGCCATGCATGCTCGGCTACGGCTACGTCTTTAAGGAAACGCTCAGAAGATGGCCCGGCGTGATGGAGACGCAGTATGCCCCTCTTGTCTCGGATTACACAGCCCCATGGTATGACGAGTGCTGCGATGCATGGACCTCTTACTGCGAGAAGGCGCTTGCTGGAAAGAGTGAGGATGAGATCGGAAAGCTCAGCGCCGTTTTCAGGGAAGCAAGCAGGCAGGAGCTCATATTCTGGGAGATGGCAGGAGGAGATGATCATGAATGAGGTTCTTTCAGTGCGGGAGAAATGCCCGCTTGTGCACTGCATTACGAACTATGTTACTGTGAATGATGTGGCCAATGCGATTCTCGCTGTCGGGGCTTCCCCGATAATGTCCGATGACATCAGCGATGTGGAGGATATCGTCTCGATCAGTCAGGCGCTGGTCATAAATATCGGGACGCTGAATGCGCGTACAGTCGAGTCGATGGCCGCGGCAGGAAAGAAAGCCAATGAGCTCGGGATTCCTGTTGTGCTTGATCCTGTCGGAGCCGGGGCATCAAGGTACAGATGCAGCGTAACCGACCGCCTGCTGTCTGAGATCCGTTTCTCTGTCATCCGCGGCAATCTCTCCGAGGTGGCATATATAGCGGGAAAAGGAGCCGGTACCAAGGGCGTTGACTCTTCCATGACCGAGAAGGATGCTGATCCTGCCGCAGTGGCAAAGGCTGTGTCAGAGTCTACCGGATCTGTTGTTGCCATTACAGGAAAGGTGGACACGGTATATTCTGCCGGCAGGATCGCTCGCATTTCATCAGGCCGTGCGGAAATGGGCCTCATCACAGGCACAGGCTGCATGCTTTCCGGCATCATCGGTGCTTTTGTCGGCGCTTCAGACAACCATTTTGAGGCGGCAGCTGCCGCCATTGCGGCAATGGGGGCTGCCGGGGAAATTGCTTTTGAGAAAGCCGGAGAGAAGGGCACGGGCAGTTTCCACATCGCCCTGATCGATGAGCTCAGCCATATGGATGACAGAACAGTTGAGCTCAGGGGAAAACTTGAGTATGAAAACTGTTGATTATACCCTCTATGTCTGCACGGACAGAGGCCTGATGAGCTCGGCCACAATAGAGGAGAGCGTCAGCGAGGCCATCAGAGGCGGCGCATCGGTGATCCAGCTGAGGGAGAAGGATGTCACGAGCCGTGATTTCTTCGAGATAGCGGAGAGCGTCCATCGCATAACAAGGGCTGCGGGCGTCCCTCTGATCATCAATGACAGAGCTGATGTGGCACTTGCGATTGGGGCTGAGGGTGTGCATGTGGGGCAGTCGGACATACCGGCAGCCCCCCTGAGAAAGGTACTACCCCATGGAATGCTCCTCGGTGTCTCCGCTTCGACTGTCGGAGAGGCAATTGCTGCAGAGCGAGACGGGGCGGACTACCTTGGTGTCGGGGCGATGAATCCGACAGCCACTAAAACAGACGCTGAGAATGTGAGCATTGAGACGCTCAGGAGGATAAGGAAAGCGGTATCGATCCCCATTGTCATCATAGGCGGCATCAATATGAAGACGCTGGGACTTTACAAAGGAATGGGTATCGACGGCATCGCAGTCGTGTCCGCAGTTGTATCATCTCCTGATCCCGCCTCTGCGGCTGCGGAACTGAGGGCTGCATGGCTTTCATGAAAGGTGCCATTTTTGACCTCGACGGGACTCTTCTCGACTCATCCTCCGTCTGGGAGGATATCGACAGGAGATTCCTCTCTGAGCGCGGCCTAGAGATGCCTGACGGGTATGTAGAAACGCTTTCGGAGCTGAGTTTCATGGAAGCCGCCAGGTACACGGCCGCTCTGTTCCGCCTCACAGAATCCCCTGAGGAGCTTGTCGCTATCTGGAAGGATATGGCGGAGGAGGCTTACCGCCATGAGATCCCTCTCAAGCCCGGTGCCGCCTCTTTTCTCCGTGACCTTTCCTCCCGCGGAGTGCTGATCGCTGCCGCGACAGATCTCTCATATGACACGGCTGCCGCAGCGCTTGAGAACAACGGTGTCCTCAGCTTTTTCCGGAAGATCGCGACAACAGGGGAGGCAGGCAGGGACAAGAGGTATCCTGATGTATACCTCTCAGCTTCCTCCGCGCTTGGACTTTTGCCGGAGGAGTGCGAGGTCTATGAGGACATACTCTGCGGCATCCGGACCGCAGCCGGCGCCGGTTTCCATACAGTCGCTGTGCATGATGCGGCCTCTGAGAGTGACTGGAAAGCGATGAAAGCCGAGGCGGGACGCTTCATCACTGCGTTTCCCGGTTGACAGTTTCTCTCGATTACCGGATCATCCGGATGAAAAAAAACGTGTGGATTTTTCCGGCTCACACAGCCCTTTTCGCCGCACGCCGCCGTCTGACGACGTGGAAAGGAGTTCTTGTGGGAAATTGTCTTTGCCCGGGGAGAGACTATGGTGAATGATCCGGATTTCATGAGGACGAGGCCAATCCTTCCTCTTCTTCTCTCAATGTCCATACCGATGGTCATATCGATGCTTGTGAACTCGCTTTACAACATCGTTGACAGCTATTTCGTCGCACGCATCAGCGAGGAGGCGATGACAGCCTTGTCGCTCGTCTTCCCTGTGCAGAATTTCATCAGCTCAGCCGGTGTCGGTTTCGGAGTCGGAATCAATGCCTCGATAGCCTATCATTCGGGAGCGGGGGAGAGGGAAAAGGCAGATGCCGCCGCGACGATGGGAATTATATTCGGTGTTATCCATGGTGTTGTACTTACAGCAGCCTCCATCGCGATAATGCCCTCATTCCTTTCAATGTTCACCCGGTCTGAGGCTGTCATTGATTATGGTATGAGATACTCTGCTGTCGCATTTGCCTTCACGCTTGTGAACATCATCCAGATAACATTCGAGAAGATCTTCCAGGCTGTCGGCAGGATGAAGGTCTCGATGCTGGCGATGATGGCGGGGTGCCTTACAAATATAATACTCGATCCTCTGTTCATCTTCGGTGCGGGGCCTGTTCCTGCAATGGGAATAGAGGGTGCCGCCCTTGCAACCGGACTGGG
>CASEZU010000066.1 GCA_949292445.1 uncultured Spirochaetales bacterium | reverse complement strand
ACACAGCTCGGAAACATCGAAATGCTCCGGATGCGGCGTCAGCGTTCCTTTGTCGGAACGGGCAATAAGCAGGAGTTCGGACACAAGCCTGGACATCCTCCCGGCCTGACGGGCTATGACGGAAAGCGATTCCTCCATTTTCGCCTCGTCGCCCGCATGGTCCTTCGCATATTCTGTCTCTGCCAGTATCACGGCTATCGGGGTCCGGAGCTCATGGGAAGCATCGGATGTGAACTGCTTCTCCTTCTCAAACGCATGCTCAATCCTGTCCAGCATGCTGTCAAAAGCCCATGCCATCTGATGTATCTCATCGCATCCTTCCCCCAGTGCGATACGCTTTGACAGATCATCAGACCCCGCTATCTCACCTGCAGTAGCTATCACTTTGTCAGCAGGACGGAAAGAACGGCGGACTATCACATAGCCGCCGAAAGCCGCGAGCAGAACAACCGCAGGCAGCAGCAGGATAACAAGCAGATGAAGAGAGGACATGAGTGCCCCCATGCCATATACCCTTGAGGCTCCGCGGAGGAAAACGCCATCTGAGAGCATCAGATCGAAGCAGTACCACTCGCCCTCAGCACCTGGAATCTCCCTCATAGCTCCGTCAGCAGGTTCAGGAGCGCTGACCTCATCAGGGAACCTCCCGGCTATGATGCTTCCATCCTCCCATACGGAGAGATAGGTGCCGTCATCGAAGAATTCCATGTCATCATCAAGCCTCACACGTCCGTCACGGCCGATCCTGATATCCTCCGCAGCATCATGCACCGTCTCCTCAAGATCAGCCATCGCCTCACGCCTCATGAGCGCGCCGCTTCCGGAGAGAAGCACAGCGGACGCTATGGCCACCAGAACAGCCATCCATATCGTGTACCATATGACAATTCTCTTCTTTATCGTCACTGCCCATTTCCCCCTATCATGTACCCCGCTCCTCTGATCGTATGAATGAGCCTGACGCTCTCACCGTCATCTATCTTCTTTCTCAGGTACCTTATATAGACATCGACTATGTTCGATTCCCCGTCGTAATCCCAGGACCAGATGTGTTCCCGTATGCTCTCGCGGCTGAGGACAACCGACTCATTGCGCATCATATATTCCAGAATCGAATACTCTTTGGAGCTCAGCTCTATGGTCCGTCCGCGGCGCACCGCTTTGCGGGATGATGTGTCAAGCTGGAGATCACCAACCTGGAGCATGGAGGACCGCGAAGAGGAAGGTCTTCTGAGAAGCACCCTCATCCTTGCGAGAAGCTCCTGGAATGAGAATGGTTTCACGAGGTAGTCATCCGCGCCTGTATCAAGGCCATGCACACGGTCGGATACAGCATCCCGGGCTGTTAGGAACAGCACAGGTGAAGTGCCGTTTGCCTCACGGTATCTCCTCAGTACCTCGAAGCCGTCCATACCGGGCATCATGACATCAAGAAGAACTATGTCATACGGCGTGGCGAGCATGTACTCCAGCGCTGTCCTTCCGTCAAAAGCGGAATCGACGGCATAATCCTCATCGGCAAGACGCTTCGCTATAACCCCGTTAAGTTCCCTTTCATCCTCTGCCACAAGCACACGCATGGACTCCTCCTTCTGTGATTATCGCACATGAAAATTAAAGAAAGATTAGAACACGCCTCTCTTGTCATTCCCTGCGATATGGCTATAACGGAGATGTTATGAGAAGAGAACACCTTGCCGCAAGGATAATCACGCTGATC
>CASEZU010000065.1 GCA_949292445.1 uncultured Spirochaetales bacterium | reverse complement strand
GGCTGAGAATCCGACCGAGCATATCCAGATACTTTCCTCGATCGCCAAGGTGGCTTCTTCCGGCCTCTTTGTGAGGATGCTCTCCTCATCAAAGACAAAGGACGACGTCTACCAGCTGTTCTTCGACTGAAAAACACATTTCCCTTCTCTCTCCGGTGCTAAAATGATGCCGGAGGTGAAGATGGAGATAACATTCTTCGGTGCAGCACGCACTGTCACAGGTTCCTCGTTCCTTCTGGAGCATCAGGGCTTTTCGGTCCTGATTGATCTCGGACTTCCCCAGGGAAGTGATGAGAAGAAGATGGGCGAGGATCTTCCTTTCTCGCCGTCGATGGTCGACGCAGTCATTCTCACCCATGCACACATAGATCATTCAGGGCGTCTGCCGCTCCTGGCAAAGCTGGGCTATGCAGGCCCGGTATATTCAACCTCGGCTACAATGGAGCTTGCATCAATAATGCTCGAGGACAGTGCCCACATCCAGGAGAGCGAGGCCGAGTGGAAGACGAGGAAGAGAAAGCGGCACGGGGAGCCGCCTGTGGAGCCTCTCTATACATCCTCCGATGCTGAAGCGGTGCTGGAGCTTTTCCATCCTGTAAGCTACGGAGAGCGCATTGATCTCTCTTCCTCCATGTGGTTTGAATTAATCGATGCCGGGCATCTCTTAGGCTCCGCCTCCGTCCGTATACACTGCCTTACTGATGAGGGGGAGAGGAGCATCGTCTTCTCAGGCGACATCGGGAACATCGACCAGCCCATGATCCGCGATCCCCTCTATTTCCATGAGGCGGATTTCGTTGTCATGGAATCCACATATGGTGACAGGCTCCATGAGCAGGAGGACAGGGATGAGGGGGAGGTGCTTCTTGCCAGGGCCAGGAAGCTCGCTGAGATCACCGACAGGACGTTCCGCCGCGGAGGCAACCTCGTGATCCCGTCGTTTGCGGTAGGAAGGACGCAGGAGATACTCTATCTTTTCCGGATAATAATGGACAGAAAGCTGCTTCCCTATGAGATTCCTGTCTTTGTCGACAGCCCGCTCTCGGTGAAAGCCACAAGAGTCTTCTCATCCTGCCTCAGGGAGGACTACTTCGATGATGAGGCGCGCAGCATGATAAAGCGCGGCATCAATCCGATCCTCTTCCCGTCGCTTGTGACAATAACTGATGTCGAGGAGTCCAAAGCGCTCAATGAACGCAGAGAGAGCGCTGTCATAATATCATCATCGGGCATGTGCGAGGCGGGCCGTATCAGGCATCATCTCAAGCACAATCTGTGGAGGCGTGAGTCTACGGTGCTTTTCGTAGGCTACCAGGCAGAAGGGACGCTCGGCCGCTCCCTTGTCGACGGGACGGATCATGTGACGCTCTTCGGCGAGCAGATTTCAGTCAATGCGGAGATCGCAGTCCTGGAGGGTACGTCGGGACATGCTGATCAGAAGGGGCTTGAGAAATGGATAGGAGAATTCTCAAGGAAGCCGGAGGTGGTCTTCGTCGTCCACGGCGAGGATAATGTCGCCCAGTATTTCGCCTCAAGGCTGAAGAATGAGAAAGGGGAGCATGCCTACGCGCCGAAGCTCTATGAACGCTTCGATCTTCTCAGTGATGAGATACCGCTGCAGAACGATACAGCACTCAGAGCAAAGAGCGCGGAGGATATCAGAGGAGCATTCAGCATTCTTGAGAAGAGCCGCGGTGAGCTTGAAGACGTCATGACACGAATGGAGCGGGCTGCATCCGGCATTGACCTTGCAAATGAGAAGAAGGCGAGGAAACTTTCGGACGCAGTAAGGAGGCTTGCAAGCGACATGGATTTCCTCGTTTCAAAGTGGAATGGAGACGCAAAATAATTTTTACAGTTTTATCTTGTTGCAAAACAATGAATTAAACTAAAAAGTGTAAAAATTTTGCAAAAAAGATGTCAAAAAGGGTTTACACGTTGGTGGGAAATGTGCAGAATACAGCCTCGGTGCTCGCGAGAGCGCAGAAAAGAAAACGGAGAGCTGGAAAGAGCTTGACAGGCAGCGCGGTGAGTGCTAGATTGGACAGGCAACCCGGAACTCCGGGAGCTTTTTGGATCATGAGCGAAGGGAAAGAGAGAGAAAAGAAGCTGTAGGCTTCTGTCAATTCAAACGAACATAGGCAGAAAGGAAAGAAGAAGCCGGTTCGTAG
>CASEZU010000064.1 GCA_949292445.1 uncultured Spirochaetales bacterium | reverse complement strand
CGTACCAAGTTATTGAGAAAATAAAAAGCTTACCTGTCGGAAAAGAAGGATATTATCGCATCAGAAAGCAGAAACCAGTAAATGATATAGATATAGCCGCACGGTTTATTTATCTCAATCATTATTCATTTAATGGAATTTATCGGGAAAACTCCAAAGGGGAGTATAATGTGCCGTATGGCTATAATCGTAAAGAATATGATTATGAAAAGATTCTTTTCGCAAGCAAGAAATTAATGAATGCTGATATTTCTTCAGGAGATTTTGAGAAGATTAAAGGAAAAATTAAAAAGGGAGATTTGGTTTTTCTTGATCCGCCATATTCAGTTTCTGAAAAGCCAAAAGAAAATGGTTTTGTTGCATATAATGCTCACACTTTTAGCATAAAAGATCAGGAGAGATTGAAAACGTTGATTTTGTCAATTATTAAAGAAGAGGCATATTTTATTATGACAAATGGCATGTCAGATGAAATTACCTCTATTTTCAATGAGTGCGGAACTCAAATCATTACGGAAAGAAAGTGTGTAATCTCTGGAACTGTTAATGCTCGTAAGAGCTTTAATGAATGTGTTTATTCAAATTTACCGCAAGGGTAAAGCGAGGGAAAAATGAGAGATTGGAATAATACAATAACTGGCTTGGAAATTAATCCTTTTAAGCGGAAAAGAACGCTTCCGTATATTGTATACAAAGCCAAGGAAAAGGAGTTGCCGCAATTCGCTGATGAAGGCTGGATTAAACACAAAGAGTATAAATCCGGTGGCGCATTGTTGCATAAAAACAAGTCTGAGTTAGATTTGTATACAGACAAATTGTGGGTGCTTTTTGCCAATCTGGGTTTTACGGAATTAAATAAAGAAAAGGAAATACTTATTCCGTATGATGAATCTGACCATAGTTATGCTGTTCCTATATTTGCTGCTGATGGGGAAACAGTTCTCGTTATCGATATAAAGTATAATAAGTTAAAAGAACAAAGCCGATTGGCACAAGATTTGGATTTTTTCCGGAAACATGTTGGAGACCTGACTAAATCGATTCTGTCAAAGTATCCAAAGGCAAAAATAAAGTTTATTTGGACAACGCATAATCTTAGGTTCTGAATTTTTCTCCGTGTAAAGAAGGGAAGTAGGCAGATAGAAGAAGAGAGCGGCATCTCTTATGATTTGTAATCGCGAAAACACAAGTCAAGGAGAACCGCTCTCATGAAGGAAGATAGCACTTTCCTGCTCAGTGAATCCACTGGCTGGGTCGTAGACTGGGCACATCCGGCATATGAGATCTGCACAGACAACCGCAGAGGTGGCACATACGGGAAGATCACATACACGGTCACGAAGGATCCATGCCATGACTGGAAAGGTGAGCTTGGAGATGGCCAGTGGTACAAGCACTCGAACGAGGTGACCGTCCTGAAGCATATGAGCGCGGGGGTGACGATGGTCTGCCTGGAGGTCCACTACGAGAGCTATGTGAACCGTCATGGCAGGAAGAGGAGGACAGATGTCATGCCGTTCAGAAATGGACAGAACGGCTATACGAACCACTTCCGACAGAACATCGCCTTCTTCATGTCAGGCTATGGGATGACGCTCTCGCGCTGCGCATCGATATGCCATACGACACCTGCGATCGTGAAGGAGGTGGACAAGGCCAGGCTGTCCTCCCTCGCTGGTGACATGAGGCCAAGGCATTACAGCAGCCATCTGGCGGTCGACGAGTTCCTCATCGAGCATGGCCACAGGTACTGCACGATCGTGATCGACGCCGACACTGGAGAGCTCCTGTATCTCGAGAAGGGTAAGAGGAAGGAGCAGCTGATGCACTTCTTCAGATGGGTCGGAGATGATTTCATGTCGCACGTGGAGGCGATAGCCATGGACATGAACACCAACTACAGCCAGGCGGTGAAGGAGGGATATCCTTCAATCTCCATCGTCTACGACACGTTCCACATCATCAAGTGGTACAACGACCAGGTCGTGGACAGCCTCCGCAGACAGGAAGGCAAGAGGCTGAAGAAAGAGGCGGACAAGCTCGCCTCCGAGGGCAGGAAGGACGAGGCCACAATGGTCGAGGAGGAAAGGAAGCTCCTCTTCGGCGCGCGCTTCCTGCTCCTTGCCAACAACAGGACACTGGAGGCGAAGGACAAGCTCAACAGGAAGCTCAATGTCGAAGCGAAGGAAAGCGCATCAAGAGATGGCAGGAATCCTGACCGGGTTGGACACAGGCGCACAGACAATGCAGACTCGAAGAAGATGATACTGGCTTCCAACGAGAAGCTGCAGAATGCTGTGAAGGCGAGGGAGGAGCTCTCCGACATCCTCTCCATGAGTGGTTCAGACCTCATGAGGAGGAGGCTGGAAGAATGGTCGAAGGTGTACTCGGATGTGGGCATCAGCCAGCTGACGAAGTTCACGAAGACCATCTTGAACAGGATGGAGGGGATAGTCTCACGCTCCGCCTTCCACATAAGCAGCGGCAGGATCGAGGGGGTGAACGGTTTCATAAAGGCCCTCAGACGAAGCGCCTTCGGCTACCAGGACTTCGACTATTTCGCACTCCTGATCTGGGAGCAGACGCATAAGGACGTCCTCTATGGCAGTCCTCATGGCAAAGGGCCCAGGAAGGCGTACTCGAGAAAGAAGCCATTCAACCGGAAACGCCTGAAGCAGACCGTCTTCCTACTCCCTGCTGATGACTGTAAGGAGGCCATGTGACCTCCTTACTACACGCCAAAAGATTTAGAACCCTTTTTTTCAAGCTTCATTGCATATTCAGGGCTTTATAGTCTCATTCTCAGTGCCACTTTCCGGTTCAGATTGACCTCTCATTATCGCATACGGTATATTTTATTTACTGAAATCAACCTATGGGGTCTGAATGGCAGGGTCCGACATAATCACAAGAATCAAAGATTGCTATCCCACGCAGAGCAAGAAAAGAAAGCAGATTTCTGATTACATCCTCGCAAATGTATCGGCATGCTGCTTCTATTCTCTCAAGAAACTCGCAGCGACAATAAACATAAGCGAAGTTACGCTGATCAGCTACTGCCGGAGCCTTGGTTTTTCAAGTTTCACGGATTTCAGGGAAGCATTGAGAAAATATACGGTCTTCTGGAATCAGCCGAATGAAAGATGGCAGTTTGAAAGCTATGAAGAGGAAAAAGCTGCAGAACGTATCGTAGAAACCGAGAAAGCCAGCCTTTCATACATCATTGAATCAGATCAGAAAGAAGCAATCGCAAAGGCTGCGGAAATGATTCTCTCCTCCGAACGTATTTTCGTCGCAGCTCATGGAGTGAGCCAGGTCTCTGCTGATTACTGCACACGCCGCCTGATATCAATCGGCATGAATACGATCATGCTCGATCTGAGCGACCATCATCTGCTTTCGAGCCAGCTGGCACAGATCAGTGCAGATAAAAGCCTTCTGATTGCGATTGCCATCACTCCGCATGGAGAATCAACGGTAAAAACGGTATCACTCTGCAAAGAAGAAGGGATCCCGGTAATCGCCATCACAGACAATCCGGAATCCCGCATCGCGTCAGAGGCAACCTGCTCACTGACAGCACCGGCAAGCATCCTCGGCGTGACGAATTCAATTCTTCCTTCTATCTCGATAATCGAGATTCTTTCAATACTCGCTTCAATCAAGGCGAAGAGCAAATCAGCGGAAAGCGGAAAACGCTACCGGAAAATGCTTGAGCTCATCAGCCACTGAACTCACAAGGCATTCAGGACGGAAGCAAGATACCTCATCTCATCATCGCCATATCTCTGATCGATCTGTATGGAACAGACATGGTCATAGATATATGCAGCCCCTGGATAGAGCTCATCAAAACCTTCTGTGCTTTCAGAAGCAGGGGTTCTTGGCCAGTACACAGTGCTGGAAATCCCCTTTTCCCTCAGAGTCTGCTGAAAGCTATCCCGGTCATCTGCATAGACGGTAAAATGACTTGGAACATCACAGTCCTCAAGCGTATCAAATACAACTCTGAAATCCCGAGGAGCTCTGAGATTGGAAAGCACTGTCATATAATTGCGGCGGCGCCTCTCCCTCATTCCCTCGAAATCGAATGTCCTGATGATGCGCTCTGACAATTCATCACCGGCATAGGAATCGAATATTCTCCTGAGCCTGAGCTCAGTTTCCCAGAAAATCCCGGAAGCCTTTTCATCATGGCTCTCATCGCCTGTCCTGAGCGCCTCGCTCCGCTCTTCAAAAGAATCATATCTGCCTTTGAGATGCTCTTCATCAGGAGGGAGCGGAACGGCACTGAACCTGCCATTTCTCTTAACAGCAACCCCGCCGGCAGCGACGCCCATCCATTTCCTGAGACTTCCAGCCAGATAGTCAGCCTCAGGATCTGCAAAATACGGACTATGAGTAGTATCCTGGACGACTTTAACCCCATGCCTGTGGCACACGCCGGGAAAGGATCCATCATATCTGATGAACCCATAGTATCCGCAGAGTCCCATGACCGAGACTCCCTCCAAATCCCCTTCATGGAATACAGGCCTCATATTCTCCGGATCTATGTCATAGAACCTCAGCCTGTACCCCGCTTTCTCATATGGAGCCAGAACAGTCTCACAGGTATATGAAGGGACATAGGCCGTTTTCCCGGCAGAGCCACCCCCTATATCCTCAAGGCAGGCATAAAGCGCACAGCGCCCGGACATGAACAGTTCCGCATCCCCGCCAAGAGAGGCAAGATATCCGTTATCACCTGTACCCGGCTTCTCCAGCGGGAACATTCCACCGATGACTTTCATCAGAAACTACCTATCGTCTCTCTGTCGAGACGGCGTATGACAGCAAGCGCAAGCCTGAGGCCATCAACGAAATCAGAAACAGCAGATATGCCATAGTGCGTATGCGCATAACGCACAGGAATCCCTATTACGATTGCAGGAACACCTGTACCTGTAAGATTGATCACAGATCCATTTGTCGAGCCACCGGTCCTGACAGCTTCCTGAACAGGAATACCCTCCTCTCTGGCTATATCGAGAGCAAAGCGCTGGAAGCGCGGGTTGGTGATCATCCTTGCATCGATATGGCGGAGCATCGGGCCTCTGCCGATTGCAGTCTGCACCTGATAGCCAGGTACAACCGTATCATCCGCGGGACATCCCTCAAAGACAATCGCGCAATCAGGTCTCAAAGCCTGAGCAGTAACCGTTGCACCTCTCACACCGACTTCCTCCTGGGAAGCAAAAGCACCGGTAAGACGCACATTGAGCTTTTCGCCTTTGAGTTCTGACAGAACCGAAAGGACCTCTGCACATCCCATTCTGTTATCGAAAGCTTTGCCGAATATCCTGTCATGCTTCTCATCCCAGAACGAAGTCACATCCGGAACGACAGGGGCCGCTATCCTGATACCATACTCTTCCCTTGCCTCTTCTGCAGATGTTGCACCTACATCAATGACAAGCGAAGATATCTCCAGCGGTGCTTTTCTCTCAGCTTCAGACATATAGTGCGGCGGCTTTGAAGCTACGACACCGGGGATATACTCACCTGAAGCTGTCTGCACTCTGACCATATGCGCAGGAATATTCGTGACAACCCACCCTCCGACAGGCATGAATTCAAGCATCCCATCAGGGCGGATGGCACGGATCATGAACCCGACCTCATCCGAATGGCAATCGAGCTGGACAAGCGGAAGAGAAGAGTCCCTTTCATCCTCTATATAGTAATTAAGAAGTGAATCCCTGTGTCTTTTCCCCAGCCCTTCAGATTCATTGCAAAGAATCTCAAGCACCTCATCCTCAAAACCTGACACGCCATTGGCATTGCTCAGGCGAGCGATCAGGGATGCGTATTCTCTATTTTCTTTCATCTGCAAATTCCTTTATTGCAATAAGATGTGATGGAGGACCATCACATCTCTGCTGTCATAGTTCCACTTTGCTGAATTCTTCAAGGAATGAAACCATATAATCCGCGAAAGCCTGCAGCATTTCGTCGCCCCATTCCTTTGTCGCATACTTCGGATGGTCAGGTCCGATCCATCCATTATCCGTGACATGATCAGTGAGGCGCGGGATTGTCACATTCACACCTCTGAATTCAGCACTATTGAATCCGCTGGCTTTGATTGCCGGCGATACATCCTTCAGCACAAGAGGATCATCGACATACTTCCTATCAACAAGATCCGGATTCACCGCAAGGACACCTGCCGTCTCCTCGCCGCCGCCGTGACCGCCCTTCCATGCCGGATTGAGTTCCCAGACATTGAGCCACCAGTTCAGGAGAGCCATCATGCACCCCTCGCTATCCAGCTCATATCCGATTCTCTCAAGTGCCTTGATATTCCCGCCATGGCCATTGAGGATCACGAACTTCCTTGCACCATGGTGCTTGAGATTCCAGATGATCGTTTTCATCAGCTGATAAAGCAGATCCGTGCCAAGATTGACGGTACCGGGGAATGGATAAAGACTCTCGCAGGCACCATAAGGCATCGTAGGAGCGATGAGGATATCATCGTTCTGCTTCCTGACAAGCTCAATGATCTTGTCCGGAATAAGGGTATCGGTTCCAAGAGGCATATGCTTTCCATGGCATTCGATGCTTCCGATAGGGATGATGACCATATCGTTGTGCCTGAAATACTCCTCTGCTTTCACCCATGTGATTTCACTAAGCAGCATAATTCTCTCCTTGACCAGCCGGCAGGTCATCCCTGCCGGCTATTGTTTGAAATTATAATTATCTTGAACCTTTTACACGTACATTCTGGAGTTCATGATATCCGATCGGATCGAGAACGAAGTTCTCAACATTCTTGCCTGCACCAGCAGAGATATCCGTGTAAACGATGTTAGCATTATTTGCCAGATCCTTGAGATAAACCGCAAGCTCCTTATACGCTTCAAGTCTGACAGATTCATCTGCATTGCTTCTGCCGATTTCAACAAGTCTGTCGACCTCTGGATCATTGACGAATGTCCTGTTTCCTGCTGCGCCCTGCTGAGAGGAGTGCTCAAGCGAATAATATGAATAATCAGCATCCTTTGTGGATGTGACCCATCCGAAGTAAGCCATGTCATGCTCGCCGGATGTCGTGCGGCTGATGAATGCACCGAACTCCATAACCTCAAGGCGGCAGTCAATCCCGACCTCGCTGAGCATGGACTGAAGAACCTGGCAGACCTCTACCCTTTCCTGATTGTTATTCACCCAGATCGTGCAGGAGAATCCATCCGGATAGCCAGCTTCAGCAAGAAGCTGCTTTGAAAGCTCTGGATCATACTCATCGACACCGCAGCCGTAGTATCCGAATACGGCAGGTGCGACAAGATCATCTGCTGCCTGGCCATCGCCCATATAAAGCGTATCGACGATAAGCTGCCTGTCAATCGCATGGCTTATGGCCTGGCGGACAAGCTTATTGTCAAAAGGAGCCTTGTTCATGTTCATCGAAAGATAATAGCAGGTAAGAGATGGAGCGGAGATGAGCATGAGGTCATCGTTCTCACGGATCCTCTGCTTATCAGCTGTAAGAGGATCGTAGCAGAGATCGACCTCACCAGTCTCAAGTGCAATTGTCCTCTGAGCAGCTTCCGGAACAACGCGGAACTCAAGATACTTCGTCTGCGGAGCACCAGCATAATACTCGTCATTGGCAACAAGCCTTGTGCTGTCATTCTGTGACCACGACTCGAACTTATAAGGACCGGAGCCTACCGGAGCGGTTCTGAGGATATTCTCATCTGCGGATGTATAATCCTGAGGAACAATTGCAGCAAAAGGTACAGCAAGGTTCCTGAGTGCAGGAGCATACGGAGCATCGAGCTTCACAAGCACAGTGTAATCATCCTCTACGATGACTTCATCGATGAAGTCAACGATGTAGGAGACTGCGGCGCTGGCAATGGCACGGTCAAGGGAATACTTGACATCATCTGCTGTCAGATCCTCGCCGTTGTGGAACTTTATTCCCTGTCTGATGTGGAATCTGTACTCTGTATCAGAGACAAGCTCCCAGCTTTCAGCAATCTGCGGGACAACCTCATCCGTGACGGGATCAACGCTGACGAGCGTATCGTAGATGTGGTTCGTGACAGCAACTGCCGGAGTCTCCTTGCCGATATGGGGATCGAAGGATGTCACATCAGCTCCGATAGCGACAGTGATCGTATCCTTGTATCCGGATTCATCGACAGATCCCGACTCACCGCCTCCCATTGCGAAAACGGCTGGGACAAGAGCTACGAGTACAAGCAGAACAGCAAGTGCTTTTTTCATATAAAACCTCCTGGGTTGGATTTCTAATCGAGGACGCATGCGACAAAGTGCCCTGGCTCGGCTTCACGAAGAGGGATATCACATTGCCTGCATCTGTCAGTCGCATAGCGGCAGCGAGCTGCAAAGCGGCATCCTGCCGGAGGATCTATCGGACTGGAGATCTCTCCTTCGAGGATGATCCTGTCCGCATGGAAATCCGGATCCGAAACAGGAATCGCAGAGAGCAATGCCTGCGTATATGGATGCAGCGGATTGCGGAAGAGGTCGGAAGTGCTGCACTTCTCAACCACTTTCCCGAGATACATGACCATGATCTCATCTGAAAGATGCTTCACGACAGAGAGATCATGAGTAATGAAGAGATATGAGAATCCGAATGAATCCTGGAGATCCTGCATCAGATTGAGAATCTGGGCCTGTATCGAAACATCGAGAGCCGATACAGGTTCATCACAGACGATGAACTCAGGATTGAGAGCAAGAACGCGCGCAATCCCTATTCTCTGCCTTCTTCCGCCATCAAGCTCATGCGGATAACTGTTCACAAGCCTTTCGGAAAGCCCTACGAGATCCATCAGCTCATGAACGCGCTTCCTCAGGCCTTCTTTGTCTTTCCTGGAGAACAGTCCCTGTATGAGAAGGCTTTCCTCTATGGTCTGGGAGACCGTCATCCTCGGATTGAGTGAAGCGAAAGGATCCTGGAATATGATCTGCATATCCCTTCTCAGTTCCTTCATCCGCTTCTTATCAGCATCGGTAATATCCTCCCCGCGGAAGAAAATCTTTCCCCCTGTGGGTTCATGAAGACGGATTATCGTGCGGCCAAGAGTCGATTTCCCGCACCCGGACTCTCCTACGACCCCAAGCGTCTCCCCTTTTGCCAGCGAGAAGGAAACATCATCTACAGCATGCAGCATACCGGAGTTCGTTGAGAAAAATTTCTTAAGGTTCTCAACCCTGAGAAGTTCTTCCTTTGCCATTACTGTCCCTCCTTTCCAGAGATGTCCATGATGCATCTGACAAGATGGCCATTCCCCCTGTCAGCAAGCTCCGGAACAGCTTCCGAGCATGCTGCTGTGGCATAGTTGCATCTTGGGGCAAACGGGCATCCGGGCGGCAGATCCGTAGGATCCGGCATAAGGCCTTTGATAGGTTTAAGCCGTTTTGCCTCCTTTGTAAGCGACGGAATCGAATCAAGCAGTCCTATCGTGTATGGATGCTTCGGATTCTTATAGATATCACGGAGATTGCCGGTCTCCACGATACGGCCAGCATAGATGATGGCTACACGGTCACAGGTCTGGGCGACAACACCGAGATCATGGGAGATGAGGATCATAGCGGTATTCATCTCCGTCTTCAGCTTTCTGATCATATCCAGGACCTGAGCCTGTATTGTCACATCGAG
>CASEZU010000063.1 GCA_949292445.1 uncultured Spirochaetales bacterium | reverse complement strand
GAAATCCATGTCAGCTACCCAGAATGGTTCTGCTGCGGGGTTCGCCGAGATATTCTCTATGGCTTCCCTGTTCCATTTGATGCTGTTCGTGTTGCGTCTGTCGGCTGCGATGTCAAAATTCACTTTCTAGCTCCTTTGTATTCACTAGCCCGTGGTACTGTCCCGTGGCTCCCTTATATTCTATAGCATTCACAGGGCACATGTGGTAGCAGGCAAAGCATGAGATGCATCTGTCACCGAAGACAGGGTGGCCGGATTCCATGCTTATATTGCCCATCGGGCATACTGCCCTGCATGTGCCGCATCCGGTACATGAAGGCATGGCGTGGAGGGACTCATTGCTCCGCGGCTTCATCGCGGCTGATGAGATTACCCTGACAAGCCGCCAGCCCGGTCCTCGGCGAGGGATCCTTATCTCCTCGGCCATGATATCCTTCACAGCCTCTGCGATTCCCGCTTCTGCTTTCTCTGCCATCTCCGCTGCCTTGTCATCTGTGACGGCTTTCTTCTGCAGCGGCAGGTATGCATCGGGGAAGCGGAATGAAGCCCCATACGATAGCACGATGCCTGCGTCGGCGAGCGCTGCCGAGAGATCGTGGAGGGTATAGAGCGGAAATGCCCCGCACGTGGCCAGGCCGAAGACATATCCGAGTCCTGTGTTGTCCCGTCCTGCAAGACACTTCGATATGAATTCCCGAACCGGCCATGGCAGTCCCCAGCAGTAGACGGGAAATGCGATGCCGAGCCTGTCGGTATCATCCGGAAGCACATAGTCTCCGGAAAGGAAATCCCTGATCAGATGTATCTCGGCCCCTGGTATCTTCTTCGCGAGATACAGGCTGTTGCCCGTACCCGTATGCACTGCTATCACTGTTCTCATATGCAGAACTCCGCCGGTCTCATCTCCCTGATGATCCTTACAGTGGCTTCAGTGTCATCATCGGTGTTGTTGAGCGATGTGACGATCCTTCCCATTCCTCCATCCTCGAGGAAGAGGACACCCTTGCGCCTGAACGCCTCGATGATGGACTGCATGGGGTAGGAGGCTGTGAAGAAGATCATATTCGTTGATGATATCCTCACGTCAGCCCAGCCTGTCTCTTCCAGTGCGTCCGAGATGGCTTTGCGATGCTCGTGGTCATCCCTGAGCCTTGCGATGTTGTGCTCAAGGGCGTAGATGCCTGCAGCGGCGAGGATCCCGACCTGTCTCATGCCTCCTCCGAGGATCTTGCGGCAGCGTTTTGCTTCCCTGATGAAATCATGGGTGGATGAAAGTACTGAGAATGCTGGGCAGCCAAGACCTTTTGAGAGGCAGAATGTGATGTCATCGGCAGTTGAGGCATACTCCTCTACCGATACGCCTGTTTCCACTGAAGCGTTGAATATCCTGGCTCCATCGAGGTGAACCCAGAGCCCATGGCGTTCCGCTACGCTCTTTATCCCTGCAAGATTCTCCATCGGATATATGAGTCCTGAGGTCGTGTTCTCCGTCTCTATCATCGCTGTCTCAGACATGTCGTATGCATAGCCGTGGACATTCTTCTCTACATCCTCCGGCTTCATGATGCCGTTATCGGAGGGAACCGTGACCGGAAGCGTGCCTGAAAGCGAGACGACAGCGCCGATCTCATGCCTCACGATATGGGATTCGGCAGCGCATAGCACTTCCTTGCCTCTGCCACCCTTGATCATGTGCGGTATGAGGTTCCCCATGCACCCCGATGAGACAACGAGGGATTCCTCCTTTCCCGTGATTTCCTCCGCAAGGCGCTGGAGGCGCTGGACAGTCGGATCCTCTCCATACACATCATCGCCTGTCTCAGCTCTGTACATAGCCTTCCTCATTTCCTCCGAAGGCTGGGTGAATGTGTCTGATCTGAAGTCGTACATGTTATCTCCTTATGGTCTCGAGAAGGCTGAAGAAAGAGGGGAATGTAACGGCTGCCGCCTTCTCGTCGTCTATTTCTATCGCACTGTCAGCGGCGGCGGATGCCACCGCCATGGCCATGATGATCCTATGGTCTCCGTACCCCTGGACACGGCCTCCGCTGAAGCTGCCCGTGCCATGTATGATGAGTCCGTCCGGTTCCTCTTCCGCCTCAACGCCGAGGCGCTCCAGATTCTCCCTCATGCAGCGGATCCTGTCCGTTTCCTTGATCCTGGCCTGAGGTACGTTCGTCAGCTTTACAGTGCCATGCGCGGCTGCTGCAGCAACTGCGAGCACAGGGAGGGTGTCCGGAATCGCATTGAGGTCGAAAGTGCCTCCTGAAAGCTTTTCAGGTCCGGTTACTGTCACTGAATTCCCGTTCCAGGCTATCATGCATCCCATTTTTTCCAGTACATCAAGGATTGCCTTGTCGCCCTGGGGATCATTCCTGTCAAGGCCCTGTACCGTTATCGAGGTCCCGCTTATCGCTGCTGCCACGAAGAAGAACGAAGCTGATGAGAAATCTCCGTTTATGTATTCATCGAATGGCCTGTATTCCTGGCCTCCTTCAACCTCGGAATGCATGTAATCCTCCGAGATCGTGTATCTGATTCCCTGCCTGTCCAGCCAGCCGAGCGTGAGTGATACATATGGCTTCTCATAGAGAATAGGGCAGTCTATCACTGTAGGTCCGGATGCAAGCGGAGCTGCGAG
>CASEZU010000062.1 GCA_949292445.1 uncultured Spirochaetales bacterium | reverse complement strand
GAACACCCCTCCGATGGTTGCTCCGTTCCGTCCATAACCATATAATCCGGAATGTTGAGGAGACAATCACCATGAGAATGTCCAGGATGTTTTCGAAGACCCTCCGCGAAGCGCCGAACGGTGCGGACACCAAGGGATACGAATACCTTTTGAGAGCAGGCTATATCAGGCAGATGGGTGCAGGCATATTCTCCCTGCTTCCGCTCGGATTCAGGGCGACCCAGAAAATTGAGACAATCATCAGAGAGGAGATGGACAGGATCGGAGCCGAGGAGCTCCTGATGCCTGTGGTCAACCCCGCGGATATATGGAAGGAAACAGGAAGGTTCTACTCCATAGACAAGGAGATGGGACGCTTCAAGGACCGCAACAACCGCGACATGGTGCTCGCCATGACACACGAGGAAGCGGTGACGGATCTCGCTAGGAATCTCATTGACTCATACAAGAGGCTGCCGCTGCTTGTATATCATATCCAGACAAAGTGGAGGGATGATCCGAGGCCGAGGGCCGGACTCATAAGGGTACGCGAGTTCACAATGCTCGACTCCTATACCTTCGACAAGGATCAGGAAGGCCTGCAGAAGCAGTATGCTGCCCATTACAAGGCATATTTCAGGATCTACTCCCGCTGTGCGCTGCCGTGTGTTGCTGTAGCGGCAGACACCGGCATGATGGGAGGAAAGGTCTCCCACGAATACATGTACCTCTCCCCGATCGGAGAGGACACCATCATCCTCTGCCCCGAGTGCGGCTACACAGCCAACAGGCAGGTGGCGAAGATGAGAAAGGAGTACTTCAAGGAAGAGATGAAGCCGATGGAGAAGGTCTCGACTCCGGATGCGAAGACAATCGAGGCCCTTGCGGAACTCCTCGGCATCGAGGCAAGGAAGACCGCGAAATGCGTCTTCATGGTCGGCTCCTTCATAAACGACAGGAACGGAGAGGAAGAGGACAAGCTGGTAGTTGCACTTGTCCGCGGAGACCTTGAGGTCGAGGAGTCCAAGCTGACCAATGCCATCAAGGCAAATTCGCTCCGCCCTGCACGCCCGGAGGAGATAGAGGCGCACGGAATGGTTCCGGGATTCGCCTCCCCCATCGGAGCCACCGGCGATTTCATCTGCGTCGTCGATGAGACTGTCGCGGAGTCAAACAACCTCGTCGCAGGAGCCAATGAGGCAGGATACCATCTGTTGAACACCAATTTCGGCCGCGATTACACCGGTACTGTCGCCGATATAGCATCAGCGCGTGAAGGTGCGCTCTGCCCGCACTGCGGCAAGCCTCTCAAGGCTTCGAAAGGCGTTGAGATAGGAAACATCTTCCAGCTAGGCACCAGGTACTCGGATGCGATGAATGCAACATACCAGGATGAGGCAGGAAAGCAGGTTCCGGTCGTCATGGGATCCTATGGAATAGGAGTCGGCAGGCTCCTTGCATGTCTTGCCGAGGAATACAACGATGAGGGAGGACTCAAGCTCCCGATCTCCGTTGCCCCATATCAGGTGCACCTTGTCTCTCTTGTAAAGGATACAGCTGTCGCCGAATCGATCTACAACGAACTCACTGAGAAGGGAATTGAGGTCCTCTATGACGACAGGAAGGAGACCGCCGGCGTCAAATTCGCAGATGCCGATCTCATCGGACTTCCCATCAGGATCACGCTCGGCAACCGCAGCCTCAAGGACGGCAAGGTCGAGGTCAAGCTCAGAAGCACAGGAGAGGAAACGAGTTACCTCATCTCCGATCTCGCGGAAGAGATAAAGGCCGAGATAGCCAGAGAGCAGGCGAAAATCGATGAGAACATTGTCGAGAAAGAGCTCGAGGAGTAAGAGAAACGCATACGCAGAAGAAGGCCGCGGATTTCCGCGGCCTTCTTCTGTGAACTGAAAATAAGATGAAGGTGGATCACGCCTTTGAGGTGAATCTTGAGAGAAAATCCTTTGTCCTAGGGCTCTTCGGAGAACCGAAGATCTGGGCAGGACTGCCCTCCTCCTCTATACGGCCGTCCGCCATGTAGATGACACGGTTCGAGACATCTCTGGCGAATGCCATCTCATGCGTAACGACAAGCATCGTCATTCCGGTGCCGGCAAGCGCCTTCATTACATCCAGAACCTCTCCTACCATCTCCGGATCAAGTGCGGATGTAGGCTCATCAAAGAGAAGGACCTCCGGATCCATCGCAAGGGCACGCGCTATCGCGACGCGCTGCTTCTGGCCGCCGGAGAGCTGCCTTGGCTTGGCCTTTATGTACTGCTCCATACCGACCTTCGCAAGGTATTCCATTGCTCTTGCCCTCGCCTCTTCCTTGTTCCTCTTGAGGACATGGGTCTGCCCTATCATGCAGTTGTCAAGGACAGTGTAGTTGCTGAAAAGGTTGAATGACTGGAATACCATCCCGACTTTCGTACGGTACTTGTCCTCATCCACCTCTCCGGAAAGGATATCCTTTCCGTGGTAGAGTATCTTGCCTCCTGTGGCATCCTCCAGCATGTTTATGCAGCGCAGAAGCGTGGATTTTCCGGAACCAGAAGCGCCGATGATACTTATCACATCACCCTTTGATACTGTGAAGTCTATATCCCTCAGAACCTCGTTCGTTCCGAATGTCTTAACAAGATGTTCTATCCTGAGTATCTCTTCCATCAGAACGTACCTCCCTTCTTCGCATCATAGCGTGTAAGGCCGCTGGTGAAAGCAAGCGTATCCGTCGTGGCGAGATCGAAATTTGACGGACCATCCATCCTGGACTCGACATAGCGCAGTATGCGTGAGCATGCGAACGTAAGCACGAAGTAGATGATCATCGTCACTGTCGCAGCCTCGAAATATGTGTAAAGCGCACCAGAGATGCTCTTGAATGTGAAGAAGAGCTCAACTGTTCCGATTATCGAGAGGACACATGTATCCTTGATGTTGATGATCAGGTTGTTGCCGATCTGGGGCATGATGTTCCTCAGGGCCTGCGGAAGGATCACAAGGAGCATCGTCTGGAAGTGTGACATGCCGATAGCTCTAGCACCTTCTCTCTGTCCCGGATCAACGGAAAGAATGCCGCCCCTTACAGTCTCTGCCATATATGCGCCTGTGTTGACGGAAACAATGATGATGGCAGCACTCCACATCCCGAGATTGATACCGAAAAGCTGGCTCATTCCATAGTAGATGAATGCGGCCTGAAGCATCATAGGCGTGCCGCGGAACACCTCGACATACGCCGTGAGGACAATTTTGACGACGCGGAGGATGCCCCTTTTGAACATCCCGTCCTTCTTATGCGGCTCGGTTGTCTGGATAAGACCTACGGCAAAACCGATCAGGCACCCGAGCAGGGTGCAGATAATGGCTATCGCCATAGTCGTAGCGGCTCCCTTTGCCAGGGAACCGCCATAACGCTCGAGGATGTAGAGCATCCTCTGGAAAAAATTCATTTCAGCTATTGTCATCTTCTCACCGATCACTGAGCGAGCGGCTGCACTGAAATGGCCTCATCCATCATTGTGTTGAAGTCATCGACAGTGAGTGTCTCAAGAACGCTGTTGATAGCATCCAGAAGCTCAGTATTTCCCTTTCTGACTGATATACCGATATTGATTTCCTCCTGGCTGACCTTGAAGTCATCATCGGAGCCGGCGAAGTCGAGAAGCCTCATCTGGGGATAGGCAACGAGCGCTGCCTGTCCGGTAGGCATATCGGTGCAGACCAGATCGACTCTGCCGCTTGAAAGAGCCACGAGCATTGCAGGAGCGCTCTCCTGTGCCGGGAGGATGTTGGCATCCGGAATCTGGGGAAGACAGACATCATACCAGATCGTGCCGAGCTGGCTTGTGCATGTGGCGCCGGCAAGATCGCTGACACCCTTTGCTCCCTCATACTTGCTGCCCTCATTCACAAGGCAGATGATGGATGCATAGTAGTAAGGCTCTGTGAAATCTACCATCTGGAGCCTGTCGGATGTGATTGACTGTCCTGCGATGGCGCAGTCGACTGTGCCTGAGAGAACAGCAGGAACAAGAGAATCCCAGTCGAGCTTGACTATCTGGAGATCATAACCGAGTCTCTCGCAGATGAGCTTGGCCATCATGACGTCGTATCCATATGCATAGTCATTGGAATCGGCAATTGGCACGGCACCGTTGGCATCGGTCGGCTGTGTCCAGTTATAGGGTGCATAGCCGCACTCCATCGCCACACGGAGAACGGGACGTCCGGAATCGGATGCTGCCGGCTCCTCCGAGCTTCCGCCTGCGAAAGCTGCTGCTGCCGAAAGAACAATCATTATAGCTATTGCTGCAATTTTTCTGAGTTTCATAGAAGTCCTCCTGACTCGACACTGCTGGATGATAATCAGGAGTTAAAATAGTGTCAATATGTTATGATAAAAACTTTAATGTTACAATATTAACAAACCCCAATAAAGCTCCTGAATATTTCAAGCATTGCGGAATTGCCTGAGGCCGCCATCATCTCCGGATGCCACTGAACTCCTCTAACGCAGCTGCTGATCCCTTCAACCGCCTCAACGATTCCGTCCGGTGAATATGCTGCGGCTTTCAGCCCCGGGGCCAGATCCTTCACTCCCTGGTGATGGAAGCTGTTGACCTCCGCCGCACTGCCGAGAAGAGGAAAGAGGAAGCTGTCTTCCGCTATAGAGACGGAATGGGACGGCCTGTCACGAGGTGTCTCCTGCAGATGCCCGGGAATATCCTGATAGAGCGTACCGCCGAAAAAGACGTTCAGCGCCTGCATTCCCTTGCATATCCCCAGCACAGGCTTTCCGCTCATGATGGCGGCATCTATCACCTCAAGATAGAATGTGTCGACCTCGCGGAGAGTGAATCCTAGACCCGCTTCAGGTTTTTCTCCGTAGAGATCCGGAGATATGTCATATCCTCCGGAGAGGATGATCCCGTCAGCTGCTGCAATATACGCAGCCCCGTCCCCTTCCTGCGGAGGAATCAGCAGCGGGACTCCGCCGGCCATTTTCACAGAGACTGAATAGTCCCTGTTCACATAATCCCTGGGAAGGCCCGGCATGTCGCCGCCCTCCATGAACATGATGCTTCCAGCTATCGCAATTATAGGCTTTGCCATAAAAGACTCCGGCACTGAGATTATCATGCGCGGCAAAGATCTGAATATAGCTTTTGCTGACACTTTAGTGATATCCTCTGCCGTATGAGCAGGTATCCATTCAACGAGATAGAGCCTAAATGGCAGAAGTTCTGGGAAGAGCACAGGACATTCCGTGCTGAGGAAGACGAGTCAGTTCCAAGGGAAAAGAGGAAATATGTCCTCGACATGTTCCCATATCCATCGGGAGCGGGACTCCATGTCGGACACCCGGAGGGATACACAGCGACAGATATCTATTCAAGATATCTCAGGATGAGAGGCTACAACGTACTCCATCCGATGGGATTCGACTCCTTTGGACTTCCCGCAGAGAACTATGCCATCAAGACGGGAACACACCCCTGGGAGACAACGAAGAAGAACATCGACAATTTCCGCCGCCAGATCAAGAGCCTCGGCTTCTCCTATGACTGGGACAGGGAAGTCTCGACTTGTGATCCCGAGTATTACCACTGGACACAGTGGATCTTCGAGAAGCTCTATGAGAAAGGGCTGGCATACGAGGCAGTCACCCCCATCAACTGGTGCCCGAGCTGCAAGACAGGACTTGCGAACGAGGAAGTGAAGGAAGGCAGGTGCGAGCGCTGCGGTGAGAAAGTCGAGAAGAAGAACATAAGGCAGTGGATGCTCCGCATCACGGCATATGCTGACAAGCTCCTCGAGGGGCTCGATGAGCTCGACTGGCCGGAATCAGTGAAGACGATGCAGCGCAACTGGATCGGAAGATCCGAGGGTGCCGCGGTATTCTTCACAGTAGACGGTACCGGTGACAAGCTCGAGGTCTATACGACACGCTGCGACACGCTCTTCGGCGCCACATACATGGTAATAGCTCCGGAACATCCTCTTGTCGGCAAGCTCACGACACCTGAGCAGAAGGAAGCTGTCGGAAAATACCTCGATGAGGTGAAGCACAAGTCAGATCTCGAGAGGACTGACCTTGCAAAAGACAAGACAGGAGTCTTCTCCGGCTCATATGCGATCAACCCCGTAAACGGGAAGAGGATACCTATCTGGATCGCCGACTATGTGCTCATCAGCTACGGAACAGGAGCCATCATGGCCGTTCCGGCTCACGACACAAGGGACTGGGAATTCGCAAAGAAGTTCGGGCTGCCGATCATTGAAGTCCTCAAGGGCAAGGTAGACGTGCAGAAGGAAGCCTGGACAGAAGACGGCATACATGTAAATTCCGAATGGCTCGACGGGCTTAATAAGGAAGAGGCCATAAAGAAAATGCTCGAGTTCCTCGAGAAGAACGGATACGGCCACAAGGCAGTCAACTACAAGCTCCGCGACTGGGTCTTCTCCCGCCAGAGATACTGGGGCGAACCGATACCTCTCATTCACTGTCCCCATTGCGGCACTGTGCTCGTTCCTGAGGATGAGCTCCCGCTCACACTTCCGGAGGTCGACAAATACGAGCCTACAGGAACAGGTGAGTCACCGCTTGCGAACGTGGAGAGCTGGATCAACTGCAAGTGCCCGAAATGCGGAGGCGATGCAAAGAGAGAGACAAACACGATGCCCCAGTGGGCGGGTTCATGCTGGTATTATCTCAGGTATATAGATCCGCACAATGAGAAGATGTTTGTCGATCCGGAGAAAGAGAAATACTGGATGCCGGTAGATCTCTATGTAGGCGGTGCCGAGCATGCCGTTCTCCACCTGCTCTATTCAAGATTCTGGCACAAGGTACTCTATGATCTGGGGCTTGTCTCCACATCGGAGCCATTCCACTCGCTGGTAAACCAGGGAATGATCACCTCGTTCGCGTATCAGAAGGCGAACAAGAGCCTTGTCCCCACGGACCTCGTCGAGGAAAAGGACGGAAAATATTTCGACAAGGAAACCGGAGAGGAGCTGACGCAGGTCATCGCCAAGATGTCCAAGTCGCTGAAGAACGTCATCAATCCCGATGATTTCATCAGAAACTACGGCGCTGACAGCGTCAGGATGTATGAGATGTTCATGGGACCGCTCAGGGAATCCAAGCCATGGGCGACCAACGGTTTCATCGGTGTCTACCGCTTCCTCGACAGGATATGGAGGATCGCGACAGAAAAGAAAATCGAGGATACGGAGATTCCTGCCGATATCGACAAGCTGATGCACAAGACGGTGAAGAAGGTCACGGAGGACACGGAGACACTTGCATTCAACACCGCCATCAGCCAGATGATGGTCTTCGTCAATGAGCTCAACAGGCTCGATGTGGTGCCGAAGAAAGTGATGGAGACACTCACGCTCCTCCTTTCCCCCTATACGCCGCACCTCGCCGAGGAGCTCTGGCAGATGCTCGGGCACGAACCGTCAGTCGCTCTTGAAAGCTGGCCGTCATATGATGAGGCCAAGACAGTAGACGATGAGATCGAGATCGTCGTACAGGTCAACGGAAAGGTCAGGGCAAAGATGCAGATGCCGCGCTCCGCTTCCAAAGAGGAGATGCTAGCAGCCGCCAAGGCCAACGAGAAGACACAGAGCTGGACTGCAGGAAAGACAGTCGTGAAAGAGATTGTGGTTCCTGGCAAGCTGGTGAACATCGTAGTCAGATAACATCAGGGGGATGGCCGGTGCCATCCCCTTATTGATCGGGAAGGGAATATGAGGCTTCTATCATTCGGAGAGATACTTTTTGACAGGTTCGGCGATGCACATACTCTGGGAGGAGCACCTCTCAATGTCGCGGCACATTTCAGGCAGCTCGGCGGGGAAAGCTCGATCATAAGCGCTGTCGGCAATGATGATCTTGGCCGCGAGGCTTTCACGGAAATCGAGAAGCTGGGAGTTGATGCCTCGATGATCTCCGTACTCGACGGGATCCCCACCGGGGTTGCCGACATAACGATGCACGGAAAGGATGCCGACTATGAGTTCAACTACCCTTCCGCCTGGGACAGGATCGAGGTCTTCGATGATGACATTGAGACCATCGATGACAATTACATCCTCTATTTCGGCACTCTGGCACTGCGCAGCACGACATCATTCCTGTCGCTTGAGAGGCTGATCGGGGAGACAGCCCCCGGGGAGATATTCGTCGATATCAATATCAGAAAGAATTTCTACAGCAGCAGCCTCCTCAGCTTCTGCCTGGACAACGCCACAATACTCAAGATAAACGAGGATGAGATCGCGGTTGTCGCAGACGCCATCGGTCTGGAAGACACCTCGGGCGATGGACTTTTTTCGTGGCTCTGCGAATACACCGCAGTGGAGACGCTCCTCCTCACGCGCGGGAAACATGGCTCCGACTGCTATATCAGGGGAAAAGGAAAAATACACCAGGAATGCTCAAAGGTTAAGGTGGTCGATACAGTCGGCGCCGGTGACAGCCTTTCTGCGGCATATCTGTTCTACAGGTACGAGAAAGGGCTGGACGAGGAGGAAGCCCTGAGAAAGGCTACAGCCGTCGCAGATTTCGTCGTATCCAGCAAAGGAGCCATTCCCCTTTACAGCGCTTCGATGTTCGCCTGAAACAAATTGCATCTCCTCCAATGCGGTATTACCATGCTTTGCGTAGGAGGTGCGCATGATCATATCGCTGAGGCTTCCGGAAGAGGATGCGGTTCTTTTCAGGAAGTATGCGGAGCTTAACAACATGAACCTTTCAGAGATGATAAGGCAGACCGTGCTTTCAAGGATCGAGGAGGATTTCGATCTCGAGACATACCGGAAAGCACTCGCCGAGTTCAGGGAAAATCAGGAGACAATGCCGCTGGAGGCCGCGGATGACGAGAATTGAGCTCTCCCAGAGGGCCATGAAAGAACTGGAGATGATGGACAGCATCACCTCCTCTCTCATAAAAGGCTGGCTCATCAGAAACGTGCTGCCCCTGAAAGACCCGAAGAGCATCGGGCACAGCCTCGGCGGAACGAAGCGGTGGCAGTACAGGATCGGGGATTACCGTGTGCTCACGCGTATAACCGACAGGAAAGCCGTTGTGCTGGCCATCACCCATGGCCATGAGCTGCCTTCTCAGAGCTCATGGATGCGTGCAAGGCCGCCCATTGATGTCTCCCTGTAGAGGGACGGGAGCGCATGCCCGGTCTCCATCATAACCTCGACCACATCGTCGAACGATATCTTGTGCCGGCCATCACCCATTATCGCATAGGTGGCATGATCTATCGCCCTCATGCAGGCCATTGCATTCCGTTCTATGCAGGGAATCTGCACAAGCCCCATGAGAGGATCACATGTAAGGCCCAGATGGTGCTCAAGCCCCATCTCCGCGGCATACTCTATCTGCCTTATCGTGCCTCCGGTTATCTGGGCGGCTGCGGCTCCGGCCATGGCGCAGGCAACACCCACCTCTCCCTGACAGCCGACCTCTGCCCCTGATATCGACCCGTTTGTCTTCACGATGTTTCCGACAATGCCGGCAGTCAGCAGTGCCCTGAGCACGCGTATCTCAGGCAGATCATACTCACGCATCAGATGAAAAAGGACTCCGGGTAGCACTCCGCAGCTTCCGCAGGTCGGGGCTGTGACGATCTTCCCGCCGCCGGCATTCTCCTCGGAGACAGCAAGCGCGAAGGCGAAGACATGAGCCTCGGTACCCATGGAACCTGAAAAATCACGCGCTTTCGCATACGCCTGGCAGGCTTTACGCTGGAGATGCAGCCCGCCGGGAAGGACTCCCTCCGCCTCAAGGCCGCGCCTGATGGCATCCTTCATGACGCCCCACACTTCAGCCATGTAGTCGAGGATCTCCTCTCCTTCAAACTCTATGGCAGTCTCCCATATCTGATAACCATGGTCATCGCAGTATTCAAGAAGACGGGACATAGTACCCACCAGATCATCAGGATAGGGTTCAGCAACACTGTTCGGGGCCTCTCCTTCCATGACGACCTTGCCGCCTCCGACTGAGTAATAGGTCGCGGAGGCACTCCCAGGTTCAATCTCGGTGAATGTGAGGGCATTGGGATGAAAAGGTTTCGTCTCGTCAGGAAACCACAGGATCTCAGCCTCAATACCTTTAGAGCTGAGAGCATCCCTGATGGCCTTGTCCGTCAGATGCCCCTTTCCTGTCGCGGCAAGCGAGCCATAGAGCTCCGCCCTGACCTTCCTTGCCTCAGGATGGGCAGCAATAAACCTCTCAGCCGCCGTACGCGGCCCCATTGTATGGGAGGAGGATGGTCCGTATCCGATACGATATAGCTCTTTCAGGGATTCCATGCAGAGAAGTCTAGCGCAACGGCGCCTTTTCTACCACAGCGGAAGAGCTGTTATCATCTGGGATGCAGCCCCTGTTTCATCGACAACCAGCGTAAGCAGAAGGCCTCTGTCCACCTCAGCATATCTGTAGACTCCGGGGTACAGAAGGAAACTCACAACTGAACCGCTGAAGTCCACTGTAAATGAAGGGATGTCGAAACGCTCCGACACCCACTCCCCCGCAGGGATTGAATCGGAACGTACAACAGCCTTCTCATTCAGCGTTATGCCATAGCCAAGCGTTCCATCGAATATATCCTTGAGAAAGGAGGACTCATCAACAGCCTGCAGGTCAGCCACCTCATCAAGCACACGCCGCATCGAGAGCCTGGATACAGGTTCAGCGCGGTAGGAGGCTGCGCGAAGGAGCATTTCCGCGAAGGCCCCGTATTCAGGAAGGACCTCGACAGTGCTGTCATTTCCAGGTTCATGAAAGCCTCCTATCGCTCCGAGCTCCCCCACAGGGCGCAGGGAAAATACGGAAAGGCTGCCGGCTCTGACAGGAACCCTCACGCTCCGCATTCCCTTCGGGATATGTCTTTCCTCAACACTCTCGCCATTGAAATATGAGAGCGTGAACCACAGCGTCTCCGAAAAGGCTTTTTCAAACGGATGCTGCTCCGGAATGACGATATCAAGATATACCCAGTGCTCAAATGAACACGAGATGACGGAGATGCAGACAAGTGCTGCGGCAAACAACCTCATGAAGGCTATACGCCTTATTCAGCATTTTTCGCCAGTTTTCTCAGTGAAAGATATTCCCTGCGGAAGGCAAGGAGCGTCTCCTGCACCTCGCGCGAACGGTAATCTGCATAAGTCCACGGAAATGACTCAAATCCATGGCTGTGGTATATCAGCGTGACCTCAGCATAGAGCGAACGCCCTATGGCGATTCTGTGCGCCCTGTTCTTCGTGGTGGCGAGAATGACATTGCTTTCGGTTATGAGCCCGGGGTCGAGATTGACAGTGCGCCTGCCGTTTTCTGCAAGTTCGAGTTCGAGACTGTCCGTCTCAGTTTTTATGGCAGAGAGGGCATCCGGCTGGACAAGGCGTTCAAATGCGATGAAAAAACGCTCAATGCCATCCCCCATCTCACTGTTGTAATAGTCCGTATATGTGAAAGGCAGCGGCGCCGACACCGCAGAAACAGGCCCATAGCTCTTCTCGAGCCTGGCCTTCAGAGATGCAGGGAATCCTCTCACCGAGAGGACCCCCATGAAAAGCATTGCCTTGTCGTAAGGCTTCGGAATCATCCGATCACCGAAGTGTAGACACCGAGGACTCTGAACGAGACAGCCTTCTTCCTGATCTCAGCTGCAAGCTCATCAAAGCGTTTCCTGTCCTCTGGCAGCTGAAGCTCGACAAAGAAGAGATACTCCCACGGTTTTCCCGGGATCGGGCGCGACTCGAGCTTTGTCATGTTCACGCCTTTGTCGGCAATCGTCTTCAGGACATCCATCAGAGCGCCCGGCTCATCGGAGACTGAGAATGAAAGGGCGGCCTTGTTGAGCTCCGCCTGTGAACGGTAAACCTCAGCATTCTCCTCCCTTGCGAGAATGTAGAACCTCGTGTAATTGGAGGCATCGGTCTCTATACCCTGCCTGAGGACCTCCATTCCGTAGTAGTGTGCAGCAGGAGCCCCTGCTATAGCTGCGACTGACTTGTCCCCGAGCCTTGCGATGTACTCGACAGCTCCAGCTGTATCGAAGAACGGTATCCGTTCCGCATCAGGCAGCTCCTTGTCGAGGAACGCACGGCACTGCTGTATTCCCTGCGGGTGCGAATAGACTTTACTGATATCCTCCATCTTCGCTCCGGGAACGACTATCAGGTTATGCATGACACGGACCTGCTGCTCACCGACAACTGTAAGCTCTGGATGCATTGCAAGCAGATCGAGGTTATCGTAGACAGTCCCTCCGAGCGTGTTCTCAACAGGTACGACAGCATACTTTGCCTTGCCGGAAGATACTGCATCGAATGTCTCGGCAAACGTATGGCATGGAAGGACCTTGGCGCTCTCATCGAATGAACGGCGCGCAGCCAGCTCCGAGAATGCTCCCCTGACTCCCTGGAATGCGACAGTGACGGAAGGAAGCGGCTCTCCTCCTTTCTTCTCCTCTGCCTCCGTCTTCATGCTCTCCGGAAGCACGCGCGGTATCTTCTCAAGGCTCTTGCCAACAACAGGACAGAGCGCCTGTATATCATGCACGAGCTTCTTGAACTGCGACGGGTAAAGCGACTGAGGACCATCGGAGAGGGCTTTTTCCGGACAGTTGTGAACTTCGACGATGACGCCGGAAGCACCGGATGCCACAATGGCGAGGCTCATCGGAGCGACCATATCCCTGATGCCTGTGGCATGGGACGGGTCCCCGATCACAGGAAGATGCGTCAGCTTCTGCACGACGGGAATGGCTGAACAGTCGAGCGTGTTTCTTGTCGCCTTCTCGAATGTCCTTATACCGCGCTCACAGAGGACGACCTGATCTGTTCCGGAGGCCATGAGATACTCGGCAGCCATGAGCCACTCCTCTATTGTCGCCGAAAGGCCGCGCTTGAGGAGCACGGGCATGCCGGTCTTTCCGACTTCCTTCAGCAGCTCGAAGTTCTGCATGTTCCTTGCCCCGATCTGGAACATGTCGACATATCCTGCCATCATGCTTACATCAGATGGAGAGACGACCTCCGTTGTGATAGGCATGTCGAAGGCATCGCCTGCTTTCCTTAAGAGCTTGAGGCCTTCCTCGCCAAGTCCCTGGAACGCATAAGGGCTGGTGCGCGGCTTGAACGCACCTCCGCGGAGCATGACAGCCCCCGCTTCCCTCACTGATTCAGCGATGGTCATGATCTGATCATAATTCTCAACGGCACAGGGACCGGCGATCACTACAACGCGGTTTCCTCCGATACGGACTTTCCCGACCTGGACGATCGTATCCTCTTTCTTCATCTCGCGCGATGCGAGCTTGTAAGGCTTGGAAATGGGGACAACCGAGCTCACTCCTGGCATGAGCTCAACAGTGCGCGGATCAATGGAAACCTTTCCGACAGCTCCAAGGACGGTATCCTGCTGTCCCACGATCTCCTTTACGATGAATCCCTTCTCCGTCAGAAAGGATCTGACTTTATCTTTTTCCTGGGGTGTAATACCCTGCTTTAGGATGACAATCATAAGGAGAACGCTAGCTTTTCCGGAGGATTTGGTCAACGAAGAGAAATGCTTGACGAGAAATATATAGATACTATCTTCACCGCTTTCAGCTCAGAGCTCAGCGCCCTAGGCTCCCCTCTGCCTTCGGTGAGCCTCATCGCGGAGGAGGACAGCGATCCGTACAGAGTCCTGGTATCGACAGTGATAAGCCTCAGGACAAAGGATGAGGTGACGCTTGAGGCCTCAAAAAGGCTTTTCGCCATAGCCCCCGACATAAAAACCCTCTCAGAGCTCGATCCGGAGGCCATAGCAGCCGCGATAAAACCCGCGGGCTTCTTCAGGAGAAAAGGCGAACAGCTGAAAAGGATCGCATCAATCATTACGGAAAAGTATGGAGGTCGGGTTCCGGATGACATGGATGCCCTGATGGCTCTTCCGGGGGTCGGCATCAAGACAGCATCGCTGGTACTGAACCTCGGATACGGAATCGAAGCCGTATGCGTCGACTGTCATGTCCACGAGATCGTGAACCGGCTCGGCTGGGTGGATACGAAGACGCCGGAGGAAACTGAAAAGCGTCTGAGAGAAATACTGCCCAGGCGCTTCTGGATACCTCTCAACGAGCTCCTTGTGCGCTATGGGCAGAAAGTCTGTACTCCTGTCTCACCCTTCTGTTCCCTTTGTCCGGAGAACGGAAGGTGCCCTAAAAAAGGCGTTCAGAGACAGCGCTGATCACTTGTTTCCGAGCTTGCGGACCGCTGGTGTCGCCACGCGGTAGATGCAGTAGAGGATCAGAAGGTGATACACGAGATCCTCGAGCCAGAGGAACCACTCATCGCCGTCGAGACCGCCGAGTCCGTAGATGAAATCATCGAGGATGATGAAGATCACCCATGCGACAAGAACGACAAGCGTTGAGATCTTCACGAACGATCCCTTGATTCCACCGATGAATGAAGGAACGATCAGAAGAAGTCCTGCAACAAGAAGGACAACGCCGATTATGATGTCAAAAGCCTCATCGAGCTCATCATAAATCGCGTTTCCGCCGAAATCGGCAATACCCTCGATACCGATTATAACGAAAAGAATACCAACAAGAATCTTGAGGATGAAATCCCCGTTAACCTTGCTTGCAGTTGCCATTTTCCACCTCCAAAAGCGTTAATTAGCTCCTTCATTCTAGCCTTTTATACCGCTCTTGGTTAAGATTCGCCGGCCAGGATCGTCCTTTATGTGGATATTTTGAAGATTATGTTCAATATGAACATATTCTGGATGGCATTGCAGAAAAAAGAAGGGAATGCTCTGAATGGCATCCCCTCATGACGGAAAATCACACTGGTGTCAGATATTGTTATCTATACCGGCTTCCTTGTATCCCATCAGCGACGATGCCGTGGCTGCGACACGTCTGATTCCCTCGAGGCATCTGTCCCTCTTTCCGGGCTCCTCGCGGAAGAGCGGCCAGTTGATGCTCACAGAGGCGATCACACGTCCGTCATGATCATAGATCGGGCAGCCGAGCGAGTGGATATCCTGCTCATACTCGGAGATAGTCTCGGCAAAGCCTTCCTCCCTGACCTTCTCCACCCTTTTCTTGAGCTCAAGAGGATCTGTGACGGTGTTTATCGTGTAGGGAATCAGCCTTTCCTTCTGCAGATAGATATTGAGCTCATCATCGCTGACGCCGGAGAGCATCACAAGCCCCATTACGGTGCAGTATATCGGGCTGTGCTTGCCGATTCTCTCATAGAAGCGGGCTTCATAGCGTGACTCGACCTTGAGCACATGGAGTATGGCATCATCATCCCTGATGCCGAGAATCGTGGTCTCTCCTGTCTCAAAGCTCAGATCCTCGATGAAAGGCTTCACTATCCTGCTGAGCTCAACATCATCGATGCTGTGTGCGGCGACAGTGAAGAGCCTCGGTGTAAGACGGTAGCGGCTGTCCTTGTTCTTGCTGACATATCCCATGCGGGTGAGTATTGTGAGAAAACGGTACAGCGTAGGACGGGCCAGCCCTGTGATGGGAGCAAGTTCCTCGAGCGTTTTGCCCTGGTTGTATGAAAGAGACTCCAGTATTCTCAGAGTCCTGTATACGGAATTGGTATGGAGATCAGCAAGGCTCTCTTCCTCTACCACTAGTTCTTCGTCCAGATTGTCTTTACCCATGTTTCTCTCTTCAAAGTAGCCTTTATAGGTTTTTATTTTATCATCGCGGCAACTGGATTAACAACCCGCAACTTAATTAAGTGAAAAGGGACAGGCTTGATTAAAACAAACCCGTCCCTTGAGGCTGAACGCTAAGCTGAATTATTTCTCCTCAGGAGCAAACGGTCCCTCAGGATAGGAGATAAGGAAATTCTCCGGCTGGACGTATACCTCGTAGTATACATAGTCAAGGCGCTGTCCCGGTCCCACGATTGAGCCATGAGGAAGACCTGCCTTGATGTAGCATACATCTCCGGCCTTCTGCGGGAAGCGGTGTCCATCAACTTCCATGGTGAAATCACACTTGCTGTGGCAGATGTTGTACTGTGCTACGGCATTATGTCCTATTTCGAAGAATCCTGAGTTCTCTCCGGCATGGTTGGAGCCGACAACAACACGGATCATCTGATGGCCCTGAACGACAGTGCGCTGCAGCGTATCATTGGACTTCTTCACATTCTGCGTGTATACGAGGCAGTCGGATTCCTTCCTGAAAAGCGGGAGGACGAGATGGCTCTCATCATATTTCTTCAGGTCATAATCGGAGAGCGTGAGATCAAACTTCGTATACTCGAGATCAGTCACGGCCTTCATCGTGAAAGGCTCCTCAAGGCTTGCGAAGAAGAATGACAGCTCCTCGATGTTGTATGCCCGGGTCTCGGTGATAATCATTCCGGTTCCTGCGGTGATGATATAGGTCGAAAGAACCCTTGACCTGACCTCTGGCGTGATGGAATGTCCCTTCTGCAGGACTCCTCTGTAGCTGTGGATGAACGGGAGAGCACCCTCAAGAAGTTCTGTCTCAGCAGAACCATTGACGAAATTGAGCTTGATGTCTTCTTTCCTTACGTAACCGTAATCCATGTCGACCTCCATTTTTGAAAAAAGATTTCAATATCTTTGTTCTGGCTTCAGTAAAGCACGGTATTTTTGCGAAGTCAAATGGAATTTCACCGATTGTGCAGAGAAAAGAACAGGAATATTATGAAATAACATTTCAAGGAACAGAATATGAACCGGAGAACTATCGATTTCACGACAGGAAATATCGCGAAGCCTCTCATTGCCTTCTCGATCCCTCTTTTCTTCGGAAACATCCTCCAGCAGCTCTACAGCATCACGGATGCGATCATCGTAGGCAATCTGCTGGGACCGGATGCACTCGCCGCAATCGGAGCGACATCGCCCATAACCAATCTCTCCATAGCACTGGCGATAGGAATAACGCTGGGCGTATCGGTCACGGTGTCACAGTTCTTCGGAGCACACGAACCGGACAAGGTGAGGCTCACGATAAGCACGGGCTATATTTTCTTCTTCATATTCGGCCTGGCCATCATGCTTATAGGAATTCTTCTAACGCCTGCAATACTGCGCCTTATAAGCACTCCTCCTGAGATATTCGACGGTGCCGTCACATATCTGAGGATAACTTTCGCCGGCACTGTATTCCTAATAGGCTACAATGTCACCAATTCCATGTTCCGCGGATTCGGAAACTCGAGGATGCCTCTCATCCTCCTCGCGATATCCACAGTGCTGAACGTATTCCTCGACTATATCCTGATAAGATACGGCGGCATGGGAGTCGGCGGAGCGGCCCTGGCGACCATAACCTCCCAGGCTATCGCATTCATCTTCGCTTTCGTGGTTTTTCAGCGCAGCTACAGCGAGTTCAGGCTCACAATCAGAAGCGGAAGGCACTTCAGCAGGGAGATACTCTCTGACTGTCTGAGAATAGGAATCCCCTCCGGCCTCAAAGGTTCGACATACTGGCTCGGTTTCGTATTCATCACATCCGTCATCAACAGATTCGGCGCGGCCACTATCGCGGCCTACTCCATTGCAGCCAAGATCGATGCGCTGCTGCAGACACCGATGATCAGCCTCCAGAACGGACTGTCTACATTCGTGGGGCAGAATGCGGGAGCAAACAAACCCGACAGAATAAAGTCAGGAGTGAAGACAAGCATGTCCATCGGCTTCATCTTCGCCATCTTCATGACAGTGACGGTCTTCTGCTTTGCCCGCCCCATCCTCTCCCTGTTTACTGACAGCACAGAAGTCATAGAGATAGGAACGGGCTATCTGAGGATCACAAGCGTCTTCTATATAATATATGCCCTGCAGGAAGTCGTTCAGGGCGTGGCGGTAGGTGTCGGCAACACTCTCATCCTGCTCTGCTCGACAATTGTGGCGATGTGGATCGTCAGGGTTCCTCTGGTGTATGCCGCCGCTGCGCGCTTCGGAGCTGAAGGGATCTGGTGGTGTCTTCCCAGCGGATGGTTCATCGCCGCTGCATTCGCCAACGGATACTATCTCTCAGGAAAGTGGAAGGACCGCATACGAAAGAAATTCAGTACGTGATTATGAATTTTCATTTCAGCCGCATTCGGAAATGAACGCGGATGAGCGGAAATATCGCAGTAAATAATCTTTTAAGAAATTTAATTTCAAAAAGAGATTTCATTATTGCATTTTTACAGAAGGATGCTATCCTAGCTAAGGAAGGCAGGTGACTCTGCCAGCTGCTATAAGGAGGATACTATGGCAATTCCTATTTCAAGAAGGTCTGAGGGACCTGTTGATCTCAAGAACGGCTACGGAGAGGTTGCATGGCTTCATGAAGTACATCCGCTTGTTCACGGCTATAAGTGCGTGCTCAAGGCAGGCCATGACGTTTCGCCTAAGACATACAAGGACAAGACTGTTGTCTTCATCTTCTCCTATGGTACAGGATATATAACGAACGGAAAGAAGGCATACAATATCGAGGGCGTCTGCTTCTTCGTTCCTGATTTCGATCACGACGAGTATACGATCCATGCCGCAGAGGATATGGAGTACATGATGGTCGTTGTCGATATGGTCGAGTCCGATCTTGCCGCATATGAGGATACACACATGATCCTCCCGACATTCAAGAGACTTGAAGACTGCGAGGAGTATACACAGAGCTGCAAGGGACCGCATACACACAGCTGGTCCGTTATCCACAAGGGCAACCTCGCCAGAGTTCTCATCGGCGTCGTGAAGGCAGAAGGAGCCAACGAGGGAACCTTCGAGAAGGGACATCCTTCTGTTGATCAGTGGAACTACAGCCTCCCAGGAGCAGATTTCGATCTGACAGTCGGAGACGAGACAATCCATCAGGGCGAAGGCGAATGGTCCTATGTAACGACTGGCGTTGATCACCAGCTTACGGGAAAGAGCGCTTTCTATGTATGGTTCGAGCACATGACCTCAGAGATCCAGAGGTAATAGGATCTATACCCTTTATAAACCCTTGGGTGCTCCGGCACCCAAGTTTTTTCATATGACAAATTCCAGAACAAGGAACATACTCACAGGGATAATCCTGACGGCACTTTCAGCCATAGGCTTCGGTCTTCTGCCATTCTTCACATTTCATGCAAAGGCTGCAGGCATGAACACATGGGACTGCCTTGCCGGACGTTACCTTGGTTCAAGCCTGGTGATGCTGGCAATAATAAAGGCAGAGGGACACAGCCTGTCAATAAAGCGGAGAACAGCAGTCCATGTATCTGCGATAGGTGTTTTCGCCTTCGGCATAACAAGCGCATTCCTTCTCTTGGGATACACCCATGCGCCGACAGGAAAGGTCACAGCAATACATTTCCTCTACCCTGCCATTGTCATGCTGATTTCAATCATGCTCAGGAAGGAAAAACTGAGAATTGTTTCAGTATTCGCAACAGCTGCATCACTTGCAGGCCTCATGCTCATCACGCTTCCATCAGGCTCAGGCAGGATGGATACGCTGGGCTTCATATTCTCAGCGTGTTCTTCCGTCACATTTGCAGCATATGTTCTTTCACTGGATACTCCGGAGCTGAAAGCTCTGGACAACAGCGTGCTTGTATTCTATCTCTCCCTTTCATCGGGCTGCTTCTTTCTTCTGATTGCGGTCATCACAGCTATGATTCAGGGCCACCCTGCCATATCGGGAGAAGCATTCCTTCCGATGCTCGGGATGGTACTGATCTCGTCAGCAATGCCGGCATCATTCTTCTCACTGGGAACGAGAAAGCTCGGGGCGCCTGTATCATCAATCCTCAGCATGTTCGAGCCCGTGACAGCAGCCATTGTGGGAACACTGTTCCTTAATGAGGAGATGTCCAGTTCATTTGCCCTGGGCCTTATCCTTATAATCGCGGCGGCAACAAGCATCTCACTGTCAAAAATGCATTCGAATTAAATACTTTCATCCTTTAGCACAATCCTACCCTCAACGCGCATATAAGGTGAGGGAGGATGAAAATGAACCAGGAGGAATTGAGGAGATTCATCGAGAATCTCACATTATCTGACGATCTGGGCTTTGCCGTCGCATTTGACAGGAACACGAGAGGTGTAGAGTTCATTGTAAGGACAATACTCGGGCGGAATGTATCCGTGAGAACTGCCAGAGCCCAGGAAAGCCTGAAAATCATTGACGGCCATTCCATCATCCTCGATATCCTCGCATCAGATGAGAACGGCAATCTTATTGATATTGAGATGCAGAATGCAAAAGGCATCAGCACGAAAGAGCTTGCATACAGACTGGAGTGCTACTCCGCAGCAGTAACGCTCAGAGCCCTTGAAAAGGGAGAGGATTATTCATCAATGAGATCATCCATTGTCATATTCATTATTGACAGGGATATCCCGGGAAGAAGAAAGGCTGTGTATGAATATGTGAAAAGAGAAAAGGATGGCTATGCGCTGGATGGTTACCGGAACACATCAGTAGTGGCAAATACAAGCTGCCGTGATAAAATCAGTGAAAGGCTGGCGGCACTGTTTTCAGACCTCTACGAGAAAGACATAAAAAGAATCAGATGCCCAGAGATGAAAGCAGCTCTTGAAAGAGTGAAGGGAAATGAGGAGAGGATAATGAACACATACAACATCCTTGGCAAATTCGGTGAGGAACTCTGGGAAAAAGGAAAGGCGGAGGGAAAGGCTGAAGGCAAAGCAGAGGGACAGACTGAGATGAAAACAAGGATTGTGACAAGCATGCTGAAAAAGAAATACAAGCCGGAAGACATTGCCGCCATCACCGGACTTCCGGCTGAGGATGTTGAGAGGATTGCTTCCAGCAAAGGCGTGTAAAGAATATTAGCCAGGTTCCTGCACCTGGCACTCTGAATAAGAGAAAGCTGAGGCCAAACCGCTATTTTCCTGTCGCCTTTTGCCTGAGGCTCCGGTATAATATCAGTAACAAGAATATACCCCCCCCCCGTTGTCTGAAAGCAATGTTTTCTCTCCCCTGTTTCTTCCCCGCTTCAAGAACGGAGGTGGTAGGAGGGGAAAATGAAAAAGGCAATATCACTGTTTGCCGTATTTATGGTTATCGCATTCCTTGCGATATCGTGCTCACCGAAAACCCAGATTTATCCGCTGCCGATTCCGGTATGGGATGATGATGACACAACAGATGAACCAGTCATCACAGATCCGACGGATACGGATGATCCGGAAACTGTCTTCTATGACAATTTCACTTCGGACACGACTGACTACTATTTCGAAAATGTAAAATTCAACACCGACGGCCTTCAGGTCCATGAGAACGGTGTTGCGACGTTCTACGGCGGCGGTCAGTTCATGATCTTCACACCGGAAAAGGGCATCAACCTGCTTGAGAACGATTATGAGCTGACATTCACATTCACACCGGATGCCTCATTCTCAACCGCTGTTGCTGACAACAAGGCCTACTCTTTCACTGCAGGAATGGGAAAACTCGTAGAAACATACCTCTCAGATACCCGGTCCATCTACATGACATTTGCAGATTCAGACAAAGCCGGAGAACTCGATATCGCTTCCACATCCATGGCAGATGCAGCCACAGAAATCCCAGAAGAAGATATTGCGGCAACTGTAGCAAAAGGTGAATCTGTACAGGTAAGAATTGTCTACAGCCTTGAAAATTACAATACAGTGAACATCAGGGGATATGTTGATGGGGATCTGATTGCAAGCTGCAATGGAACTGCCGGCGTCATCTTCGATTCCTTCCAGTTCTCCATCTGGGGACCAAACGGCGATGCATATTATGAGGCAGGTCCATCTTATGGAACAATGGACAACTTCTCTGTTAAAGCTATCAGAAGAAGCACACCGATAGATATTCCGATGTCTGTCGAATATCCAGATTCTGCATACACGACGAACAAAACACTTGGAACAGTTGAAGACATAACCGCAGAGCTGAAGGCTCTCACAGATGGATCGAAAATAGTTCTGTCCGGAGGCGAATATAACATGTCACCGGATAATGAGACTCAGTATGAAGGTCAGACAGGATGGCTGTTCTTTATCGGCGCGGACAATGTCGCTATAGTCGCCAAAGATGGAGAGACAGTAACCATTGAATCTGATGATGAAACACCTAATGGTTCATGGGCCACACAGAATCTGATCACCATCGCAGGAGATAATGCTGTTCTCGGCGGACTTAATATCGGAACGAGAGCCAATAAGAACAAAGCTGTGGAGATCGTGGGGAACAATGCAATTATAGACTCCTGTACTTTCCTTGAAGATGCCGTTGTCTATTTCAACAGCATGACAGATACACCTGTCGAGAATGTGACAGTCAAGAACTGTACATTCAAAAATGGTGCAATGCTCGTCCTCTGCAATGGAGTCGATGGCAAGATAACCATTTCCGACAACACTTTTGAATCAGAATCCGGAATGGTCATTACAGGTTACCGCAATAGCGGCTGGAACGAAAGAAGCGTGGATCTCTCTGAAGCTGAGTTTGCAGAAAATACTTTCGAGAAGGGCTCATATGTGAGAATCTCATATGATGAGACAAGTCCCCTCAACACTTCTCTTTCAGCTTTCGACATCAGTGAGATAGCAGACAATCTCGGAACAGCAGCTGAGACAGAGGGCAACTACGGAGAGACAAATTTCGTATACACGGCAAAATGATTATCAGGCAATAATCATTGGCGGCCTGGAATTGCCCGGGCCGCCTTTTCTGTCATACGGTTATTGACGCTGAGTTTTCCTCATACAATGTTCCATTGATATTCAGTCTGAAATGATCAGAAGCATTGTTCACAAGCTCGAAACTGTCATCAATCTCATAATACAGTGTAACAGGGGCATACTGAGGAGCATCCTGTGTATCCTCATCAATTATCATTGTATTGATATCCACTCCTCTTAGAACACTTGTCTGCGGCAAACCGCCTCCTCTTGATTCAAAATCGAGATCACGGTGAAGCTCATTGACAACGCAGCCCGAGAGATCATATATGGACTTCCCTTCAACCCAGGCCTGCTCCGATTCATCGGATACATACGGGCTTGCTCCTCCGATATACAGTGTCTCTGCATGTATGTTTGTCGCCCTGACAGCTCTTGAATAAGAGCGCATTGTGAGTATTCCGAACGGGTTCTTAACCTCGGCAGGATTGCTGAACGTGACCTCATTCATCATAGCTTCTATATGGGCTTCATTCGTCCAGTCAGCCTCAGTTCCGTCATCAAGCAAATACCCGCCTGTTCCGAAGGAGGCACTGTCAAAATACCCTGCAATGCTGCCGGATCTGTACCCCTCTGGTACATCATAAACAACCGCAGGATAGGCATAGGAATCACGGATGACATTCTGATTGCCCTCTGTCTTTCCTATGATTCCGCCGACAGTCACTTCAGCTATGGATATATCAGTCTCGCTGGAAGATACGGCCTTCTGCGGCCCCCTGACTGTTTTCAGCGTGCCGCTTTCCATATAGCAGTCCTCAATGGTCACATGCCCTCTGACTGTCGAGCCAATGATTCCTCCGATATAAGCATCAACCGCACTCTCCTCATTCATGACATTCCCGGTATTAACGCAGTCTTTTATCAGGTGTGCTGCTCTTTTTGACGCATCGTCTGCAAAATTTACGGAAGATCCGATGATACCTCCCAGTTTGACAAATCCACTCACTGGAGCAGAAGCTCCATCAGGAATATAACATTCAACCGTACCGGAATTTGAGGCTGAGATTATATCAGCTGCGGCATCATTCCAGAAAGTACCGGCAATGCCTCCTGCATATTCGATTCCCCTGATTCTTCCGCTGTTGGA
>CASEZU010000061.1 GCA_949292445.1 uncultured Spirochaetales bacterium | reverse complement strand
TATCATAGACACTCCGGGACATGTGGACTTCACGGCAGAGGTCGAGAGGTCGCTGCGCGTGCTTGACGGGGCAGTCGGCGTATTCTGCGCAGTAGGAGGCGTAGAGCCGCAGACGGAGACGGTCTGGAGGCAGGCCGACAGATACTCGGTCCCGCGCATCGCCTTCGTCAACAAGATGGACAGGCTCGGCGCGGACTTCTATGCCGTCATCGAGGAGATGAGGAAGAAGCTCAACGAGAATCCTGTGCCGCTCTTCCTCCCTGTGGGAAGCGAGAACTCCTTCTCCGGGGTGATTGACCTCATCCACATGGAATACCTGGAATTCAGCGCCGATGACGAGGGCAAGACGATCACGCGCTCAGCGATTCCCGCATCGGAGCAGGACAGGGCCGACGAGTGGAGGGAGAAGCTCATCGATGGCGTATCGGCATATTCCGATGAGATCATGGAGCTCTTCTTCGAAGGCAGCGATATCCCCGAGGATATGATCATCTCCGCGCTGAAGAAGGGCGTGCTCGACAGGGGGCTCCTCCCGGTGTTCGTCGGCTCATCGCTGAAGAACATCGGCGTGCAGACGCTCCTTGACGGCATCGTCGACCTCCTGCCCTCGCCTCTCGAGGTCGCGGACAAGGAGATCATCAATGCCAAGACAGGCAAGACCGAGCTTCTCAGGCATAGCCAGTCAGGCCCGCTTGAGGCGCTTATCTTCAAGATCCAGGTAGACCCGCACTCCGGCCCGATGTGCTTCGTGAGGGTATACTCCGGGACGCTGAAGAAGGGGCTCGGCGTATACAACATCAGCAAGGGCAAGAAGGAAAGGATCAACAGGCTGCTGAGGATGCATGCGGACAGGCCTGAGGAGCTTTCCGAGCTCAAGGCTGGCGATATTGGGGTGATCATCGGCTTCAGGCTCACGCAGACCGGCGACACGATCGGAGATGAGAAGCATCCGTATCTCCTTGAGAAGATGACCTTCCCCAACCCGGTCATCTCCATCGCCATCGAGCCAAGGAGCACCAGCGAGATGGACAAGCTGAGGAAGGCGCTGGAGATGCTGGCGATAGAGGATCCGACATTCTCCTACAAGGATGACCAGGAGACCGGCCAGCTCATCATCTCCGGGATGGGAGAGCTCCATCTCGACGTCCTCGTGACGAGGATCACGAAGGAAATGAAGATCGACGCCAGGGTCGGCAACCCGCAGGTCAGCTACAGGGAATGCATTAGGAACGAGGCCGAGGCCACAGAGGTATTCGAGCGCACGATTGCCGGCAAGGAGAACACGGCATCGGTCACCGTCAGGGTCAAGCCGCTTCCGCCTAAGAGCGGCAATAAGCTCACCATCTCCGCCAAGACAAGGGATATACCCGAGGAGATGGTCGAGGCTATCAGGAGCGGCATCGAGGGAGCCTTCACGAGCGGCATCAAGTTCGGATATGAGTGCACTGATATCGAGGCAGACGTGACAGCAATCGGCTACGACGAGAACACGGCATCCACGCTCGCCTTCACATCGGCAGCTGCCATGGCCTTCGACAAGGCCGCATCGGAAGCGGACCCGATGCTCATGGAGCCTGTGATGAAGGTCCAGGTATCGGTACCGTCGGAGTATATCGGCGACGTGATGTCATCGCTCACCCAGCGCGGAGGCATCGTCATCAGCATGGAATCGCGCCCAGGCGGGGACATCGTCAGCGCGGAAGCGCCTCTTGCGAAGATGTTCGGCTACACGACGGACCTCAGGTCAGCGACGCAGGGACGCGGATCATTCAGCATGGAGTTCTCGCACTACAGCGAGAAGCAGTGACGAGGGAGGGCGGAAACGCCCTCTTCTTCGTAATGCCCATACCGCCCATGGTGTCTTATGGATGCATCCGCCCAGATGTGCTGGCTACCTTACATCATGCGATGAACGGGATATTTGCAGCTATACTCCTGTAGATGTATAATATTGGCATGGATAGGATACTGACGCTGTATCATGGGTCGCGGCAGGAAGTCGGGAAGCCGGTATACGGACAAGGAAAAAGGAACAATGACTATGGCCTTGGCTTCTACTGCACGATGGACATCGAGCTAGCCAGGGAATGGTCAGCCGCGGATCCGGATGGGGATGGATTCGTGAACGAATACCGCCTGGATGAGACAGGGCTGGAAGTGCTTGACCTAGACCAGCGTGATATCCTTACATGGATCTCCATCCTGCTCGATAACAGGACATTCCTTATGAAAGGCCGGCTGGCTGCCGCTGCCCTGGAATATCTCCGCGAGAACTTCCTTATCGATTACAGCGGCTATGATGCGATCTTCGGCTGGAGGGCTGATGACAGCTATTTCGCCTTCGCGGAGGATTTCCTCAACGGAGCGCTATCCATACAGGCCCTGGGCCGGGCAATGAGGCTGGGCAACCTAGGGATGCAGTATGTACTGAAAAGCGGGAAAGCCTTCAGCAGGATCGAATACAGAGGAGCTTTCCGGGTCGATGCCAAGGAATACCATGCGAAAAGGATGAGACGTGACCGTGAAGCGAGGGACAGCTATCTCTATGGCGGGAGATTCACGCTGGACAGGGATGACCTGTTCATCACGGATATCATGAGGAAGGGGATAAAGAGGGATGATCCGCGCATACGATGAGGTATACCTCCAGCCTGCACAGGACAACATGGCTTTCATGCTTGACTATGCCGTGAATGATGCGGGCTTCACCATCGAGGACTTCTTCCGGCTCTTCATCGGCAGCCGCTTCGCCAGGAGATTCGAGGCCGGCGATTACATGTACATCACCGGCATGTCCGGCATAGAGCTCGCAGGCCGCATCCTCGAAGCTGCGGGGATGGCATACAGGATCAGGGAGCCGTGCATCAGGTTCCACAGGACAGAGGAGCACTGGGCAGGATGGATCCTCGCCTACTACCAGTGGTGGAGCGCGCTGACCTTCAGGGAAATCGAGGAGGCAATCGGCATCACTGGGATAAGGGACATGTACCATCCATACCATGAGATGGATATCATGCAAGGCATCGAGAGGATCGACAGCATCTGCAGGAAGGAGACGAGGCTGAAGAACATGAGGATCCGCCAGGGACTCTCGCAGTCGCAGCTGGCCAGGGCCTCAGGCGTTCCCGTCCGCACCATCCAGCAGTACGAGCAGCGCGAAAGGGACATCAACAGGGCGCAGGCCGCTTCCGTTGCGGCACTGGCTGCCGCTCTGGGGACGGAAAGCGCATATCTCCTGGAGAACCATGCCGACCGCTGAGGGGTATCATCCTATCCAGGAATGGATCAATATCCGATTATATCCGCTACCTGAATGATTGTATTCAATGATATTTTTGATACATAATTAATACTATAACAATAGTATTATAATATTTTAGTTATCTAATAATCCATCAGATCATGCCGGCACGCATCCCCATATGCATCCTGCATTTCCGCATGGACCGGCAATCTTTTCCTTTACTTCACGCCTGCGGGCATTTAACATTTTCCTAATAGCTTACTTAAATCAAAAGGAGGATTTCAGATGAGCGTCAACACCAAGGATATCAGGAATGTGGCCATCATCGGCCATAACGGTACGGGAAAGACGAACCTCATAGAGCAGATGCTTTACTATGCAGGCGTTCTTTCCCGCCCGGAGACAGTCGAGAGCGGCAAGACCGTCAGCGACTATACAGACGAAGAGATCCAGAGGAAGATGTCCATCCATTCAACGCTCTCATCGCTGGGCTGGGATGGCAAGACGATAAACGTACTCGATACCCCGGGTACTGGCGACTTCATCGGAGAGGCGATCTCCGCTTTCAGGGCTACGGAAGCCGCGCTGATGCTGGTTGACGGCAGGGAGGGCGCGCAGATAGAGACGATCAAGCTCTGGAGAAGACTGGATGAGAGAAACAAGCCTAGGGCTGTCTTCATCAACAAGATGGATAAGGAGAGGGCAAGCTTCAGGCATACCATAGATTCGCTTGTGGAGGAATTCGGCGCCCATTTCGTCCCTGTCGTGATCGCGCTGGGCGAGGCGGAGGAGTTCCATGGCGTCATCAACCTGATCGAGAACCAGGCATACGAGTGCCACGAAGGCGGCAAGGAGACACCCTGCCCCATTCCCGAGAAATACGCGGCAGTGGTCGAGGACTTCAGGGGCAGGCTCATTGAGAACGCCGCTGAAGGCACTGACGAGCTTATCGAGAAGTTCTTCGAGCAGGGAACGCTCGAGCCCGATGACATCAGGCACGGGCTTGCCGTCGGCATGAGGGAGAACAGGGTCGTTCCCGTCTTCTGCGGCGCCACCGACAAGGGAGCCGGCATCACATCGCTCCTGAACTTCATCAAGAACAACTTCCCATGGCCACTCGGCATCGAGGAATACATCATCGGGCACGATGGCGAGGAGACGACGCTGGAGATAGATCCGGAGAAGCCGTTCTCGGCATACTGCTTCAAGACGACCATCGACCAGTTCTCCGGCAAGATGAGCTTCGTCAAGGTCGTTACCGGCATCCTCACGCCGGAGACCGATATCTACAACAACGCACTCGGCAAGAAGGCGAAGCCAGGCAAGCTCTACCGCGCCGTCGGCAAGAAGCTGATCGAGACCGATTCACTCCCAGCCGGCGATATCGGCATCATCACCAAGTGCGATATCATCGAGACGAACTCCACGCTCGTGGCAGGACCTGAGTACAAGAGGCTCTTCAGGCCGCTCAGGCTCCCGCAGCCAATCTACCAGCTCGCGATCTCCGCAGAGGACAAGAAGAGTGAGGACAAGATGAACGATGCCCTCCACCGCGTGGCGGAAGAGGACCTCACCTTCCAGATGAAGTACAACGAGGAGACCAAGGAATCCATCATCGGCGGCATGGGCGAGCTCCATATCAACATGATCCTCGACAAGATCCGCGAGAAGCAGAAGATCAACATCATCACCAGGACGCCGAAGATCGCCTACCGCGAGACGATCACCAAGCCATCGGGCCTTGCCGAGTACACGCACAAGAAGCAGTCCGGCGGACATGGCCAGTACGGCAGGGTCGTGCTCGAGATCAAGCCGATCGAGCGCGGCCAGCAGTATGAGTTCGTCAACGCCATCAAGGGAGGAGCCATCTCCAAGGGCTATATCCCCGGCATCGAGAAGGGACTGCATGAGGCGATGGATGAAGGATACCTCGCAGGCTATCCGCTCGTGGACATCGGCATCACGCTCGTCGATGGCAAGGAGCATCCGGTCGACTCATCGGAAATGGCATTCAAGCTCGCTGCGAAGGGCGCGATGGAAGCGGCTCTCGCCAAGGCCGGCTGCGTGCTGCTCGAGCCGTTCATGAAGCTTGAGGTCTTCATCGACGACGAGTACCTCGGCGCGATCCTCTCCGACCTCTCATCCAAGCGCGGACGCGTGCTCGGGCAGGAGGAGAAGGGCCATGTGGTAGCTGTCAAGGCAGAGGTGCCGATGGCGGAGCTCCGCAACTATGCGATCGACCTCAAGAGCATGACATCAGGCACAGGCTCCTTCGAGCTTGAGTTCGACCACTACGAGACGCTCAGCGGCAAGCTCGCCGATGACGTCATCCAGGAGTCGAAGAGGGAGAAGGGAGAAGCCTGAGCCCCTCTGCCCTGGAATGATGATGCCCCTCGCGCGAGGGGCATCGTCGTCTTGGATGGCATTCCGTTCAGGAATTGAAGCGGGAGAGGAAATCCCTCGTCCGCTCGCTCTTCGGGGACGAGAAGACCGTCGCCGGGTCGCCATCCTCCTCTATCCTGCCGTCTGACATGAATATGACGCGGTTGGAGACATCGCGCGCGAAGGCCATCTCATGGGTCACCACGAGCATAGTCATGCCCGATGCGGCAAGGTCCTTCATGACATCGAGGACCTCCCCTACCATCTCAGGGTCAAGGGCTGACGTAGGCTCGTCGAAGAGCAGGACCTCCGGATTCATCACGAGCGCCCTGGCAATCGCTACCCTCTGCTTCTGCCCGCCGGAGAGCTGGCGCGGCTTCGCCTCTATATACTGGGCCATGCCGACCTTGGCAAGGTACTCGAGCGCTGTCGCCCTAGCCTCCTCCTTATCCCTCTTCAGCACCTTCACCTGCCCTATCATGCAGTTGTCCAGCACATTGAGGTTGGCGAAGAGGTTGAAGGACTGGAAGACCATGCCGACCTTCGTCCTGTAGCTGTCCTCGTTGACATCGCCGCCGAGGATATCCTCTCCATGGAAGAGGATATGCCCTCCTGTGGCATCCTCAAGCAGGTTGATGCATCTCAGGAGGGTCGACTTGCCGGAGCCTGAGGAGCCGATGATGCTTATCACATCGCCCTTGGAGACGCTGAAATCAATATCCCTGAGAACCTCGTTGGTCCCGAATGTCTTGACCAGATGCTCTATCTTCAGGATCTCATCCATCAGTGGGTACCTCCCTTCTGGGCATCGTATCTCGTCATGCCGCTGGTGAAGGCCAGCGTATCGGTGGTGGCGAGATTGAAGTCGGCAGGGCCGTCCATGCGGTTCTCGACAGCCCTGAGGATACGCGAGCAGACGAACGTGAGTATGAAGTATATGGCCATCGTCACCGTCGCCGCCTCGAAGTACATGTACAGCGCGCCGGAGATGCTCCTGAACGTGAAGAAGAGCTCCACGGTGCCGATGATCGAGAGCACGCACGTATCCTTTATGTTGATGATCAGGTTGTTGCCTATCTGCGGCATGATGTTCCTGAGAGCCTGCGGCAGGATGATATTCACCATCGTCTGGAAATGCGTCATGCCGATGGCCCTGGCGCCTTCGCTCTGCCCCGGGTCGACGGAGAGGATGCCTCCCCTGACGGTCTCAGCCATATAGGCGCCGGTATTGACGGACACGATGATGAAGGCAGCGCTCCACATGCCTAGGTTGATGCCGAAGAGCTGCGACATGCCATAGAAGATGAAGGCGGCCTGCAGCATCATCGGCGTTCCCCTGAACACCTCGACATAGGCGGTCAGGACGACCTTCACGGCCTTCAGCAGGCCCCGCTTGAGCGGGCCGGATCCCTTGTGGGGCTCTGTCGTCTGCAGCAGGCCTACGGCAAAGCCGATCACGCAGCCGAAGAAAGTGCATACGATAGCGATCGCCATCGTAGTTGCAGCTCCCTTCAGGAGGGAGCCGCTGTATTCCTGGATGATGTACACCATCCTCTGGAAGAAGTTCATCTCACCGATCGACATGTCAGGTCCTTACTGGGCGAGAGGCTGGATGGAGATGGCCTGGTCCATCATCTCGTTGTAGTCTTCGACCGTGAGCTTGGAAAGGGCCTCGTTGATAGCATCCCTGAGCTCCGTATTGCCCTTCCTCATCGAGATGCCGATATTGATCTCCTCCTGGCTGACCTCGAAGTTGTCATCGCTGCCGGTGAAATCGAGGAGGAGCATATCAGGATAGGCGACGGTAGCAGCGGTAGCCGTAGGCATATCCGTGCAGATGAGGTCTACCCTGTCTGCATTGAGGGCCACGAGCATGGCAGGGGCGCTGTCCTGGGCCGGAAGGATGTTGGCATCGGGGATCTGCGGGAGGCAGACATCGTACCAGACGGTGTTCATCTGGCTCGTGCAGGTAGCGCCTGCGAGGTCTGAAACGCCCTTGGCGCCGGCATAGGGGCTGTCCTTCTTCACGAGGCAGACGATCGAAGCGTAGTAATACGGATCCGAGAAGTCGACCATCTGCAGCCTTGCGGAGGTGATCGACTGGCCGGCGATGACGCAGTCGACGACGCCGGACTGCACAGCCGGGACAAGGGAATCCCAGTCAAGCTTGACGATCTCGAGCTCCTTGCCGAGGGATTCGGCGATATACTTCGCCATCATGACATCGTAGCCGTTGGCATAGTCATCGGAATCGGCGATGGGGACCGCATCGTTGCCAGCGGTCGGCTGGGTCCAGTTATATGGTGCGTATCCGCACTCCATGGCCACGCGGAGCACATTGCCGCTGTCTGCGGCCTCCTTGGAGCCGCCTGCGGCTATGGCAGAGACAGCCAGCAGGGAGATAAGAGCCATTATCGCGAGTTTCTTCATAGGATTCCTCCAGTATTCCATATACTGCAAGGATGATATCCAGTAGAGGAAATCAAGTCAATGGTGTTAAGGCTGGAACATGATGTTATTATCGTAACAGCTAATGCTTCTCAAGCCAGATCTCGTTGATGGTATATTCCTTCTCCATGCCCTTCTGCTCGAACTTGGTCACGGGCCGCCAGGCGACAGGCGGGGCGAAGGAATAGAACGGATTGGAGAGCGATTCTACCTCCCTGGCCTTCTCCAGCGTCTCCTCGGCGTACTCCTCCCAGTCGGTGACCATGTAGATATAGCCGCCATCCTCCAGCCTGGAGGCAAGCAGGCGCATGAAGTCCACGGACATCAGCCTCCTCTTGTGGTGCTTCTTCTTCGGCCACGGGTCGGGGAAGAAGATATGGAAGCCTGCGACGGACGATTCGGCGACCATATGGGTGATGACATCGACGGCATTGAACCTGATGATCCTCACGTTGTCGAGGCCATCATCGCCGAGGCCCTTCAGGAGGCGCACGAAGCCCTGCAGGAAGACCTCGATGCCGATATAGTTGTACTCAGGGCGCCTGATTGCGATCTCGCGCGTGGAATCGCCCATGCCGAAGCCGATCTCCACGATGACGGGCCTGTCATTGCCGAAGAGCCTGCCGTAGTCGATGAAGGCGTCCTCGAAGCACATGCCATACTTGGGGAAATACCTCAGCACGGTCTCCCTCTCCTTGTCGGAGAGCACGTTGTTGCGCAGCACATAGCTCTTGATCTGGCGTTCCTTCCCTTCCCTTATCTCGATCTTCGATAGCTTCGAGAGGATCTCTTCTCCGTTCACTGCAGCCTCCTTAGCTGTTCCAGTATGAATAGGGCCTTGTCCTTGAGCGAGACGGCAGCCGTCTCCATCTTCATGTAGTTCATCCGCCTGCTGTCGAGCTGGACCTTGCCGTCAGAGAGCCTGAGCAGGTTTATCACGCGGTCCGGATTGATGGCGGAAAGGCGGCCGAACTCTATCTCGACCACGCCCTTCGATTCCCTGAGGTGCGTGATGCAGAGATGGCGGCAGATGATCTTGATCTCAGCGATGCAGAAGAGGTTCTCCACCTCCTCGGACATCGCGCCGTACCTGTTCTCCAGCTCTGCCCTGAGGCCTTCCAGCTGGCCCTCGGTGAATACGGAGGCGATCTTCTTGTAGACCTCGAACTTCTCGGCAGGATTCGGTATGTAGCTGTCAGGTATGAATCCTGAATAGTCGAGCTCAAGCAGCACCGGCAGGGAGTCATCGCCGCCCGTGGCGGTAAGCTTGTCGATCTCCTCCTCCACGAGGCGCATGTACATATCGAGGCCGACAGCCTCGAGGTTGCCGGACTGCTCGCGGCCGAGGATATTGCCTGCGCCGCGGATCTCCATATCCTTCATCGCCACCTTGAAGCCGGAGCCGAGCGCCGTATTCTCGGAAAGTACGCGCAGCCTCCTGATCGCATCGTTGTTCAGCGCCGTCTCGTCATCATAGAGGAGATAGCAGTAGGCCTGCCTGTCCGAGCGGCCCACCCTGCCGCGCAGCTGGTAGAGCTGCGACAGCCCGAACCTGTCCGCATGGTCGATGATGATGGTATTCACGTTGGGGATATCGATGCCGTTCTCGATGATCGTCGTGGAGACGAGGACCTGGATGCCCTCGTAGACGAACCTGTGCATCACGTCCTCCAGCGTCTCCGCGTCCATCTGCCCATGCGCGCTCTCGACGATGGCATGCCTGACCTCGGAGCGGATCTGCTGGCAGACATCCTCGAGGTCATCGATCCTGTTGTGGAGGTAGAAGACCTGCCCGCCCCTGTCCAGCTCGCGCCTGATCGCCTCGCCGATGACCTTGGGCGAGAAGCGGCCTATCTCCGTCTTTATCTCCTGCCTCTCCCTCGGGGCTGTCGTCAGCAGCGACATATCGCGGATCTTCAGCAGCGACATGTAGAGCGTCCTCGGGATGGGGGTCGCGGACAGGGCGAGGGAGTCTATGTTCGTCCTGTACTGCTTGATGACTTCCTTGTGCTTGACGCCGAAGCGCTGCTCCTCATCGATTATCAGGAGCCCGAGGTCCTTGAAGCGCACCGTCTTCTGCAGGATCTTATGGGTGCCGAAGAGCACGTCTATCTGCCCTGCCGCCAGCTCCTCCCTGATCCTGGCCTGGGTGCGCTGCGGGACATACCTGGAGAGGATGGCTGCCTTGACCGGGAACGAGCCCAGCCGGCTCCTGAAGTTGTTGAAGTGCTGCTCGGCGAGGATGACGGTAGGCGCCAGGAAGGCGACCTGCTTGCCCGACATGACAGCCTTGAAGGCAGCGCGGAAGGCAATCTCCGTCTTGCCGTAGCCGACATCGCCGCAGATGAGGCGGTCCATCACCTTATCGGATTCCATATCGCGCTTGACGTCATAGAGGCACTTAAGCTGGTCCGGGGTCTCCGAATACGGGAACGAGGCCTCGAACTGGATCTGCCAGTCATTGTCAGGCAGGAACTGGAAGCCATGGACAGTCTGGCGCTTCGCATAGAGCTGCACCAGCTCCGCGGCAAGCTCCGCGGCATTCCTTATCGCCTTCTCCTTCTTCTTCGTCCAGCTCTGCGAGCCGAGCCTGTCCAGCTTGGGAGGGCGGCCGTCGTTGCCTATGTACTTCTGTACCAGGTCAGCCTGCTCGATAGGGACATAGAGGTAATCCTTGTCCGCGTACTCTATCTTTATGTAATCCCTCTCGACACGCGAGTTCCGCACCCTCTCGATCTTCAGGAAGATGCCGATGCCGAAGTTCACATGCACGACATAGTCGCCTTCCCTGAGGTCGACGAAGGAATCGAGAGGCGACGAAACCGTCTCCGTGATGCTCTTCGAGCGGCTCTTCTTGCGCCCGAAGATCTCACCGTCCAGCACGACGAGGAGGCTGATGGCCTCGATCTGGAAGCCCGAGGAGATATTCTGCACGAGTATCGTGGCATCATAATCGCGCAGCACGCTCTCCAGCCTCTCCCTCTGCACATCGGAGGGGGCGATGACGAAGATGCGCCAGCCGTTCTTCAGGAGGCCTGCGATATCGTCCTTGAAGTACTTCACGTTGCCGAAGTACGAGCGCGAGGCGGAGACGGAGAGATGCTCGTACCCGGGGTCTGCTATATCGTAGATGAAGAAGCCGCTCCTGACTGAGGCAATAAAGCCATCCCAGTCCATCAGCACCTTGGACGGCAGCGGCGCGTCCGCATCCTCCTTATAGGCCTCGCGGTACCTTGCCTCGGCTTCCTTCTGCATCGACTTCCAGGATGTGGATATCCTCTCGACGCCGGAAAGCACGAAGTAGTCATCCTTCCTGAGATAGCGGGAGATAGAGGACATCCTCGGGCTCGATGCGCCGGATATGAGGGGGATGGAGATCCTGCCGTGCTCCCTGGACGCCTTCTGCGTCAGCGGGTCGAAGGAGGCGATGCGCGCGATCTCATCCCACTCGCCGTAGATCCTTATGGGGGCATCGAAGGAGAAAGGGAAGATATCCAGCACCTCGCCGCGCCTGGAGAAGGAGCCATGCTCATAGCAGGAAGGGGCGCTGAAGTACCCCGCCTCGGCCAGCCTTGACGACAGCGATACCGGGTCGAACGGGTCTCCCTTCCTGATGGCTATCGAATTCTCCTCCAGCGCCTCCGGCGAGAGCATCGGGGAGACGAAGGCGCGCAGCGACGTGACGACGATGCCGCCCTTCATCTCCTCCAGCGCATCGAGGGCCTTCTTCTGCTCATATTCCTGAGGGGACGCCGTGTACGGCGAATAGAGCTGCTTGCCATCGGAAGGCAGGAACACCGAGGGGATGTCATCCCTGTCCTGCAGGTCGGAGAAGAGGTTGCGCGCCCACTCGTCGGTGGAGCAGATGGCGAATACGCGGCCCCTCCTCTTCCCTGCCAGCAGCCTCATGGCCCTGGAAAGAGGATACATATCGAGGCCGTCAGCCTTTATGATTCCTTCCCTGGATGACGAAAAGGCCTTGCAGGTCCTTAGGTAACCTGTGACAAGGTCGTCAAGCGTTCTTTCCACAAAGGGGAATATAGCGGATTGGGGGATTGTAGGCAACACGGCCACGGTTGCAAGCCTCCCTGCGATTACTTAGAATCCAGGCTATGGACCTTGACCGCGAGAAGCTGTCCATCATCGCCTCCGCCATGGAGGAAGCCGGGCAGCTTGCATTCGAGAAGCAGAAGCAGATACACAGGTCGTTCAAGCAGGACGGCTCAGTCATAACGGAGGCTGATATCGCCATCAGCCGCCGGATCACCGCGCTGATAAGGAAGCTCTTCCCCCAGGCCGGCATACTCTCCGAGGAAGAGCTGCTGCCGCCCAGGGAGGACGCGGAATGGACATTCGTCCTCGACCCGATAGACGGCACCGATGTCTATTCGCAGGGACTGCCGACATTCGCGGTCTCCCTCGGGATACTCGACAGCGAGCACAGGCCCGTAGGCGCATATATAGCGGCGCCGCGCTTCGGGGTCGCCAGCCAGTCGCTCTTCATCAGGATGGACCCGGGGACCGAGCCTCTGGCCAATGGGCAGAGGATAGGGCTATCGGGCGACAAGGACACGGTGACGGAGATCACGATGGGCTCCAAGGCCTACCGCTACCTCGACTTCTCCCGCTTCAGCGCCAAGACGAGGATACTGGGCTCGACCATACTCCACCTGCTCACCCTCGTGCTCTTCCCGGCCATGGAGGGAAGCATCGTCTTCCCCTGCTATGCCTGGGACATCGCCTCCTCGCATGCGGTGCTGAGGCACTTCGGCATGGACCTCTGCTACGGCGACGGCACGCTCTTCAGCTATACCGATGAGATGGTCTTCGGCAGGCAGCCCTTCAGGTCCGCGCTCTATGCAGGCACCGATAAGGTCCGTGAGGAGCTCATAAGGACCCTTCCAGAGAGAAGGAGCTGATCCGGAAGCGGTCCACCACATCCTGGAGGAAGTCCCTCCTTACCGTGATTGCAAGCTCCACGCCGCGGCCCAGCAGCAGCTCCAAGGACGGCGCGAAGCCTCCTCCGGCAAGCTCGAGGCGCCCTATCTCATCGATGGCGGCAGGCCCCTCCATGATTGACGAGAGACGCCCATTCGCCCAGTCGAATGCATCCTGGTCATAATGCCATCTGCCGATCGTGTGCGGGGAATCGAGGGACGCTGACATCAGGAGCCGCCTCTCCCCGGTGGCGAGGTCCATCAGCAGATAGCCATCCCCTGAGCGTATGGAGGCAAAGCCCTGCCCCAGGCCAAGGGAAAGAAGGCGCGAGGTCTTTCCTTCGCCGCGCCCTCCCGTGATTATCCTACAGCTCCTCATCGAGGAAGGCCTCCAGCGCCTGATAGGCCCTCGTGCTGTCCTCCCTGGCGACTATGAACGTGAGGACATTCATCGTGGAGACGATCTCTATTATGTTGATGTTCTCCCAGGCGAGCTTGCGCACTGCCAGATAGGTGACGCCGGGAGTCTGGAGGAAGTCGCCATGGAAGACGATGGTGAGGGCGACGAGATCGGTATACGTATGGACCACCTCGAGGCCCTTCGTCACCTCATCGGCCGCCTCCCTGCAGTTCTCGCTGACAGCCAGCGTTATCTCATGGGAGCCGATGGTGAGGTTGATGAAGTCCCCCTCCCCCGGATGGACCTTCTCATAGAGCTTCTGCAGCTTGGGTATGAAGGCATCGGAGCGGCGGAAGTTGACATCATAGATATTGGTCTTCATGAGGATCTCGTAGTCGATCTTGCCGCTCCTGCCCGACGACTGCCGCGTCTTGAGCTCCTCGGCATACCGGCGGATGGCCATGACGATGGCTGAGATGCTGGCAGTGCCTGCGTACATCTGCTGGACGCGCGGCTGGATGAACTTCGCCAGGTTCGAGAAGGAGATCACATCCTGTATCAGCATCTCGGAAATGAAGGGGCTCCTGTCGATTATGTTCTTCACGCAGGACGCGATTGACTGTCCCATACGCACTCCTTTGTTGATCTTTTAACAGGACGTTAGCAGATTAACAAGTGATTTGCAACCGATATCATGGTAGAATGATTCCATCATGCATTGTCCCAAGTGCAACAAAGACAACGATAAGGTTATCGAATCAAGACCCAACAAGGACGGGACCGCGATCAGGCGCCGCAGAGAATGCCTCGAATGCGGCTATCGCTTCACAAGCTACGAGCGCGTAGAGAACAGGCCCATCATCGTCATCAAGAAGGACGGCTCGAGGCAGGCCTTCGACATCGGCAAGATCGAGCGCGGCATCGAGCGGTGCACGGAGAAGCTGAACATACCGCAGGAGAGGATAGACGAGACCCTCCGGGCGATTGAGGATAATGTCGCCGCGGTATCAGGCTCGAGGAACACCATCACGAGCCGCGAGGTCGGCGAGGAGACGCTGAGGCAGCTCTATGCGCTCTCCCCTGTCGCGTATGTGCGCTTCGCCTCGGTATACAGGCGCTTCGACAACCTCGAGCAGTTCATCAAGGAGATAGAGAGCCTCGCGAAGCGGGATTAGCGGCGCGCGTCGAACCAGCGTCCCGTGATGCTCTGCTCTATCTCGCTGTTCAGATGCTCGGGCTTGAGTATCTCGTTCGCGCAATCGAGCGAGAAGTTGTCCGTCATGCCGGCGATGTAGTCGATGACCATGCGCCTGTCGCTCCCCTCATGCTCGATATACCTGCCGTGGATATCCTTTATATGGTTGTAGAAGCCGGCAGCGAGCATGTTGTGCTCCGACATATAGCCCTTCTCGTCGAGGCCATAATCCGAATAGAGGTCCTCCAGGTAGTCGATGATGAGCCTCAGCAGCCTCGTGAAGTAGCGCGTATAGCCGTTGAGGATCTCCGAGCGGTAGATGTTCTCGGTATTGAACCTGCTGAACTCGACCACCGCCTCATATACCTTCTCCGAGAAGCCGATGCCCTCCTCCTCGCTCGCGCCGCTGATGATGTCCGAGACGAGGGTGTCGATGATCTGGCCGTTGGTCGTGCCCAGGCGCTCGCTGACGATGGCCGGCAGGGTCCTGTCCTTGAGGATGCCCAGCCTGTATGCATCCTCCCAGTCCCTGCCCAGGTATGCAATCGAATCGGAGAAGCGTACCACGGCCCCTTCATAGGTCGCGGGCACGAGGCCCTCGCGCGAGGTGATGGAATCGAGGTCGCGCACCTGGAATGTCGGCTTTATGCGCATGCGGAGGCTCTCGCCGTTATGGCAGACTATGCCGTCGCGGACAGCGTACGTGAGATTCAGGCCGCGTCCGTTGTCGGCGAGGAAGTCGACTACGCGGAGGGAATTCACCTCATGCTCGAAGGCTCCCAGGCCCCGCTCCTCGGAAAGCTTCGAGATAATCCTCTCCCCCACATGGCCGAATGGCGTGTGGCCGAGGTCATGTCCCACGCCGATGGCCCAGGCGAGCTCTGTATCAAGGCCGAGCGGGCGGCAGATGGCGGAGGCGATGGAAGCCACGTGCAGCACATGCTCCATGCGGGTGCAGATATGGTCATTGGAGGGGGCGAAGAAGACCTGCGTCTTATGCTTGAGCCTCCTGAAGGGCGATGAGTGGATGATGGCGGTGGTATCGCGGTAGTAATGGCCCCGGATATCCTCCCTGCGCGGCTTCCTGCGCGCCTTGAAAGGCGCTTCGTCTTCGAATCTGTTGCGGAGAGTCATACCAGATGATACCACAGGGCGGCGATGCATGCTATCATCATGTGGAGGCGCCCATGATAGTATACATCATCCCCATCACCGCACTGCTGCTCTCGTTCATGGCGCTGCTCGCGTCCATGCGCTTCATCTTCTCGCGGCAGGGGCTCTACTGGGTCTTCCCGGCCATCATCTCGCTGCTGATGTTCTTCCAGGACCTGGCGATCCTCCTCTCACTCGGGGAGGCCAACATAACGACGTTCGAGTACACCTTTGCGAACTTCTCCCCCTTCGTGATGGCCTTCCTCTGGTACATGATGGTGGTCGTCTTCCACTATGCGCTGAAGAAGAACGCGGAGGAGAACAGGTTCGAGATCGAATCCAGGCGCAACAGGAAGGAAGCCGAATACCTGGAGAAGTTCGAGATGCGCAAGGGGCGGCGGGAGCGCAGGATCGCGGAGAAGCGTGCCGCATCGCAGGCATCCATCCCCTCGATACCTGAGTATGAAGCGCCGCCAGATGATGACTGAAGGCCGCTTTGGCAATATAATCAGCTCCTATGGCAAGGATTTTCTTCGCAGGGATAAAGCACTCAGGCAAGACGGGCATGGCGAGGCTCGTCTCAGGGATGCTCGGCATCGAGGCAGCTGATGCCGATGACCTCGTACTGCCCCTGATAGCGCCGATGTCCGTACGTGAGTTCTACCTCGTCAGCGGCAAGGACGCGTTCATGGAGAAGGAAGCAGAGGCTGTCGGCAGCTATATCGCGGGGCACGGCTCCTTCATCATGTCCCTCGGGGGCGGCGCCTGCGACAACAGCAGGCTCATCGGCCTCGTCAGGGAAAGCGGCAGGACCGTCTACCTGCGGAGGAAGGAGGAGGATATGCTTCCAGTCATACTCAGGCATGGCGTACCGGCCTTCCTCGACCCAGATGACCTCCAGGGATCGTTCCACGCCCTCTACCAGCGGCGCGACGCCATATACCGGGAGATAGCGGACCTGGTGCTGGACCTGGGGCCATACGCCGACAAGGCCGACACCGCGCGGATGATCGCGGCCAGGCTGGAGGAGAACGGCTATGTCTAGCACTTTCGGCAGGCTCTTCAGGGTGACGACGTTCGGCGAATCGCACGGGCCGGCCTTGGGCGGCATCGTGGATGGGTTCCCGGCAGGGATCAGGATAGACATGGACAGGATCCTCAGCGACATGTCAAGGCGCAGGCCGGGCTCGACATCGCTCGGCACGAAGCGCAGCGAGGACGATATCCCGCGCATCCTCTCAGGGGTGATGGATGGCGTATCGACAGGCGCACCCATCGCATTCGCAGTGGAGAACAAGGCGCAGATATCCTCCCATTATGATGAGATCGCGCACACCTTCAGGCCCGGGCATGCCGACTACTCATTCTGGGCGAAGTACGGCATACGCGACTGGCGGGGAGGAGGGCGCTCCTCCGGCAGGGAGACGCTCTCGCGCTGCTTCGCAGGAGCGCTCGCCAAGCAGCTGCTCGCCATGAAGGGGATCTCTGTCGACGCAGGCGTCATCGCCATCGGCGGCATCAGTGCCAGCAGCTACAGCTGGGAACCGCCATTCGCGAACGAGCTCTATGCGCCGGACTGCCCTGAGCTGGAGGCGATGAGGGCGGAAGTCGAGAAGGCGCGCGAAGGCGGCGACAGCGTCGGAGGGATCATCGAATGCCGCGCAAGGGGCATGGTCCCGGGTCTCGGGGACCCTGTCTTCGACAAGGCTGATGCGATCCTCGCGATGGCAGTGATGTCCATCGGCGGCATCAAGGGAGTCGAGTTCGGCAGCGGATTCGGCGCCGCTGCCATGAAAGGGAGCGCCAACAACGACCAGATGGCAGGTGGACGCTTCCTCTCCAACAATGCGGGAGGCATCCTCGGAGGGATCACCACAGGCGAGGATATCATCATCAGGGCCGCGGCCAAGCCTACCCCGTCGATCTCCATCAGCCAGATGACGATGGATGAGGATGGCAATGATACGCCGATCAGCGTCAGGGGCCGCCATGACCCATGCATAGCCATCAGGGCATCGGTGGTCGTCGAGGCCATGGCAGCCATCGCCCTTGCCGACATGATGCTCATCAAGGAGGCCTACTCTGGATAAGCCGCTGACCGTGCAGAGCGACAGGACGCTCCTTCTGGATGTGCACTCCCCTTCCGCTGCTGACTGCAGGAAGGATATCTCCCGGTTCGCGGACCTCGTGAAGAGCCCGGAGCACATCCATACGTACATGATCTCCCAGCTCTCGCTCTGGAATGCCATCTCATCAGGCATGGGCAGCCAGGACATCATAGCGGCGCTGGAGAGATGGTCGCGCTATGAGGTCGACAGCCGCGTCACCTTCTTCATCGAGGACCAGGCAGGCAGGTACGGCGACTTCGTCCTCGAGGAATACGACGAGGACCATCTCCTGCTGAAGGTCAGGCGCCCCGTCTTCGCCCTGCAGCTCAAGGCGGACAGGAGCCTTGAGGGGCTCATAGAGCCGCATGATGATTCATCATTCCTCGTCAGGCGCTATGACAGGGGCACGCTGAAGGCGACGCTCATAAGGCAGGGCTTCCCCATCGCCGACATGATACCGCTCAAGGACGGCGCGCCCCTGCAGATCTCCCTGAGGGACACATTCAGGCCAAGGGACTACCAGGTGCAGGCAGCCGATGCGTTCATATCGGACGGCAGCCCGGGCACCGGCTTCGGCACGATAGTGCTCCCCTGCGGGTCGGGCAAGACAATCGTCGCGCTGATGGCGATGGCAAGGCTCGGCAGGAAGACGCTCATACTCTGCCCCAATGTCACGTCCGTGCACCAGTGGATACGCGAGATACTCGACAAGACGACGCTCACCGAAGCCGATGTCGGGGAGTATACCGGCAATGCCAAGGAAATCAGGAACGTGACGGTATCGACATACCAGGTCCTGACATGGAGGCCCGCAGCCGATGGCCCCTATCCGCACTTCTCCATCTTCCGCGATGAGGACTGGGGATTCATCATCTACGACGAGGTGCATATGCTGCCTGCGCCGGTGTTCCGCGTCACCGCGGAGCTGCAGGCGCTGCACAGGCTCGGCCTCACCGCGACCCTCATCCGCGAGGACGGCAAGGAAGACCAGGTATTCTCCCTCGTCGGCCCCAAGCGCTTCGACTCGCCCTGGTCAGAGCTGGCCGAGAAGGGCTTCATCGCCACGGCCTGCTGCCATGAGATCCGGCTGCAGCTGCCGGAGGAGGATGAGGTGAGGTATGCGCTGGCGACATCGCACCAGAAGCATGTCATCGCCTCCGTCAACCCGCTCAAGCTCGACGCGGCGGCGAGGATCATCGGGGAGCATCCCGATGACTCCATCCTCATAATCGGCCAGTATATCGAGCAGCTGAAGTACTTCCATGACAGGTTCGGCTATCCCATGATCACTGGCTCCACGGGCAACGCGAAGCGCGAGGAGCTTTACCAGGCCTTCAGGGAAAGGAAGATAAAGGTGCTGATCGTATCGAAGGTAGCCAACTACGCGATCGACCTGCCTGATGCGTCCGTAGCGATACAGATCTCCGGCACATTCGGCTCCAGGCAGGAGGAGGCGCAGCGCCTGGGTCGCATCCTGAGGCCCAAGGAGAGGGACAGCCACTTCTACTCGCTCGTCACCGAGTATACGGTAGAGGAATCATATGCGCTCAACAGGCAGAAGTTCCTGGCCGAGCAGGGCTATTCATATACGATCGACAGGTGGTGATGATGAAGCTCCTTTTCCCAGACATCGGCAAGCAGAAGGACAAGGCGTACCTGGAGGAGAACGGGGACGGCATCCTCGCTGCGGTGACGGATGATGATTCGGAGCTCCTCACGCTGCTTGCGGCCTCGCCCCCATCCTGGCAGTCCCTCCCGCAGGACAGGAGGAGGTCATTCCTTGCCAGGGGACTGGCGGAGGAGGACAGGGAGGGGAACGCAGCGGTCTCCCCGCTGGGCCTCAGGGCAGTGTCCTATGCCGCCATATTCGGCAGGGAGGGATGCATCGGGAGCTATCCGTTCCAGTTCCTGCCGATGATGATGTCGATACTGGCATCCGGCACGATATCCGAGAAGCCGTCATCCGCGGAGAAGTACCTCTCGTCAGCGCTCTTCACATCGAGGTTCCCCTCCATCGACCCGGAGAAGGCTACGCGGGCAGCTGCGGCGATCATGAAGGCCCTCCTCTACCTGGGCGTGGCCGAAGCCGATTCAGACGGGATGGTCTATCTGTCGCAGGACGCGGCTACGCGCTTCTCAAAGCTGGGAACGGTCGATGCGATAGGCTACCTCATCCATCCGGAATACTTCGACAGCCGCAGGAGGCATCTGGTGGAGGCGCTCTGCTTCCTCTCCCTCGCAAGGGGCGGGGACGAGGGACGGATACTCCGCTTCATCAGCGATGCCACCGGATACTGCCTTGCCGATGACCTGGACGCGCTCGGGGACCTGTTCTTCATCGAGAGGGACGGAGGGCGCCTCCATGCAAGGAGCCTCAGCGATACAGGCGACCCGCTGTTCTCGGTATCGTCGGACTTCACCATATCCGTCTCCGGGAAATGCCCGCCGATGCTCTTCTCCTATGCGGACCCCCTCAGCCTCGGCGAGCATGTATCGCAATGGGCCATCACCAGGCAGTCGGCGAAGACGGCCTTCTCGCTCGGGGCGACATGCACCGACGTCGAGCGCATGATAGCGGAAGCGGCGACATACCCGGTATCGGATACCGTCTTCATGCGCCTGCGCTCATGGTATGAGTCATTCAACTCGCTGAAGGCTGCCCGGGGCGTCGTGCTGGCGGCAGATGAGCGCAGCGCGAGGATCATAGACTCCATGTCGACGCTGCAGGTCCATATCCTCGGCAAGCTGGGAAGCAGCATCTACCTGATGGACCCGGCGACGGAGAGGATGTGGAGGCGCATGCTCTGCAATGAGGGATTCGACATGCTCGCGCGCACGAAGGGGCCGCGCTTCCTGGTCGAGGACGAGGAAATCCGCAGCTTCGAGGAGAACGCCAGGGAAACAGGGCTGCCGGCAGAGCGCGGGGTCCCGTATGACAGCGTCCTGATGGAGAGGCTCTTGAAGGAGGCCGATACGCCGCTGAAGGCAGCCTATGTCCGCTCAGGCCTGATCTGGCGCGAGGGGATGGAGGCCCCTGACGTGAGCTCTGCCAACGGCCTCTACTACCAGGAGAAGCTCGCCCTCATCACGGCAGCGGCAGCCAAGGACGGCAAGGTCCTTGCCGAGATGCTGGATGGGGATGCATACATCGGCCATCCGCAGAAGTCCGCCGAGGGCGATGAGGCGTATGTGGATATCGAGGGGATATGCAGGCTGCCCATCGCCAGGATCTGGAAGGTATATGCCGTGGACAGCGCCATCGTCTCCGGCAAGGTCAGATCAGCGGATGGATGCCGTTCGGATAGTGATAGCCTGTGAAGAGCTCGAACTGGAGCTTTCCCTGCTCGAGGAGCATCTCCTCTCCGAAGTGCAGCGTGCACCCCGCTTTCTCAGCCTCTTTCAGGAACTTAGTCATCTTGGGTTTGTAAATGATATCGTAGGCGATCTCCCGTCCCGTGAAGTGGAAAGAACCGATGGGGTTTGCGTCGAAATCGGGATAGAGGCCCACGCTCGTCGTCTGGACGATGAGGTCGACCTTGCCCTCGTACTTTGAAGCGTTCTCGAGAGTGTCGTACTCGCAGAGGTTGATCTTCGCCAGCTTTTCAGCCCTTGTGACTGTGCGGTTGAGAACAGTGACCTTCACTCCCCTGTTCCTGAGCGCCCAGACAATAGCCTGAGCAGCACCGCCGGCGCCTATGACAAGTGAGTTCCTGATTCTTCCCGACTCTATGTCCTTGAGAATCGGCGCCAGAAATCCGTAATAGTCGGTGTTCATTCCCTTCCACATGCCGGGCATGCGCACGACCGTGTTGCACGCGCCTATCTGCTTGACCTCCCTGGTTATGTTTCCAAGGTACATCAGAACGGCATCCTTGAACGGGATTGTGACTGAAAATCCTCTCATTCTGAGGTATTCGGCAAGCGCGAAGAAAACGCGCACGTTGTCTACCATGAACGGCAGATAGATCGCGTTGTAGTGGATCGCATGGAAGCCCGGGTTGTGTATCTGCGGCGAGGATGTGTGCAGCACAGGGTTTCCTATGATTCCGTATATTCCCGTTTTCTCGTCAACCTGATCGGCACGGTAAAGCAGCTTGAGGTCCTTCGCGCTGATCTGTCCCGGCGCCACCGCCTCGCCCGAAGATGCGAAAGTGAGTATAGACCCCGCTCTTCTGTAGAGAATCCTCAGGGGTATTCCCCAGTCGCCCATCCCTATGATTATCTTGGGAATCTCCTTAAGCTCCTCAGAGATGCGGAAGAGAGTCAGCACATCCTGTATCGAATGGGGAGTCACTGCGGCCTTGGCTATGTCCCCCCTCTCCGCAAGGCGGTAGATGCGCGAGTAGATATCATCAGGAATGCCTGAGAAGTCGTGGAATGAGCGGATTATCTTCACGCCCTTCGCCCTCGCCTTCTCCTCGACGTCGTTCTTCTTGACGTCCTCCTCTATGTCCACATAGGCGAAATCGCCGTCAAGGGCAGAGAGAAGGAGGGCCCTTCTCTCCTTTTCGGAGAGAGTGCATTTTCCCCCGTCCTCCTTCCTTCTCAGCGTGAGGATAACGGGGACATCTGTCATTGAGGGGAACTCGGATGCTCTCTCCTGCTCGCTTTTCTCGAGATAATCCAGCCTCAGCTCCGCAAGATCGATGTATTCCCTGTTCTCCCTGATTTCGCTGAGACAGGCTGAAAGAGTGCTTCCTGATAGTGTAAGACAGATCAATTTAGTCTCCTTGAAGAACAGGGGGATTCCTGATATGTTCCGATAATAGCCTTAACTTCAATCAGGCGCAATAAGATGAGAACTCTCCAGATACAGGATATATCGCTTTCATTCGGCGACAGGGAAATACTCAAAAATGTGGGCTTCACGATGAGCGAGAGGACAAGGGCCGCGCTCGCGGGAGCCAACGGTTCGGGCAAGTCCACTCTCCTGAAAGTAATTTCAGGCGCCATCAAAGGGGACAGCGCCTCTATCACAATGACGAGGGGCGCGAGGATATCATACCTTCCGCAGTCGGACATAGTCCTTCCGGAGAGCACGGTATATGAGGCTGCCGAGGAAGGATACTCAAGATTTGCTCCGGTGCTGGAGGAGATGAAGGTTCTCGAAGAGAGAACCGGAATGGGCGGCAGCGATGCCATGGCCGCGGCGGAGAAGCTCTCCGAATGCCACGAGATCCTCACCTCCTCGGGATACTACTCAAGAAGGCCGAGGATCGAGACAATACTCTTCGGACTCGGCTTCACGAAGGCGGACCTGCAGCGTCCGGCGCGCGAGTTCTCCGGCGGCTACCAGATGAGGATAGCACTTGCGAGAATCCTCCTTGAAAGCCCCGACTTCCTCTTCCTTGACGAGCCGACAAACTACCTCGACATAGAGGCCCTTGTCTGGCTTGAGGAGTATCTGAAAGCCTTTGACGGCGGCCTGATGGTCGTCTCCCATGACCAGGACTTCCTCGACGATATGGTCACAGAGGTCTATGAGCTTTTCAGCGGCCGCCTCACGCGCTATGCGGGAAACTACACAGACTATCTCAGAAGGCGCGAGGAGGAGATCGCGGAGCTTGAGAAGGCGTACAGAAAGCAGCAGGAGGAGATAGAGAAAACGGAGGAGTTCATCGAACGCTTCCGCTACAAAGCCACAAAGAGCCGCCAGGTGCAGTCGAGGATAAAGGCGCTGGACAAACTCGAGCTGATAGAGATTCCAGCGCATCTGAGGAAACTCTCATTCCGCTTCCCCCCTGCCCCGCACTCAGGAAACGATGTGATAAAAGCAGAGCATCTCTCCAAGTCCTACGGCAGCAACGTTATCTACCGCGATTTTTCCTTCCTCGTGAAGAAGGGCGAGCGCCTCGCGATCACAGGACGCAACGGAACGGGAAAATCGACGCTGCTGAGGATGCTCGCAGGCGCGGACAGCCAGTATGAGGGAGAGATAAAGGACGGCGCAGGCGTGAAGAAAGCGTACTTCGCGCAGGACACGGAGAACACTCTCAATCCCGCCAATACGGTGCTTGAGGAGGCCGAAAGCCTTGCTGACACCAAGGACATTCCCGGAATAAGGAATCTTCTCGGAGCGTTCCTCTTCTCAGACGACGATGTATTCAAGAAGGTGTCAGTGCTCTCCGGAGGAGAGAAATCGCGCCTCGCGCTTCTCAAGATACTCCTCCACCCCTCCAACCTCCTCCTTCTCGACGAGCCGACGAACCATCTCGACATAAACGCGAAGGAGATGCTCTCCGATGCGATAAAAGCCTACGGCGGCACGGTGATATTCGTCAGCCATGACAGGCATTTCATCAAGAACCTCGCGACGCGCATCCTCTATCTCTCAGAGGACGGGGCCGAGTTCTTCGAGGGCGACTACAGCTACTTCGAGTACAAGCTCGAGGAGAAGGAAAAGCAGTTCGCTCTCGCTCCGGCCGTAAAGGAGGAGAAGAAAGAGTCGAAGGCCCAGCTCTCCCACGAGGAGGACAAGCAGCGCAGGAACAGGCTGAAAACGCTCGAGCGGAATGCGGAGAGACTGCTTTCAGAGCTTGAGGCGCTCAACGCCGAGAAGGATAAGGTTGACGGGGAGATCGCGCTTCCGGAGAACTACTCCGATGCCGCGCGCATCACGGAGCTGATGAAACGGAAAGAGAGCATCATGGCATCGATCGAGGAGAAGGAAGAGCTGTGGATGGAAGCCGCATCCGAGCTGGAGGCTGAGAATGGAAAGGATAGCTGAGCCGGATGCACTGCAGAGAGAGTTCGGAAAGAGATTTCCATCTCTCATCCTCGCCTCATCATCCCCCAACAGAAAAGCGCTGCTCGAGAAGGGAGGATGCAGCGTCACCGTATTCGTCCCGGATGCCGATGAGAGGAAGGAAGGCGCTGCCCCTGAGAGCATCGTGGCCTCGATTGCAGAAAGGAAGATAGAGGCCTATATCTCGTCTGAACGCTTCTCTCCCCTCGTGCCCGCGATCGCAGCTGACACTCTCGTCCATATAGACGGAGAGCTTCTGGGAAAGCCAGAGAACAGGGAACACGCAAGGGAAATACTCACAGCTCTTTCGGGCAGAAAACAGGAGGTAATCACATCGGCGGGGGTCTATCTGCCCGGAGAGGGAAAGCTGATGGTGACAGACACCGCCGCAGTCATATTCCGCCCGCTCAGCGGCGGGGAAATTGAAGAATATCTCAGCACAGGCGAATGGGAGGGAGCCGCGGGGGGCTACAGGCTGCAGAAAACGGGATATACTCTTGTCGAGAGAATTGAGGGCGACTGGACTACTGTTGTCGGGCTTCCTCTCAGAAAGATACTGGAAGCTGCGGAACAGAGGATTCACCAGATATATAGATAATATATTTGTATCATACAATAACAGTATGATTACTGTATCATAACAGTTTGTTATTTCACAGAAATGGAGAGATTATGAGTGAAGAAAGATTCAGGGAAGCAATGGAGATGGCGGAGCGCTTCTCCGTTCCCGGCAGGATAACAAGCATAGAGGAGAACACGGTAGGACACATCAACCGCACATACATACTCACAGCGGACGACGGCAGGAAATACACGCTGCAGAGGATAAACAGCGCTGTATTCCCCCATCCTGAAGATGTGATGCAGAACATAAAGGCAGTCACGGAGCATCTCGCAGAAAAGTATGCCTCCCTTCCCGACGGATGGAGGCGCGCGCTCTCGCTCATGCGGACGGAGGACGGAAAGTGCTGTTCAGTCGCCGGAGACGGCATGTACTGGAGGATGTACCGCTATATCGACAATGTGGAGACGTTCAGCAAGGTGACGGATGAGGACGTCGCCTACAATCACGGGAACGCCATCGGGAAATTCCAGAAGGATCTCTCTGATCTCGATGCATCTTCTCTCAAGACTGTCCTTCCCCTCTTCCACGACATGAAAACGCGCTTCTCGCAGCTGAGGAAAGCAGTGGAGAGCGCCTCAGAAGAACGTCTTGAGAGAGCTGCCGGAGAGCTTTCTTTCCTCTTCGAGAACGAGGAGAGAGGCTGCCGCATCTCCCGCCTTTATTCAGAGGGCAGGCTGCCGGCGCGCATTACGCACAACGACACGAAGGTTAACAACGTCCTCTTTTCCCCCTCCGGAGAGGGGCTCTGCGTGATTGATCTCGACACGGTGATGCCTGGGACAGTCCTCTTTGATACGGGAGATATGATAAGAACGGCCTGCAACACCGCGGACGAGGATGAGAAGGATGCGGAGAAAGTTGCATTCTCCCTCGGGCAGTACAGGGCGCTGAGGGACGGATACCTTGAGGCATCCTCCTCTTTCCTGACTGATGACGAGAGTTCCCTGATAAAGGAGTCGGGACGCACGATGACAGAGATCGTCGCCGTCAGGTTCCTCACAGACTATCTCAGCGGCGATGTCTATTTCAGGACGGCGTATCCCGAGCACAATCTTGTCCGTGCAAGGGCCCAGATAGCCCTGATGAAGTCGATGGACAGCCAGTGGAGGGATTTCTGAACTTGCCGGCCGGCCTCTGCGAAGTTAAATTAAAGGGACTAATAAGGTGAAGCAGAATGGAACAGACAGAAAATACAGTTACAACAGAAGAGACACTCCCCACAAGGGCGATAGTCCTGCCGCTGCTCGAGCGGCCTCTCTTCCCTGAGACCTTCACTACTCTGATGATAGGAAGGCCGCAGGACGTGCAGACGATGACGAGCGTGATCGCCAACGACGGCTATTTCGTCGCACTGCTGCAGGATCAGGAGTCGGGATACAGGAATGTCGGAACGCTCGCGCGCGTGTCGCGCTACATAAAGCTGCCGAACAGCTGTATCCATGTCTTTGTATCTACGATTGAGAGAGTCAGGATAGACAGGATAGACATAGACGGGAACCTCGCGTATGCGGATTTCACGCCGGAGCCTGATACGCCATCAAGGAACGACAAGTCCACGGCCTCATTTGTCAGGATACTCCGCGATACGATAACGGCGATGAGCCAGACGACGAATCTTTTCTCATTCGCCACGGACGTCAATGTCTCCAACATCGACGATCCTTCCCTGCTCTCGTTCTACACGGCATCCTCGATAAACGCTCCGGGAACGTTCCTGCAGGAGATTCTCGAGACAAGAAGTCCCAAGGAGAGGATAGACAAGCTCCTGACCTATATCGCGGCGGAGAAGGATATCATCGACAAGGAAAACGAGATAAAGCAGGAGATCTACAACAAGATAAAGAACCGCAACCGCGAGCAGCTTCTGCGCGAGCAGATAAAGGCGCTCAACGGCGAACTCCAGGAGCTTACGGGAAGGCCGCAGGGCAAAGGCAAGAGCGAGGATGACCTCTGGCAGAAGGCGCAGGAGAAGAAGCTGCCTGAAATCTACCGCGAAGCTGTAGACAAGGAGCTGGACAAGCTCTCCGGACTTGAGTCGATGAATCCTGAGTACGCCATGACGAAGCTCTACATCGAGAACATCCTGGCGCTGCCGTTCTCCTTCGGAGACAAAGCGCCTACATACTCCATCGAGAAGGTGCAGAAGGTTCTTGAGAAGGACCACTACGGGATGAAGGAGGTCAAGGAGAGGATCGTAGAGTTCCTCGCCTCGCGCCTCAAGGCCGGAAACGGCAAAGGTGCCATCATCTGTCTCGCAGGCCCTCCGGGAGTCGGAAAGACCTCGATCGGCTACTCCATCGCAAGGGCGCTGGGAAAGAAGATATTCAGGTTCAGCGTCGGAGGCATGAGGGACGAAGCCGAGATAAAGGGCCACAGGCGCACCTATGTCGGCGCGATGCCGGGAAAGATCATACAGGCGATGAAAACCGTCGGCGTGAGCGATCCCGTGATTCTGATAGATGAAATAGACAAGATGGGAGAATCCTTCCAGGGAGACCCCGCATCGGCGCTTCTCGAGGTCCTAGATCCTGAGCAGAACACCAGCTTCCAGGACTTCTACATCGACCTCCCCTACGATCTCTCGAACGTCCTCTTCATCGTCACCGCAAACGATGCGTCCCGCATCCCGGAGCCGCTTCTCGACAGGATGGAGATAATCGAGCTCTCAGGCTACACTCCCGAGGAGAAAATACACATCGGGAAGGATTATCTCGTCCCGAGGCTGCTCAAGAAGAACGGACTGACGAAGAAGGAGATACGCTTCGACTCCGCAGCCCTCTCGATGATCGCGGAGGAATACGCACGCGAGGCCGGAGTGAGGAACTACGAGAAGTCAATCGACAAGATAATGCGCAAGGCGGCGCTTGAGATACTCCAGAAGGGAGAGGAGATGAAGCTCCCGATCATGGTCCGCGGCAAAGGCGTCGAGAAATACCTCGGCAAGCCTTTCTTCCCCGCCGACGACATCATAAAGGCGGACAAGCCGGGAACCGCGATCGGACTGGCATGGACAAGCATGGGCGGAGACGTGCTCCTTATAGAGGCGGAGGCCCTGCCTATGAAGGGAGAGCTGAAAGTCACCGGACAGCTCGGTTCGGTGATGCAGGAGTCTGTCTCGATCGCATGGTCGTCGCTCAAGAAGGAAGCCTATCTGAGAGGCCTTGACCTCTCGTTCTTCGACGAGGACACAGTGCATATACACATTCCGGAGGGCGCCACTCCCAAGGACGGTCCGTCCGCGGGAATAACGCTCTTCACCGCGCTCTGGTCTATGTACCGCGAGGAGACTGTGAAGCCCTACCTCGCGATGACGGGAGAGCTGACGCTCACAGGGCGAGTGATGCCCATCGGAGGCCTCAAGGAGAAGATCCTCGCCGCAAGGCGCAACGGCATAAGGGAGATAATAATTCCCGAACGCAACAGGACCGATCTCGAGAAGCTGGATGCCGAGGTCAGGGGCGATGTTGTATTCCACCCCGTCTCGGATATCTCAGAGGTGATCGCGATAGCCTTCCCCGAGGAGAGCACCAGAAGGCTCGACAAGTCGATTCTCAAGGCGCTTGAGGCGGAGAAGCGGAAGAAGGCGGAGGAAGAGAAGGAGAAAGAGACTCTGAAGCAGGCTGCTGCATTCGAAAAGGCGATGAGATGGCAATAGAACTTCTTTCACCGGCAGGAAACTGCGAGAAGCTGAGAACCGCGTTCAGCTACGGCGCGGATGCCGCCTATATGGGAATGACGGAATTTTCGCTGCGGCGCAACGCGGGAAACTTCGGCCCGGACGAGATAGAGAAAGTCCGGGAGCTCAAGCAAGAGACGGGGAAGAAGCTCTACTGCACTATGAACATCCTCTTCCATCAGGACCAGATGGAGAGGATTCATACGATGGCGGATGAGATCGCTCTCTGGCCCTTCGATGCCTTCATAATCTCGGACATCGGCCTCGTGCCGTTTCTGAGAAAGAACTTCCCCGGACGTGATCTCCATCTCTCGACGCAGGCGTCGTGCCTGAACTCGGAGGCAGTGAAGATGTACCGGGACATGGGCTTCAGAAGAGTGATACTGGGCCGCGAGGCGAGCCTTGACGATATAAAGCGGATAAAGGATGCCGTTCCGGAGATGGAGCTTGAGGCATTCGTTCACGGCGCCATGTGCATGGCGTACTCAGGAAGATGCCTCCTCTCCGCCCATCTTGCAGGCAGAAGCGGCAATCAGGGAGACTGCTCTCACACCTGCCGCTGGAACTACAGGCTGCACTACGCCATCGAGGAGGAGGAAAGACCCGGAGTCTACTACCCCATCAGCGAGGACGACGGATACACGACGATACTCTCCTCCCGCGATCTCTGCATGATTGACCACATAGATGAGCTCGAGAACGCCGGGCTCTCGTCGCTGAAGATCGAGGGAAGGATGAAATCCGTCTACTACGTCGCAGTCGTCACAAGGGCATACAGGAAGGCCATCGACAGAGACAGGGACGCCGCTCTCTACAGGCAGGATCTCTTCGATGTATCGCATCGCGAGTACACCACGGGATTCTTCTTTTCGCACGGACCTGTGGACACTGTTTCAGATGTCTCAAGACCGACAAGCTACGGCTACGAGAGGAACTACATGTTCCTGGGGACGGTAAGGCGCGACTGCGGAAACGGCCTCTACGAGCTTGATGTGAGGAACCAGATAAGGAAGGATGACACGCTTGAGTTCATAGGACCAGATGTGCCGCTGCTTTCCGCGGAGGGATTCACCCTCCTGGATGGAGAGGGAAACGAGGCGGAGAAGCTTGACCACGGGAAGGCTGGATTCATCAGGACGGCACTTGAGCTGAAGCCAGGGTACATAATGCGCAAGGAAGCGGAGGAGAAGCACATCAGATGAGAAGGACTCTGCTTACCATGATGCTTATCGCTACCCTGCTGATGCCGCTCTCGGCGTTTACCGACTCATTTGCCTCCACCGCCGCGGATCCGGCCTATATGGCGCTTATCGATGCGGTCAAGGATGCGGAGGATGAGGAGACGGTGACCGCCCTCTATGATCAGTACATAGCCTCTGATATCACGATGACCGAGCGATCGAGGATCGAATACCATATGGCCAGGTACTTCAAGGATATGGATAACGAAGACAAGGCCAGACACCATGTGGAGCTGGAGCAGGCATACCTTGCGGAGATCCCCGAGGAGGAAGGGGAACTGCAGCGGCGCGTTGCCGAGATGGAGGCTGTCTCGGCGGATTACTATGTCAATGGGGGACTCGGCAAGGGGATGGAAAGCTCCTCGCTGACGAAGGAGCTATACAAGGACTACCCCGACGAATACTATGTAGCTCTCCAGGAAGCGTTCCGGCTGGTCTATACGCCGCCTATCGCGGGAGGATCGCCTTCCAAGGCGCTGAGGCTCTTCAACGCCATAGAGAAGGAGGCCGAAGGCCTGAGCAAGCTTGACCGCTTCTCCCTTCTCGCGGGGAAAGGCATAGCATTAGCCGAGCGCGGCGAGTATGATGAGAGCGAGGAGTATCTTGATGAGGCTGAATCGATCTACCACGGCGATCCCGCGATAGAGGCAGCCCGCAGGGATAACGCCAGGACACGAAGGAACGATAGGAACCGCTGATGAGTACGTATCTCGCGATATATGCGGCGCTGATGGCTATAATCGGCATATATGCGATGTTGACCACCTTGCTGAACCTGAGGCATTTCAGGAAGCTTGGAAACGTCAAGGACCACACCGAGGGCCCTCTCATCTCCATCATCATACCCGCCCGCGATGAGGAGGCCTCGATAGGACGCCTGCTGGATTCGCTGTCGAAGCAGACCTACCGGAACATCGAGATACTGGTCATGAACGATCAGAGTTCGGACAGGACGAGGGAGATCGTCCTGGAGCATAGAAAGGATGATCCAAGGATCAGATGCTACGATTCGGATACGGAGAAGAAGCTCCACAGCAACGGCAAGATAAATGCCCTGCTGCAGCTCATCCCGCACGCGAAGGGCGAATATATACTCGCGACCGATGCGGACACATACCATGCCTCGGATTGCATCGCACACGCATATTCGATAATGAAGGATCATGATCTGGATATCATATCGGGATTCCCGACGGAGCTATGCCCTTCGTTCGCGGGTACGGTGAATATCTCGGCGATGATGCTGACCAATACGCTCATCCCTCACTTCCTCGTCTATCATATCCCGCTGCCGAGTGCCACGTTCGCCATCGGGCAGTTCATCATGATGAGGAGAAGCGCCTATGAGGAGACGGGAGGCTACTCTAGGATAAAGGGGCATATGGACGATGTCGGCATAGCACGGCTCTTCGTCAGGGAGCGCAAGAGCTTCGCCTTCGTGTCGATCTCCGAGTATGTGGCATGCTATATGTATACCAATGCACATGATGCGTTCGCAGGCATAGAGCGATCCATCGCCGGGATATTCCCGCCGAAGGTGATATCGATCCTGCCGATCGCCGCGGTGATCATCCTGTTGCTCCATATAGCGTTCTCGCCTATAGCCGCTATAGCTGAGATCCTCGCGTTAGGGCTGTCCAGGACATCCATGCTTATGCTGATCGGCGTCCTGATGTTCTTCGTCTCATGGTATCTGGCCTGCAGGAAGGCGGGATGGCGCAAGCTGATATCGATATCGGCACCACTCTCGCTGATACAGATATGCACGATGTATATCCACGGGCTATATAATCGCCTGACAGGAAAAGGATTCATCTGGAAGGGCCGCAAGATCGATTAGGACTGCGGCAAAATCCAACTGCGCAATTATTTTTGTCCTATTTCCTTGCATTGGGAAAAAACTATGGTACTATTTCATAAAATAGTGGAGGTAAGTATGACGATTCATGAGGAACTGGTCGCTCAGTTCGAGACCTATGTAGCGGAAAGCACTCGTTTTGAACAGAAGGGCATAAAGGCATCTGCGGCAAGGGCGCGCAAGGCCCTGGCTGAGATATCCAAGCTCTGCAAGGAAAGAAGGAAGGAGATCCAGGAGCAGAAGACCTCCGAGGAGTAATCCCCTGCAGCAGACATAATCTCGATGCCGCTGTTTTCAGCCGATTTTCAATTAGGCTGTTGAAATTGTCATCGAAATCCGTTATCTTTCCCCTGTTGACGCCTCCTTAGCTCAGTTGGCCAGAGCACGTGACTTGTAATCTCGGGGTCGTTGGTTCGAATCCGACAGGGGGCTTTTAATAGAGAGATGAAGGACCTTGCAATATATAGAGATGCAAGGTCTTATTCATTGAAAGTGTTACCGATGTGTTACCAAAAACCTGAAAATATAAGCAGACTCATGGCCAGATATGAAGAAAATGCCCGTCCGGACTCTGAGATCGATACCTCGGATATCCCAGCCTTGACGGATGAGCAGCTGGTCCTTTCCAAGCCCGTGAAGAATCTGAAATCCATTAAGCTATCTCATGCTATCATCCTGTCATGAGGCTTATCGTTACCGGAGGAGCAGGTTTCATAGGATCGGCGTTCGTACGCCATATGATGAGACGCGATGATACAGAGGCATTGATGGTATTCGACGCCATGACTTATGCCGCTGATATGGCTCGCCTTGAAAGCGTGGTGGATGATAAGCGCTTCTCATTCTTCAAGGGTGATATAAGAAGCAGGAAGGACGTGGATGAGGCCATATCCTCATTCCATCCAGACACCATAGTGAACTTCGCCGCAGAGAGCCATGTCGATAGGTCGATAGACTCCCCTTCCATCTTCCTTGAGACGAATGTACTGGGCACGGGAGTGCTGATGGATGCCACGCTTGAGGCAGGCGTAAGACGCTTCCATCAGGTATCCACTGATGAGGTATACGGAGATCTTCCCATCGATAGCGACGAGCGGTTCAGCGAGAGCTCCCCTCTCCGTCCCAGCTCGCCATACAGCGCGTCGAAGGCAGCGGCAGACCTGCTTGTGCTGTCCTATGTGAGGACATACGGCCTTGATGCCACGATCTCAAGATGCACGAATAACTATGGACCATGGCAACACGAGGAGAAACTGATACCGATGACGGTGTCAAAGGCCTTGAAAGGAGAATCCATACCAGTCTATGGAGATGGCAGCAACGTACGTGAATGGATACATGCGGACGATCACTCTACGGCAATCGAGGCAGTGATAAGGAAAGGCCGGAAAGGAGAGATCTACAACATAGGCAGCGGGATCGAGATATCAAACATCGCCCTCATACGCATGATACTCTCCATGCTCGGCAAGGATGACAGCCTTATCAGGTTCGTTCCTGACAGGCCAGGCCATGACAGGCGCTATGCCCTCGATGCCGGAAAGCTACGAAGAGAGCTTGGAGTATCGTTCCCTACAGGAGATTTCCAAAAGAGGCTTCAAGAGGTAATCAGCGGCTGCTCTTGCAAAACATCCCCTACTTCGCTCTAATTCCAGTCATGGATCTCTATTTTGACAATGCCGCCACGACGAGGCTCTCCGAAGCCGCGCTCAAGGCATATATCGATACGGAAAGGGAGTTCTTCGCCAATCCCTCGTCAATACACCGCGAAGGGATGAAGGCGCACAAGGAGCTTGAAAGACTGAGGGAGAACATGGCATCGCTACTCTCAGTACCCGCATCTTCCCTCTTCTTCACCTCTGGAGCCACTGAGTCGATCGCCACGGTCTTCTCCTCGCTTCTGATGCAGGATCCAGGCAAGGTGATCATATCCGCGATCGAGCATGAGGCAGTGGCGTCATGGCTACGGGTGCTTGAGGCACATGGCTGGAAGACAGCAAGGCTCAAGGCCAAAGGCGGCTTCATACGCAAGGAGGACCTTGAGGCAGAACTCACGCCAGACACCAAGCTCGTCGCGATCATGGCAGTGAACAACGTTACAGGAGCGATCGAGGATATAAAAGGGCTGGTGGAGACGGTAAGGGAGTACGAGAAGAGAGGAAGGAGAAGGATCTTCTTCTTCTCCGATTCCGTACAGGCGCTGGGGAAGATTCCATATGACATAGCAGGGCTAGGCATAGACGGAGCCTCATTCTCCGCGCATAAGATCAACGGCCCCAGAGGCATCGGGATGCTCTACCTCAGACGGCCAGAGTCATTCACGGCGCTATCATCGGCGGGCGGGCAGGAGAAAGGAAAGCGCGGCGGGACGGAGAACCTTCCGGCAATCGCCGGATTCAGCGCGGCCCTGAGCGAATGGCTCTCCGGATCCGAGGATAAGCAGAAGCGCATCAAGGCCCTCAACCAGAGGATAAGGCACACCATGGAAGAGCTAGGCTTCCAGCTATTCTCTCCGGAGGACTCATCGCCGTATATAATATCATTTGCATCCCCGCTGCCTTCCGAGGTATATACAAGGATGCTCTCGGATAAAGGCATCGCGGTATCATCAGGATCGGCCTGTTCCAACAATGCCAAGGGTGAGGGCGAGAGGATACTACTCGCCATGGGCTTCCGTAGCGAGGCGGCGAGAAAGGCCGTGAGGATATCGCTATCGAACGAGAGCGATGAGGAAGGCGTGGATGCGCTCTTGGCAGCAATCAAGGAGATCGGCAATGGCTGACAGGCTCTATCTTATAAAGGAGGGTGAGATATCCCTCAAAGGCGGCAACAGAAACCTCTTCGAGAAGAGGCTCAGGCATAACATAAAGGACAAGCTGCGTCCTTATCATTCGGAGATCGACAAGCAGAAGGGACGCCTCTACGCGTATATAGAGGAGAGCGCGCCGAAGGAGCTTATGGAGAAGGCACTCTCCACCACCAGCGGCATAACGGGATTCGCTGAGGCGCATAGGACTGAGAAGGACATGGCCGCGATCGAGGAGACGGCGAGGAAGATCCTTCCTGGCGCATTCTCCTGCAAAGGCAGCTTCCGCATAACGGTGAAGCGCGAGGACAAGGCATTCCCCCTCTCCTCCAAGGAGATAGCCATACGCCTTGCAGAGGTCGTGCATGAGCTTTATCCCGAGCTTACCGTCAACCTCGATGATCCAGACAACACCCTGACCTGCGAGATAAGGAACGAGGCCTATCTCTATACAGGCGAGAGCCGTTCCGTCGGAGGCCTTCCTGTCGGCACGGCAGGCAAGGGCATGCTTCTCCTGTCAGGTGGGATAGACAGCCCGGTTGCCGGAGCGATGATGGCGAAGCGAGGAATGAAGGCAGATGCGATCTACTTCCATGCCTATCCATATACATCGGAGATGGCGCTGGAGAAGGTCCGGACGCTTGCTTCCCTTATAGCGCCATACATGCAGGGGCTCCGGCTCTTCGTGGTCCCATTCACAGATGGGCAGGTATACATCCGCGACAACGGCTATGAGGAGGAGGCTACGCTGATGTTCCGCGCCTCGATGATGCAGACGGCCGAGCGGATAGCGAAGGAATACGGGGCAACCGCGCTGATAACCGGAGAGGCTCTCTCGCAGGTTGCATCGCAGACGCTTGACGCGATGTCATTCACCGACAGCATGACGGATCTCCTAGTACTGCGCCCGCTTCTGGGAATGGATAAGGAGGAGATCATCATCAGGGCGAGGAAGATCGGTACCTACGATACATCCATCCTCCCCTACGAAGACTGCTGTGTCGTCTTCTCTCCGAAGCATCCGATAACCCGCCCCATAAAGGAAGTGGCAAGGAGGCACTTCGAGGAGCTGGACATGACGCCGTTCATCGAGAAGGCCGTGAAGGAGACGGTGGTCTATACCTATGATGCAATGGGCAGGGAGTCGAAGGATGAATAAGATCGTCGGCTATCTCAGGAGCCATTGGTACCTTCCCCTATCCCTCCTACTCGCCATGATCGGGGTAGCTATAAGGGTACCTCAGGGCGAGGACATCGTGAATCTGGGATGGGATGTGTTCTTCACCTTCCCTCTGATCTACGTATCATACGCAGGGCTGAGAAGGGAAAGGGCGTTCTCGCTGATGCGGTCATTCCTCTCCATGATACGCTTCTCATATGTCGTCCTGCTCTTCATAGGGCTCTTCTCCTACGCGCTGGGAGCGCTGATAACATCATATGCGGCAGTGCTGGTGATGGTCCCGATGGCAATAAGCACGCTGAAAGGGGCCGAGAGGGAGCGCTACATACCATCGGCAGCGGCACTGGTCGTGCTTTCTGCCTCCCTCGGATCGATGCTCCTTCCCTCTGGTAGCCTTGCCAACCTCTACATAGCGCCAAGGCTCGGAGATGAAGGCACGATGATCATGCCGATGCTTCCGCTCGCGCTTACAGGGCTGGCGTTCGTCCTCTTCCTGCCGCTTGCTGTGCTTGGACGGAACGTGCGTGATGAGATATTCCTCCATGAGGAGATAGATACCGAAGGCTCGAAGTCCATGAGGATGCTCTATGTCTGTATGATGATAATATCTGTCCTCACCGCGGTCGGGACCTTCTTCTGGATGGATATCCTCATCCTCTTCCTGGTCGTGCTGCTGATCTTCGACAGGAAGGCACTCTTATCGGTGAATTGGGCGATCCCGTTCTCCTTCATGCTGCTATCGCTCTTCACCTCGTCGATCGATCTGGATATGCCGGGCATGGCTCCTGCGATAGGAATCACGGAGCTTATCGGATCGACGCTCTCCGCCCTATTGCTCCATCCCTCATCAGATCCCGTCACGCTCCTGCGGGCGGTGAATATCGGAAGCCTAGGATTGATAACGAGCATGGCGGCCTTCCCTGCGTTCATGATGATGGGAAAGGACCGTGGAAGATTCGCGATCCACTATCTCCTCATGTCGATTCCCGTAGCCGTCACGCTGACTGCCATAGCAGTGGCTCTCTGACTGCCAGCCTCCTATATATCCTTGATTCGCTATAAGTTAGGCATGAAGCCGCTTATGGCCATCATGGGGTGGGGAGGCTTGCTCATTTTCCCTGATTCATATAACTTCATAGCGTATGCTGAAAATCGGAATAGATGTAGGGTCGACTACGATGAAGACAGTCGCCATGGACGAGGACAATAAGCTTGTCTACAGCGACTACCAGCGCCATTATTCACAGATAATAGAGAAAGGCAAGGAAATGCTGACGGCCGCGATGGAGGCCATCGGGGATGAGGAAGTAACCATCTCCCTCTCAGGCTCGGCAGGCATGGGACTTGCTGAAGCCGCTGACATACCATTCGTGCAGGAGGTCTACGCGACGCGCGTGGCCGCCCGTACCTTCATACCTGATACCGATACCATCATAGAGCTCGGTGGAGAGGATGCGAAGATCCTCTTCCTGAAGAACGGGCTTGAGGTAAGGATGAATGGAACCTGCGCCGGAGGCACAGGCGCGTTCATCGACCAGATGGCAACGCTTCTGGGCATCAGCCGCGATGACATAGACAGGCTTGCCGAGAAGTCAACGGAGATATACACGATCGCGTCACGCTGCGGGGTATTCGCCAAGTCCGATATCCAGCCGCTGATAAACCAGGGCGCCAAGACAGAGGATATCGCGGCATCGATACTGGTGGCGGTGGTGAACCAGACGATCGCTGGACTCGCACAGGGAAGGAAGATAGAAGGCAAGGTAATCTATCTCGGAGGCCCTCTGACATTCATCAGGCACCTCAGGATCTTCTTCGACAAGGCGCTCGGAACGACGGGAATCTGCCCGGAGAACTCACTGTATTACGTCGCGATGGGCTCAGCCCTCTCCCCTGGCGGCAAGAAGATGAGGCTTTCGGATATCATAAAGGCACTCGAAAGCTACAGGGGCAAGGGAAGCTTCACCAAGCTTGAGCCGCTCTTCGACGGAGAGGATGACTACAAGGCGTTCATCGAGAGGCATCAGAAGGCAACGGTACCGCTCCGCGATCCTTCGACCTACTCCGGACGGGCGTATCTCGGAATCGATGCCGGATCAACGACGATAAAGACCTGCCTGCTTGCGGAGAACGGGGACCTGCTGCTATCGCGCTACAGTCCGAACAACGGCAATCCCGTGCAGGCGATACACTCATTCCTCTCCACGCTCTATGACACCTATCCTGACATCACGATAGCCGCATCGGCTTCCACAGGATACGGCGAGGATCTGATGAAGTCTGCGTTCAACCTCGATTTCTCGCTGGTCGAGACGGAGGCTCACTTCCTCGGCGCAAAGCATTTCATGAACGATGTGGACTTCATCATCGATATCGGCGGGCAGGATATAAAGTGCTTCCGCATCCGCGATGGCGTCATCGATGATATCTTCCTCAATGAGGCCTGCTCATCCGGCTGCGGATCGTTCCTGCAGACCTTCGCCAACGCGCTGGGACAGAGCGCGACGGATTTCGCCCATCTCGCCATAGCATCAAGGAATCCTGTCGATCTCGGCTCCAGATGCACGGTATTCATGAACTCCTCCGTGAAGCAGGCGCAGAAGGACGGAGCCTCCATCAATGATATCTCCGCAGGCCTCGCGATAAGCGTCGTCAAGAACGCCCTGTACAAGGTCATAAGGACCTCCAATCCCGATGAGCTGGGCCACAGGATCGTCACACAAGGAGGAACATTCCTCAACGACGCGGTCCTCAGGGCCTTCGAGAAGGAGCTTGGGCTTGAGGTCGTCAGGCCCACGATAGCAGGCCTGATGGGTGCATACGGAGCCGCGCTCTACGCCCAGATGATGGCGTCCCGGAAGGGGCTCGTGCTGAGTTCCACGATCAGGAAGGAAGAGCTTGACGCGCTGGAGCATACGGTCAAGAACGTCAGATGCAACGGCTGTACGAACCACTGCCTGCTCACCGTAAACTCCTTCGGCTCGAAACGCCGCCTTATCTCCGGAAACAGATGCGAGCGCCCTGTGACGGGCAAGGCCCCGAAGAGGGATGATGTCTATGACGTCTATGCCTACAAGCAGGAGCTTCTCGAGGGCTACAGGGAACGCAAGGAAGGGAGCAAAGGCACGCTGGGCCTTCCTCTCGCGCTCGGGATGTACGAGCTTCTGCCCTTCTATGTGACATTGTTCCAGAGCCTTGGATACGACACCGTGGTATCACCATTCTCCAACAGGGATATCTACATACACGGGCAGGCATCCATCCCTTCAGATACCGTATGCTTCCCAGCAAAGCTCATGCATGGGCACATACAGTATCTCGTGGATCAGAAGGTCGACAGGATCTTCATCCCCTGCTCCAGCTATAATATCGACGAGGAGAAGGGAAACAACCACTTCAACTGCCCTGTCGTCGCCTACTATGGTGAGGTGATAAAGGGCAATCAGGATCTGGAGGGCATCCCCCTCACGCTCGGCTACCTCTCGCTTGAGCATCCGGGGCACCTTGCAAAGCGCATCTCAGAGCTTTTCAGCGTAAGCCGGCACGACGCGAGGAAGGCCGTGGAAAAGGCCTTCGCAGAGCTTGGCGAATACCGCCGCAAGGTCACGGAGAAGGGCCTTGAGATCATCAGGATGTCCAGGGAGGAGAAGAGACCGATCATCGTGCTTGCAGGCAGGCCCTATCACACGGATCCGGAGATCAACCACGGCATCGACCGCATGATCGTCTCCCTTGGTGCCTCTGTCATAACGGAGGACTCGATCGCCCCACTTACCGACAAGGGAAGCTTCGGTGTGCTTAACCAGTGGACATACCATGCGAGGATGTATGACGCGGCGCGCTATATCGCGAAGCAGAAGGACATGAACCTGGTACAGCTCGTCTCATTCGGCTGCGGGCTGGATGCGGTCACCACCGATGAGGTGAAGGACATACTCCGCGGCGAGGATAGGATATACACCCAGATCAAGATCGATGAGATAACGAACCTCGGGGCGGTACGTATAAGGATGAGGAGCCTCTTCGCGGCCATAGAGATGGAAGAGGAGAAGGAAAAGGAAGAGAACGAGAATGGAAAATAAGCCTTTTACCGAGGAGATGAAGAATGACGGGTGGACGATAGTCATCCCGAACATGTCTCCTATCCATTTCAATATAATGAAGAGGATATTCATCAACCATGGCTTCAGGCCGCTTCTCCTGGAGAACTCCTCCCACACGGTGATACAGGAAGGGCTCAAGTACGTCCATAACGACATGTGCTACCCCGCACTCCTGGTCATCGGACAGATGATAGATGCCATACACCGGGGCCTCGTGGATAAGGACAGGTGCGCGCTGATCATATCGCAGACGGGTGGCGGATGCAGGGCTTCTAACTACTACTTCCTGCTGCTGAAGGCGCTCGAAAGAGCGGGCCTTGGGAACATTCCCGTGATATCCGCGAACCTGCAGGGGATGAACTCCAATCCAGGGTTCAAGATCACCTTCCCGATGCTCGTCCAGGCCTTCACGGCCCTCGTCTACGGTGATCTGATAATGCTCCTGTCAAACCAGACAAGGCCGTATGAGATCAACAAGGGCGATACCGAGCGCGTCATAGAGAAATGGACGAAGATACTCGGAGACTGCTACGAGAGGAACAGAGGCTACTTCTGGGGCAACATGAAGCGGAAGCTAAACCAGATCTCCGATGACTTCGCCGCCATTCCCGTCAAGCGCATACCACGCGTCAAGGTAGGAGTGGTCGGAGAGATCTACATGAAGTACTCCAGGCTCGGCAACAGCAATCTCCAGGGGCTTCTGGAGGATGAGGGATGCGAGGTGATGCTCCCTCCGATGATGGGCTTCGTGCTTTACTGCTTCTCGAATGGCATCAAGGACGAGGAGTACTATGGCGGCAGGGGCAGATACGCGTTCATCATGAAGCATGTCGGGATGCCGGTACTCTCGATAGTCGAGAGGTGGTCCGAAGAGGCCGTGAAGAGGCATCCGGAGTTCCACACGGCCGCGACGTTCAAGGAGCTTGAGAGCTTCGGCGAACGCTTCATCGACAG
>CASEZU010000060.1 GCA_949292445.1 uncultured Spirochaetales bacterium | reverse complement strand
CAGGGAAGCAGTGAAGAAGCTCTTCAGCGACTTTTCTCCTGATATCATCGTTAATTTTGCCGCTGAAAGCCATGTCGACAGGTCAATAGATAATCCAGCTGTATTCCTCGACACAAATATAGTCGGGACATCAGTACTTCTTGATGCCTGCAGAGACTTTGGAATAAGAAGATTTCATCAGGTATCCACAGATGAAGTTTATGGAGATCTGCCTCTCGGCAGACCTGATCTAAAATTCACGGAGGATTCCCCTCTCAAGCCGAGCTCCCCATACAGTGCCTCAAAAGCAGCTGCTGATCTCCTGACACTCTCCTACCACAGGACATATGGACTGGATGCAACTGTTTCGCGCTGCTCCAACAATTTCGGGCCATACCAGCATCCGGAGAAGCTAATTCCCAAGACAATCTGCCATGCAATGAATAATAAGGAAATTTCAGTATACGGCTCAGGAGAGAATGTCCGTGACTGGATATATGTAGAGGATCACTGCAGGGCGGTGGATGCAATAATCCACAATGGAACAAGCGGAGAAATATACAATATAGGTGCGGATAACGAGATATGCAATCTTATTCTGATCAGAAAAATACTGAGTATTCTGGGAAAACCGGAAACCCTCATATCATTCACGGCAGACCGGAAAGGTCATGACCTGCGATATGCAATAGACAGCTCATGGCTGAGCAAGGAGCTTGGAGTGACATTCAAACATGACTTCAGCAAAAGGCTTGAAGAGACTGTCGGATGGTATGCTGATCAATTCTGCAGGACTGAAAACTGATTGAGGCATATTAATTATACTGTGCCATATACAACCCAGAACAAAACAATATAATTGCTACTGTAGGTTTAGAAAATGAATATTGCACTGATTATCGCTGGCGGAACCGGATCAAGAATGGGCATGGATGTACCTAAGCAGTTCATCACCATTTATGGCAAGCCGATACTAATCTATACAATGGAATGTTTTGAAAGGCATCCTATGATCGATGCCATTGAACTGGTCTGCCTTGACGGGTGGCAGGATATGGCAAGGGCATATGCAGACAAATTCGGCATCAGCAAGCTCAGATGGATAGTGACCGGGGGAAATTCCGGCCAGGAATCCATCAGGAACGGAGTCTTCGCCCTTGAAGATAAATGCAAAGCTGATGATACGGTTATAATCCATGATGGCATCAGGCCTCTGGTGGATGAGAGCGTACTCTCAGACGTCATTGTCAAGTGCCAGAAATACGGGAATGCCGTCTCCTCTCTGCCATACAATGAGCAGATATTCATAATTGACGATGAAGTATCAACAGTGAAATACATTCCCAGGGAGACACTCAGAAGAGTATCTACCCCGCAGGCATACAACTACAAGCTACTGCTTTCAAAATACAAGGAGGCATTCGCAAAAGGAATCGGCATCCACGGCTCCTCCTATACAAACACCATGATGGTGGAACTCGGTGTCAGGCTTTATTTCGCCGCCGGTTCAGACAAGAATATCAAACTTACGACAAAGGATGATCTTGAGATATTCAGAGGTTATCTTGCGAATCATTCAAAGGAGAACTGAAATGTACAACTGGCTTACAGAGAATCCAATGTACAAAGCTGATATTTCTGAAATAATCAAAGCTGTGGACATATCCCGGCTTGCAGGAAAATCAGTAATGATCTCAGGAGCAACCGGAATGATAGGCAGCCTGCTGGTTGATACACTCCTCTCGGAAGAGGCCGGGGATTACGGAATAAAAGTAACGGCTCTTGGACGGAGCAGGAAAAAGGCCGCAGACCGTTTCCAGAGGCATCTGAACAATCAGCGATTCAGGTTCATAGAGTGCGACATAACTGCAGCGGAAGGACTTTCCATGAATGCGGAAAGCGATTACATAATCCATCTCGCTAGCACAACACACCCTGTCGCCTACGCAACGGAACCGATCTCTACGATAACCTCAAATGTGATAGGGACCAGGAACCTTCTTGAATATGGCAGATCACATGACCTCAGCAGATTCATCTTCGTCTCTTCCGTGGAAATATATGGAGAGAACCGCGGAGATACGGAAGCGTTCAGCGAGGATTACTGCGGATATATAAACCCGAACACGCTCAGAGCAGGATATCCAGAGAGCAAAAGGGTATCAGAAGCTCTCTGTCAGGCCTACAGGAAACAGTATGGAACAGATATCTGCATACCT
>CASEZU010000059.1 GCA_949292445.1 uncultured Spirochaetales bacterium | reverse complement strand
CATACAAGGATGATGCTGAGACAGGGCAGCTCATCATCTCCGGCATGGGAGAGCTGCATCTGGATGTTCTCGTGACGAGGATCAAGGATGAGATGAAGGTCAACTGCCGTGTCGGCAATCCGCAGGTATCCTATCGCGAATGCATCCGGAATGAGGCCTCAGGCACGGAGAAGTTCGAGAGGACCATAGCGAACAAGGAGAATACCGCGGGACTCTCAATGACGGTGAAGCCTCTTCCGCCGAAGAGCGGGAACGTGCTGAAGATCACAGCACCGGTGAGGGACATTCCGGAGGAGATTCTCGAGGCGATCAGGAATGGTGTGAATGGAGCATTCTCCGGCGGAATAAAATTCGGCTATGAGTGCACGGACATCGAAGCTGATGTGACAGCCATTGATTACGATGAGAACACATCCACGCCGTTCGCATTCACATCATGTGCCGCAATGGCATTTGACCGCATCGCCTCAGAGGCCGGCCCGATACTCATGGAACCGGTTATGAAGGTTCAGGTATCCGCTCCGTCTGAGTATATCGGGGATGTGATCTCATCCATCACGCAGCGCGGCGGTATCGTGCTCTCGATGGAATCGAGGCCGGGCGCGGATGCAGTCATTGCGGAAGCACCGCTCGAGAAGATGTTCGGATACACGACAGTCCTCAGATCATCGACCCAGGGCCGCGGCTCATTCAGCATGGAATTCTCACATTACTCCGAGAAAACCATGTGAAGCATATCCAACCTTAGGAAGCGGGCTTTGGCCCGCTTTTTCTATGAAAATCATTCCCTTTTTTGATATAATTACATAGTAATATGCTTTTGATTCTCTAATTTATGATATGATAATAATGATTATAAATATCAATATGAAATGAAAATACTATAAAAGCAAATACTATTATATTGATTTATTGTATCAAAAAGTGATAATTCCCTCTGAATTACCATTAATTCACACTCCATAACAATTGAAATATTGTCCCAAAGCAGCATAAATAACCTAAAATACCATATATGAACGCTGCAATAAGATCCGTGGAAGTGAAGAATGTACTGACAAAATCGAACCTGCCAGTTGCTGATTATACAGTGAATCCTTATACAGGATGTGCCCACGGCTGCAAATACTGCTACGCATCTTTCATGAAGCGGTTCACCGGCCACACAGAACCATGGGGATGTTTCGTTGATGTGAAGTTATGGCCCGAGATCAGAAATCCAGAGCGTTACAGAGGGAAGAAGCTCTTCATCGGTTCTGTCACCGATCCGTACCAGCCTCTTGAGGAAGAATATAGAAGGACAAGGGAACTCCTGCAGGAGCTTCAGGGAAGCGGAGCAATGATAAGCATTGCGACAAAGTCTGATCTGATACTCCGTGACATCGGCCTTCTGAAATCATTTCCCGATCTCAGGGTCTCATTTTCCATCAACACGCTCGATGAGGGATTCCGCCGTGATATGGATGATTCAGTTTCCGTTGAGCGGAAGATCAGAGCCATGAAAAATACTGCATGATGCAGGGATAAGGACAACATGCTTCATCTCCCCTATTTTCCCGGGAATAACCGAGGTGAAGGGAATCATCAGGAAATGCCGGGATAAATGCAACCTGATATGGCTTGAGAATCTCAACCTCAGAGGAGAGTACAAACCAGTCATACTTGATTACATACAGAGGACCCATCCGGAGCTTTCATCCCTGTACGATGATATCTACAGAAGGGGCAGGAGGGATTACTGGTTCATTCTCAATGAGGAGCTGAGAACATTCTGCAGAGACGAAGGCCTCGATTATATCCGCAGCGATGACTCGCTGACACGGCCATTTGAAGCCGCTCCTCCTGTTGTCAATTACTTCTTCCATGAAGAGGTGAAAAGAAATGCGACAAAGGAAAACTCAATAGAATAAATTATACACATTTCATTTATGAACAGAAATTATAGTTTAATCATATCGTTTACATATTAGACAATATTCAATTTAATGGATAATCAACCGTTTTATGTATAATTCACTATGTGTATTAAATTGATCCGTAATGTTCATGACTTAAGTCCTATACGGTTTATTATTGCTGTATACAGCTTTTCCTGGTTTTGCTGGAATAATAAGCTGTCATTTTCCATTACGCAAGCTGCCTCATCTTCACTCGTGCCAGGATCCGGCTCAGGGATTTCGGCGTCCAGTCATCCTCTTCATTGCTTGCCTTGCCTCTGCACTTTAATGCTGCTCGTTGAGCTTAAGAGATAATCCAGAAGGGAAAAAAACTGATTGCAATCAGTACAAAGCCGCAATCAGAACCATTGTTAATATTATTTCTCATCACATTATTTAATTCAGAACATATATCATCATGATCATGAAAATTACTTAAACGATATAAAAACATTTAATTACTAAGTATTTAATATCTTAATTATCTGTTTTAATGTTGCTTAAAATATAATTTATACGAGATAAAATTATTCTTTCTGTTGTATTATAATATGATTTTAATATTATTCAAATTTGAGTCAGATATCTTACACATATTTGAATTCATATTGCATGCCATATGGAGAATGTGTGCACAGATTCCGATTTTCCTTTACTTCTCGTAGTCCGTCTCTTAACATTTTCCTAATTAGGCTTATTTCAATCAAAAGGAGGATTCAGATGAGCGTCAATACCAAGGATATCAGGAATGTGGCAATCATCGGCCATAATGGTACGGGAAAGACGAACCTCATAGAGCAGATGCTATACTATGCAGGCGTTCTTTCCCGCGTTGAAACCGTTGACAGCGGAAAGACCGTCAGCGACTACACTGACGAGGAGATCCAGAGAAAGATGTCCGTCCATTCGGCACTTGCCGAGTTCCAGTGGGACGGGAAGCAGATCAACGTACTCGATACGCCGGGTACAGGCGATTTCATAGGAGAGGCAATCTCCTCCTTCAGAGCTACAGAAGCAGCCCTCATGATCGTAGATGGACGCGAAGGCGCGCAGATTGAGACAATAAAGCTCTGGAGAAGACTGGACGAGAGAAACAAGCCGAGAGCTGTCTTCATCAACAAGATGGACAAGGAAAGGGCCAGCTTCAGGCATACAATAGATTCACTTGTGGAGGAATTCGGAGCCCACTTCGTACCTGTCGTCATGGCACTCGGAGAGGCAGAAGAATTCCGCGGAGTCATCAACCTCATAGAGAACCAGGCATATGAGTTCCATGAAGGCGGCAAGGAAACACCGATGCCGATCCCTGAGAAGTATGCCGCTGTTGTCGAGGATTTCCGCAACAGGCTAATAGAGAATGCAGCAGAAGGTACCGATGAGCTTATCGAGAAGTATTTCGCGGAAGGTACGCTTGAGCCTGATGACATCCGCCACGGCCTTGCTGTCGGAATGAGGACAAACAGAGTCGTTCCTGTATTCTGTGGCGCGACTGACAAGGGAGCCGGAATCACATCGCTGCTGAATTTCATCAAGAACAACTTCCCGTGGCCGCTCGGAATCGAGGAGTACATCATCGGACACGACGGAGAGGAGACAACGATTGAGATCGATCCGGAGAAACCGTTCTCAGCCTACTGCTTCAAAACGACCATCGACCAGTTCTCAGGAAAGATGAGCTTTATAAAGGTTGTCACAGGCGTTCTCACACCGGAGACCGATATCTACAACAATGAAATAGGAAAGAAGGTGAAGCCCGGCAAGCTCTACAGGGCAATCGGAAAGAAACTTGTGGAGACGGACTCGCTGGAAGCCGGAGATATCGGAATCATTACCAAGTGCGATATCGCATACACAAATGCGACATTCGTTGCGGGGCCGGAATATAAGAGAAGATTCAGACCTCTGAAGATGCCTCAGCCAGTATATCAGCTTGCCATCTCCGCTGATGACAAGAAGAGCGAGGACAAGATGAATGAAGCGCTGCATCGCATCGCAGAAGAGGATCTGACATTCCAGATGTCCTACAACAATGAGACAAAGGAATCGATCATCGGAGGTATGGGCGAACTTCACATCGGAATGATCCTCGACAAGGTCCAGGACAAGCAGAAGGTGAAGATACACACCAGGACCCCGCGCATCGCATACCGTGAGACAATAACGAAGGACTCAGGACTTGCCGAATACTCGCACAAGAAGCAGACAGGCGGACACGGACAGTTCGGACGCGTTGTCATCGACATCAAGCCGATTGAGCGCGGACAGTATTACTCATTTGAGAATGCCGTCAAGGGCGGGGCTGTCTCCAAGGGATATATTCCGGGAATCGAGAAGGGTCTTCACGAAGCAATGGAAGAGGGATATCTCGCAGGTTATCCTCTTGTGGATATCGGCATAACGCTCGTTGATGGAAAAGAGCACCCGGTAGACTCATCGGAAATGGCATTCAAACTCGCTGCAAAAGGTGCGATGCAGGTTGCGCTCAGCAAGGCAGGCTGTGTGCTCCTCGAGCCATTCATGAAGCTGGAGGTCTTTGTTGAGAACGAGTACCTCGGAGCAATCCTCTCAGATCTCTCCTCAAAACGCGGACGTGTTCTCGGGCAGGAGGAGAAGGGGCATGTCGTTTCCGTAAAGGCAGAGGTCCCGATGGCTGAGCTCAGGAATTATGCCATTGAACTCAAGTCGATGACATCAGGAACAGGCTCCTTTGAGCTGGAGTTCGATCACTATGAGGAACTCCATGGCAAGCTCGCTGATGATGTGATAGCAGAAGCGAAAAAGGCAAAGGAAGAAGCGGAAGCCTGACAACAGAAGAAACACACTCCACAGGGCAGCGGAAGCTGCCCTGTTTTTCATCCCCGAAGTGCAAAAAAATTACCGTGCGCATCTGTAAGACAAATGCATACGGTATTGCAAGCTGATCGCCATTCACCAGCAGGCTCAGCTGCCTACTGGTCTATGGCAAAGCGCTCCCTGAAGCAGAAGCCTCATCCCCAACAGCTATGCTGATAACGACTCTACACCATGCCGTGCCTCAATACAAGAGAAAACATACACAAAATGGAATATTGTATTTATTTTCAACAAAACACGACAACAGCAGAGAAAACCGTCGAGAAATCTTAACAATGTGCTAACATGCTACAGCCGTTCAAGCCATATCTCGTTTATGGGATGCTCGCTTTCCATGCCTTTCTGCTCGAATTTCGTCACAGGACGCCAGGTGACAGGAGGAGCAAAACCTCCGAAAGGATTATTCAGCAGAGGCTCATTTCCCGATATCTCCAGGACCTCATCGGCATACTCCTCCCAGTCTGTGACCATGTAGATGTATCCGCCCTTCCTGAGCTTCGTCGAAAGAAGATGAAGGAACTCAGGATTCATCAGCCTTCTTTTATGATGACGTTTCTTCTGCCAGGGATCGGGGAAGAAGATATGGAAGCCCTCGACGGAACCGTCGGAAATCATATGGGTAAGGACATCCACCGCATTGAAGCGGATGATCCTGACATTATCTATGCCCCGCTCCCCAAGCTCGCCGAGGAGATTTACGAAGCCGTGGAGGAAGACCTCAATGCCGATATAGTTGTATTCAGGCCTCCGCAGTGCAACTTCAGCCGTCGTATCCCCCATCCCGAATCCGATCTCTATAACCACAGGATTGCCATTTCCGAAAAGCACATGGTAATCGGCAGGCGAATCCTGGAAGAAGAAACCGTACTTTTCCATGTATGTCCTGAGAATCCTCTCGGCCTTAGGCGATATGACGTTGTTGCGGAGCACATAGCTTTTGATGGTTCGCTCCTTCCCTTCCCTTAATTCTATCCTGTTGATTCCGTCAAATAGTTCATTATCTGTCATCAGTCCAATCTCCTGAGCTGCTCAAGTATGAAGAGCGCCTTGTCCTTCAGCGATACAGCACCTGTCTGCATCCTCATATGTGTCATATTCCGGCTGTCCATCTGGACCTTCCCATCTGAAAGGCGCAGAAGGCTTATGACCCTGTCCGGGTTTATGGCGCTGAGCCTGCCGAATTCTATATCCACCGTGCCGCGGTTCTCTGAAAGATGAACAATGGAGAGGCGGCGGCAGATGATCTTTATCTCAGCTATGCAGAAGAGATTCTCAACCTCCTCCGGAAGCTGCCCATAGCGGTTCTCAAGCTCGGAGCGGAGCCCCTCGAGCTGTCCCTCCGTCTGGATGGAGGCAATCTTCTTGTATGCCTCGAATTTGGAGGGAGGATCAGGGATGTAGCTGTCCGGAATAAAGCCGGAATAATCGAGCTCAAGAAGCACGTCGCGCTCCTCTTCCTTTGCCGTATCGGTGAGCCTGTCAACCTCCTCCTCCAGAAGCCGCATGTACATATCGAGTCCGACAGCCTCTAGATGCCCTGACTGCTCACGGCCGAGAATATTTCCGGCCCCCCTTATCTCCATATCCTTCATCGCAACCTTGAAACCGGAGCCGAGCGCGGTGTTCTCTGAAAGCACGCGGAGCCTTCTGATGGCGTCATCGTTCAGTGATGAGCGGTCCCTGTAGAGAAGATAGCAGTATGCGTGCCTGTCAGAGCGTCCCACGCGCCCTCTCAGCTGATAAAGCTGCGAAAGCCCGAACCTGTCCGCCTGGTCGATGATTATCGTATTCACATTCGGTATGTCGATACCGTTCTCGATGATTGTCGTGGAAACCAGCACCTGGATGCCCTCGTAGACGAAACGGTGCATTATATCCTCGAGCTCGCCGGCCTCCATCTGCCCATGTGCCGACTCCACGATCGCATATGGCACCTCGGCGCGTATCATCTGGGCAAACTCCTCCAGATCATCGATGCGGTTATGAAGGAAGAATACCTGCCCGCCCCTCTCAAGCTCCCTCTTCACAGCCTCTGACACAAGGGGCATGGAGAACTGCTCTATCACGGTCTCTACTGGCTGCCTCTCACGCGGCGCTGTTGTCAGCAGCGACATGTCACGCACCTTGAGAAGCGACATGTAAAGCGTTCTCGGGATAGGGGTCGCAGAGAGCGTCAGGGAATCGACATTCGTCTTCATCTGCTTGATGCGTTCCTTGTCCTTGACGCCGAAACGCTGCTCCTCATCGATGATCAGGAGCCCCAGCTTCCTGAAACGGACAGTCTTCTGCAGGATCTTATGAGTACCGAACAGCACATCGACGCTGCCGTCCTCCACGCCTTTCAGGACCTTCTTCTGATCCTTCCCCTGCACGAAGCGCGAGAGGATTCCCGCATTGACGGGAAAAGAGCCGAGGCGCTGCCTGAAATTGTTGTAGTGCTGTTCGGCAAGGATCACTGTGGGAGCAAGGAACGCAACCTGGCGGCCGCTCATCACAGCCTTGAAAGCGGCGCGGAAAGCTATCTCCGTCTTGCCATAGCCCACATCCCCGCAGACGAGACGGTCCATGACCTTATCCGATTCCATGTCCTTCTTTATCTCCTCGATGCACCGAAGCTGATCAGGAGTCTCCGTGAACGGGAAGGAAGCCTCGAACTGGACCTGCCAGTCATTATCCCGGCTGAACTGGAATCCATGCACAGTCTGCCTCTCGGCATAGAGGTGCACGAGCTCTGCGGCAAGCTCCTGTGCAGAACGGATTGCCTTCTCCTTCTTGCGCGACCAGCTCTGTGAGCCGAGCGTATCCAGCTTCGGCGGCCTGCCGTCATTGCCGATGTATTTCTGCACGAGATCGGCCTGTTCGATGGGCACATAAAGAAACTCATCATTCGAGTAGGCGATCTTTATGTAATCGCGCTCAGTGCGGCTTGTCTTTACCCTGTCAATCTTCACAAAGCGCCCGATGCCGTAGTTGACATGGACGACATAATCTCCTTCCCTGAGCTCGACAAATGAATCAAGCGGAGAGGATACTGTCTCCACAACGGACCTTGAGCGCTGGCGTCGCCTGCCGAATATCTCGCTGTCCAGAACAACAAGGAGCGATATATCCTCTATCTGGAAGCCGGAGGAAAGCTCCGATATCTCGATATCAACATCGAAATCCCGCAGGACATTCTCCAGCCTCTCCTTCTGCACCGCGGAAGGCGCAGCCACCACGACCTTCCAGCTGTTCTTCAGAAGCGCCGCCAGATCTTCCTTGAAATATGTGACATTGCCGAAATATGAACGCGAAGCCGTCACTCCGAAATGATGGTATTCCGGCTTTGAGATATCGTAGATGAGGAAAGCTGAGAGAAGGCTCTCCGAAAATTCCTGCCATGGGAAAAGCAGCTTATCAGGGACAGGGGCCGTCTCACTCTTCTTGTAAGCCTCGGAAAATCTCGCCCGCGCTTCGTTCTGAATCGCTTTCCAAGACGTCCCGACGCGCTCCACCCCGGAGATGATGAAATAATCATCACTCCTCAGATAGCTTTTCATTGTGGAGAAATGGGGGCTCGAGTCTCCGGATATAAGCGGTATGTTGACACTCTTCAGATCACCCGTGCTCTTCTGTGTCAGCGGATCGAAAGCAGCAAGCCGCCCTATCTCATCCCATTCTGCATAGATCCTCACAGGATCATCGAATGAGAACGGGAAGATATCCATCACCTCTCCCCTTATGGAGAACGACCCCGCCTCATAGCATGTGGGAGAACGGTAGTAGCCCGCAGCAGTGAGCTCTTCAGAAAGCTCCGAGGGACGGAAGGCATCGCCCTTACGCAGCCTGACGGAGAACTTCTCAAGGCTGTCAGGAGCCATGACCGGGGAGACAAAGGCTCTGAGTGATGAGACGATGATGCAGCTCTTCATCTCAGAGATGGCATCCAGCGCCTTCTTCTGCTCATATTCGGAGGCTGTCAGGCTGAAATCAGAATAAAGCTGCTTGCCGCTTGCCGGGAGCAGCACCGACGGCACGCTTCTCTCATCGGAGAGATCGGCATAAAGTGTCTTCGCAGCCTCCTCTGTGGAGCATATGGCAAAAACACGCCCGCCCCTTCTTGCCGCTGTGAGCCCCACAGCCCTTGAAAGGGGGTAGAAATCAAGGCTGTCCGCCCTAATGATGCCTGTGCCGGGCTTTGAAGCCGCCCTGATGGCGGGATTCCTGCCGACATAATCTGCAACGAAATCCTTAATCTTCCGTTCCACTTGACCGAATATATAGAATTAAGTGCTTTCGGACAATCACCCGCCGGAGTGTCTATTGCACCGGAGGGATGAGAAAGATAGAATCCAGACATGCTCGATCCCGTCAAAATGGACATCCTCGCAGATGAAATATGGAAAGCCGGCGTCTATGCCCGTGAAATGCAGAGAGCTGTGCACCGCTCATTCAAGGATGACGGCTCAGTGCTCACCGAGGCAGATACCGCGATCAGCCGCCGCCTTACGGGAAGGATAAAGGAGCTTTTCCCCGAAGCCGCGGTGATCAGCGAAGAGGAGCCTGCGGATGCCCCCCGTGATGCGGAGTGGATATTCATCCTCGACCCCATAGACGGAACAGATGTCTACTCTCAGGGACTGCCTTCATTCGCAGTCTCTCTCGGTATCCTTGACAAAGACCGGCAGGCTGCAGGTGCCATGATAGCAGCACCCCGCTTCGGTGTCGGCGAGGAGGAGATGAGGATCCGCCTCGACCCGTACGGTGAAGTGACGATCAACGGCAGGCCGCTCAGTCTCATCGGGAACAAGGACCGGATCACAGAGATAACGATGGGTTCCAAGGGAGCCAGGGAACTGGATTTCTCCCGCTTCACCGGCAAGGTAAGAGTCTTCGGCTCAACGATCATCCATATCCTCGCCCCTGTCATCTTCCCTTCCATAGAAGGCACTGTCGTCCAGAAATGCTTTGCCTGGGACATAGCCTCATCTCATGCAGTGCTGAGGAAGATGGGAATGGATCTTGTCGACACAAACGGAAAGCCTTTTGCCTACACAGACAGCTTCATCTTCCGCAAGGAGAAGCTGGAGAGCATCCTCTACGGAGGGACGGAAAAGGCAAGGAACAGCCTCAGGGCTTTGCTCCCGCCTCTATGATCACGGACGGGGAGAGCCGGAATTTACTTATCACATCTTCCAGGAAACTGTCCCTGACCGCGATCGTCAGGGAAATGTCATTATTCGCAGCAATGGTCTCAAGCGCAGAGGCAAAGCCGCCGCCGGAGAGTTCCAGCGCTCCTATCTCATCTATGAAGACATCCCCGGAATGAAGGGAAGAGAGAACCGCTGCAGCCTCATCAAAGACAGACTGATCATAGCTCCAGCGCCCTATCCTGCCTGGAAACAGTGGCCTGGATGTCATCAGGAGCCGCTTTGTCCCGGAAGCGAGGCTGAGAAGGAAATACTCATCTCCCTCGTGAATGGAGAGGAAACCCATGGGCTCAGTGACAGTTCCGGCAAGGGAGAGCATCAGGGTGGTCTTTCCGGAGCCCCTCTTTCCCGTTACGATCCTACAGCTCATCGGAGAGGAATGCATTGAGAGCCTCATAGGCCCTGGAGCTCTCATCCTTCCTGACTACAAATGTGAGGACATTCATCGTGGAGATCACCTCAATGATGTTCACGCTCTCCCAGGCGAGCTTTCTCGCGGCAAGGTAGAGAATACCCGGAGTCTGCAGGAAATCGCCCTTGAAATGGATTGTGAGCGCGACAAGGTCGGTGAAACGGTGGATCACATCCTCCTCTGCGACGATCTCATCAACGGCGGCCCTGTATTTGTCGGATATGGAGAGCGATATCTCATGCGATCCCATCGAGACATTCAGGAAATCCCCTTGGGACGGCTTCACAAGGCCGTACAGAGGAGTGAGGCGGGCCGCGCTCTCATCGCTGCGCCTGAGATTTACATCATAGATGTTTGTCTGCACGGATATCTCGAAACCTATGTGCCCGCCTTTTCCCTTCTCTGCCGCGGTCTCCTCCGACAGCTCCTTCGCATAGCGCCTGGCAGCCATGATTATGGAAGCCTCACTCACGCTGTGGCCGTACATCGCCTCTACCTCACCCTGTATGAATCGCGCGAGATTCGAGAACGAGATGAGATCGAGGCTCATCATCTCGGAAATGAACGGACTTCTGTTGATTATATCCTTCACGCAGGAAGCGACAGATAGCGACATATGGTTCTCCTGTGTTATCTAAGCAACATAAATGTTATCTAAATAACAGAGTAAGTCAATAGTGTTCTCTGTTTCACGCTTTATGTAGTTTTCATGAAGCGTCTTTTTGCGCTTCCGGCGGATGAAAATGCAGAATAGACTTGTAGTGGGATGAGTGAGGAGGAAAGATGAAAAGAATCCAGATGGCGGTTCTTGCGATGCTGATGGTGCTTCTCGCATCATGCGCGACTGTGTCCCTTCCGGCGCCTACAGCCGAGGAAGCAAAGGAGTTCAAGGCAGCCTATTCGGAGGTACTCGCATCTGCCGGTGTCGGCGGTGTCGTGGATATGATCGGCGGCAAGGACACCGATTCCGAATACGCCCCCGGCGACAAGCTCGGACTTTTCACGGTCACGGCCAAGAGCCATGTGAAGATGGAGCTTGACCTCTCGGGAATCTTCCAGGGCGAGCAGTCGCTGAAGTACGATATCGACGTCTCGTACAGGACTCCGGACGGAACTGAGAAGTCAGTCGTGTATGTGGCAGAGACGACAAGAGGCGATGACGGCGGCAACGTCATGACAATCATGAAAGCCGCCCTGAACGGCAAGGAATTCGACCCCGCTGCAATGCAGGCCGCAATCTACGAATGAACAGGGTGCCCCGGCTGCCGGGGCATTTTTCATGATCATGCATCTGGCGGAATGTGCTATCATCAGTGCTATGCGATGCCCAAGATGTGGAAAAGACAACGACAAAGTCCTTGAATCGAGATCAAACAGGGATGGGACCTCAATAAGGCGCAGAAGGAAGTGCCTTGAATGCGGGCATAGATTCACCAGCTACGAGCGCATCGAGGAAAAGCCGATAATCGTCATCAAGAAAGACGGCAGGCATCAGCCCTTCGATATATCAAAAGTAGAGCGCGGCATCAGACAGTGCACCGAGAAACTCTCGATAAAGCAGGATGAGATAGACGAGATACTCCGCCGCATAGAGGACAATATCTATGAGATGGCCGGCACATCCAACACGGTCACCAGCAAGGAAGTCGGAGAGGAGACGCTGAGACAGCTCTATCCTGTGTCGAGGGTCGCCTATGTGCGCTTCGCCTCGGTCTACAGGGCCTTCGATGATCTTGACCAGTTCATCGAGGAGATAGAGAAACTGGCAAAGCCCTGATCATGAGAGGGCGTCGAACCAGCGCCCGGTCACAGAATGCTCGATCTCCTCATTGAGGTGGTCGGGCTTCAGTATCTCGTTGGCACAGTCCAGGCAGAAATTGTCGGTCATGCCGGCAATGTAGTCCATCACCATGCGCCTGTCTGATCCCTCTTTTTCTATGTACTTCGGGTACATTCCCTTCACATGGTTGAAAAATCCTGCGGCGAGCATGTTGTGCTCGGCCATATAGCCGTTCTCATCGAGATGATGGGACTCGTAGAGATCCTCAAGATAATCGGCGATGAGCTTCAGCAGTCTCGTGAAATATCTTGTGTAGCCATTGAGTATCTCAGAACGGTAGATATAGCGGTAATTGAATTCTGAGAAAGCCTCGACCGCCTCGAATATCTCCGGAGAGAAGCCTATTCCGTCCTCCTCGCTCGCATTGCTGACTATATCGGAGACAAGCGTGTTGATGATGCGGCCATTCGTGGTGCCGAGCCTCTCCCTCACGATGTCCGGAAGCTCGCGGCCCTTCAGGATGCCCAGCCTGTAGGCATCCTCCCAGTCGCGTCCGAGGTATGCGATTGTATCGGAGAAACGCACGACCGCCCCCTCATAGGTCGCAGGTATCAGCCCTTCCCTGCTGGTGACAGCTTCCAGATCCCTTATTTGCCCTGTCGGATGGATCCGCATGCTGAGGCTCTCGCCGTTGTGGCAGATGATACCGTCGCGCACGGCATATGTAAGATTCAACCCGTCTCCGCCATTCGAGAGGAAATCGACGACGCGGAGCGAATTGACCTCATGCTCGAACCTGCCAAGCCCCCTCTCCTCAGACATTCCGGAGATGATCCGCTCCCCTACATGTCCAAACGGGGTATGTCCCAGGTCATGCCCCATGCCTATGGCCCAGGCTATCTCGGTATCAAGGCCGAGCGGACGGCAGATCGCGGATGCGATTGAAGCGACATGAAGCACATGCTCCATGCGGGTACAGATATGGTCGTTCGAGGGGGCAAAGAAGACCTGCGTTTTGTGCTTGAGCCGCCTGAACGGCGATGAGTGGATTATGGCAGTGGTATCGCGGTAATACGGGCCGCGTCCGTCCTCAGTCCGGGGCTTCTTTCTGGACCGGAAAGCCTCTTCCATGCCGCTGTATCTGTTTAGATTCATGAAAACATGCTAACATACTGCAGAGGCGTAAGAAAGAGTGTTCGTATACATCATCCCCATAACAGCCCTGCTGCTTTCATTCATGGCGCTGCTGGCTTCAATGCGTTTCATCTTCTCGAGACAGGGACTGTACTGGCTCTTTCCCGCGATCATATCGCTGCTGCTCTTTTTCCAGAATCTCGACACGCTGCTGATCCTTGGCGAACAGGAGATAACGCAGTTCGCGTACACATTCCGCAATTTTTCCCCCTTCATACTCGCCTTCCTCTGGTACATGATGATCATAGTCTTCCACTATGCGCTGAAGAAGAACATCCAGTCGAACAGATTCGAAAGCGAGGCGAGGAAGAACAGGGCTGAAGCTGAGTACCTGATGAAGGTCGAGATGAGGCAGGCAAGGAGAAAGCGGAACGAAAGAAGGAAGTACATCGGCAACAGCACAAGCGTTCCCTCCGTTCCGCAGTACAGGATGCCCGATGATGAAGAGCTGTGAAGGTTGAATGACCTGCCTCCGCGATGATAGAATCAGCCCATTATGGTGAAGCTGTATTTCACAGGCATAAAACATTCAGGCAAGACCACCCAGGCCCGCCTTGCCGCCGCACGGCTGTCCATCCCATGTTCAGATTCAGATGATCTTGTGCTTCCCCTCCTCTCGGGAGAAAGCGTGAGGGAGTTCTACAGATCGCACGGTAAGGATGAGTTCATGAAAAAGGAGCTGGAAGCAGTCTCAGCCTTCACATCCAGACATGAGTCATTCATCCTCTCCCTCGGGGGCGGTGCCGCGGACAATACGGCGCTGATGGAGATGATGAGAAGGACCGGACACATCATCTACCTGGCCAGGAATGAGCGCGACATGCTTCCTGTGATACTCAGGCACGGGATTCCTGCATTCCTCGATCCGGACGATCCCGAAGGATCATTCCACCGCGTCTACGAAAGGCGTGATTCGATATACAGGAGCATGGCGGACCTCATTGTCGACCTCGGTCCATACGGCGACAAGGAGAGGACTGCTGACATGCTTGCGGAGAAACTCAGGGAGAACGGATATGTCTAGTTCAATAGGAAAGCTGCTCACACTGACCACATTCGGGGAATCACACGGGACAGCGCTCGGAGGCGTCGTCGACGGTTTTCCCGCAGGAATAGAGATCGATGAGGACTTCATCAGATCGGAAATGGCGAGAAGAAGGCCGGGAAGCACCTCGCTCGGCACGCAGCGCAGCGAGGATGATGAGGCCATGATTCTCTCCGGAGTATTTGAGGGCGTCTCCACCGGGGCGCCAATTGGTTTCGTGATCTGGAACAAAACGCAGCGCTCTGCCGATTACAGCGAGATCGCACATAAATACAGGCCGGGCCATGCTGATTACACCTTCGATCAGAAGTACGGCAGGCGCGACTACCGCGGAGGAGGACGCTCCTCCGGCAGGGAGACCTGCTGCCGCGTCTTCGCCGGTGCGCTCGCGAAACTTCTTCTCCGCCAGGAGGGCATCAGCGTGAATGCCGCTGTCATCGAGGCAGGAGGAGTCAGGGCAGAGGATTATGAATGGAATCCTCCCTTTCCCGGCCCGATCTATGCGCCGGAGAACAGGAACCTGGAGAAGATGATCAAGGCCGTGCAGGATGCAAAGATGGACACGGACAGCGTCGGAGGCATCATCGAGTGCCGCATAACAGGCATGATCCCCGGGCTCGGAGACCCTGTCTTCGACAAGCTGGATGCGACTCTCTCCCATGCTGTGATGTCCATAGGAGCCGTGAAGGGAATAGAGTTCGGAGCAGGATTCGCCGCCGCAGGCAGAAGGGGTTCTGAGAACAACGATCCCATGAGGATCAGGGACGGGAAGCCCGTCTTCCTCTCCAACAATGCGGGAGGAATACTCGGAGGCATCTCCACCGGAGAGGACATCATCTTCCGCGCTGCCGTGAAACCGACATCATCGATTGCTAAGGAACAGCTCACGATAACTGACACGATGGAGGAGACCACGATCTCAGTGCATGGCCGCCATGATCCCGCGATAATCCCAAGAGCTGTGCCGGTTGTGGAGGCGATGGCTGCGCTGACTGTCGCGGATCATCTCATGATACAGAGGGCTTATGGAAGAAGATAGACCGCTCACCGTACAAAGCGACCGCACAATGCTGCTGGATGTCCATTCCCCCTCTGCCGATTCCTGCCGTGCGGACATCATCGCCTTCTCAGATCTCGTGAAAAGCCCGGAGCATGTGCATACCTATCAGATATCCCAGCTGTCGCTGTGGAATGCCATATCATCGGGGCTTACTGCTGCCGAGATACTTGCAAGGCTGAGAAAATGGTCCCGATTTGCCATCGATCCGCGCATCGAGTTCTTCATCACGGACCAGGCGGAGCGCTACGGTGATTTCATCCTCACTGAACTGGATGAGGAGTACCTCCTGCTGACAGTGCGGCGTCCTGTCTTCGCGATGCAGCTGAAAGCTGAAAGCTCCCTCGCTCCCCTTCTCGAACCTGAGGACGGATCATCGTTCAGGGTGCTGAGGATGAACCGGGGAATCCTCAAGGCGAGGATGATAAAACTCGGCTTTCCTGTGGATGACAGGATCCCGCTGAAGAAAGGCACTCCGCTTGATATAAAGCTCAGGGACACATTCACGCCGCGCCCATACCAGAAAGATGCAATAAAAGCGCTTCTGGGAGACGGTGGAAGCGGTACAGGATACGGCACCATAGTCCTCCCCTGCGGATCTGGGAAGACCGTCGCGGGAATACTTGCCATGGCTGCGCTGAATACGAGGACTCTCATCCTCTGCCCGAATGTGACAGCCGTGCATCAGTGGATAAGGGAGCTTCTGGACAAGACCGAGCTCACGGAGAATGAGATAGGAGAATATTCCGGCGAGAGGAAGGACATGAAACCGGTGACTGTCTGCACCTACCAGATCATCACCTGGAGGCCGGACACGGATTCGGACTATCCTCGCTTCTCGCTTTTCCGCGACGGAGGATGGGGCTTCATAATCTATGATGAGGTGCACATGCTCCCCGCCCCTGTGTTCCGTATCACATCAGAGCTCCAGGCCATACACCGCCTCGGCCTCACAGCCACGCTCGTCAGGGAGGACGGAAGGGAGGATGAGGTCTTCTCGCTCGTCGGTCCCAAGCGGTACGACACACCATGGTCAGAGCTTGAGGCCCAAGGCTTCATCGCCAAGGCATGGTGCCATGAAGTCAGGCTGCCTCTGCCGGAGGATATGGAGATAAAGTACGCCATCGCCAAGAAGAGGGAGAAATACAGGCTCGCTGCTGAGAACCCGCTTAAAATCGGCGCGGCCAAACGGATCATAAGCCGTCACAGCGGCGAATCCATCCTGATAATAGGCCAGTATCTCGACCAGCTGGAGGAGTTCAGGAAGGAGTTCGGCTATCCCATCATCACGGGTTCTACACCGACAAAAAAGCGTGATGAGCTCTACACGGCATTCAGAGAGGGGAAGATAAGGGTCCTCATTGTCTCCAAAGTAGCGAACTCAGCCATAGACCTGCCGGATGCCTCAGTGGCAATACAGATATCCGGGACATTCGGATCAAGGCAGGAAGAGGCCCAGAGGCTGGGAAGAATACTCCGGCCGAAGGACAGGGACAGCCATTTCTACACCCTCATAACCGAATACACAGAGGAGGAGGATTTCGCCCAGAACAGGCAGAAATTCCTCTCCGAGCAGGGTTACAGCTACTCCATAGAGAAGGCAGGCGCAGATGAGTGAGAGTGAGCTTCCCTTCGGATTCGAGGAAACGCTGAAAAAGCATCCGGAAGAAGCCGTGATGGCCGTCACGGCTGAAGAGGGATGCCTCCTGACGGCAATACACCTTGCCTCGGCTGGAATGGATGCATTTTCCGCAGAAGACGCAGAAGCCCTTCTCGACAGGGGGATGGCAAGGACTGACGGAGAAAGGCTTTGCGTCACGGATGCCGGGATGAACGCCGTTTCCCTCTTTCCCCTTTTCGGGAAAAAGGCGCAGAGACTGCCCTATCCCGAGGCCTTCTTCCCTTTCCTGCTTGCAATCGCAGCCTCCCGCACGCTCCAGAGCGGAAGATGGCAGAAGCTACTCGCCTCTGACTTCTTCACATCGCTCTTTCCGGGACTGCCGAAGGAAAGAATCATAAAAGCAGCCGTGCAGGCTGTCGGAGCCCTCATTGAAAACGGCGTTATTGAAGATGACGGCACAGAGCTCTCGCTCTGCAGGGAGGAAGCGGAGAAATTCCTGCTGCTTCAGGAGGAGGAACGGCTTTCGCTTGTAGTCTCCGGAGAGGGAGGAACTGCGGGCAAGGCTCTCTTCATCCACCTCGCCTCGCTGCTTTCAGGGCTTGATGCCGCCGCCCTCCAGGAGAAGCTGCAGCTTATTTCAAGGCTCTCGCGCTCTGCCGTTTCAGAGGAAGATCTCCGTACCTTCAGCATTATAGATGACAATGACGGAATCACGACGGGGAGGAGCATCGTGCACGGCAGGACTGCGGGCTTTGCCGTCTCGTCAGACTTCTCAATCACCTATTCAGGAAGAACTCCCGGCGCGCTCTGCCTCTTTGCCGCCCCTGTGATGTCGGACAGCACCGCTGAATGGAAGATCACAAAAGCCTCGGTGAAGGCTGCATTCTCACTTGGCCTGACGCCGGATGACATCAGATCATCGCTTGAGTCCATGTCGCTCTACCCGCTGCCGGAGACGCTTTACCCGAGGATATCAGGATGGTACTCATCGTACTCTTCGATCAGGGCAGAGAGGGCGCTGGTTCTGAGTGCGGATGAACGGAATGCCCGCATAATCGATGCGCTCCCGACAATGAAAATGCACATTATCGGGAAGCTCTCGGAGACGGTGTTCCTGATGGAGAGATCGACCGAGGCCCTATGGCGCAGGGCTCTGGAGAACGCAGGCT